>CAIPBT010000016.1 GCA_903863375.1 uncultured Ferrovum sp.
ACCGGCAGGTTGGTGGCAAACGGGGTGCCCTGCGCGCGCCGGCACTGGCTGCAGTGACAGACCTGGATGGGCGCCAGCGGACCACGCACGCTGAAGCGCACGTCACCGCACAGGCACTGCCCCTGATGAAGCGGTGCCGTCATCCCGTCACCGTGGCGGTCGGTCTGGCCGCGCGCCCGCCATCCCTGATGGCCGCGCGACCATCAGACTCATGGGCGCAGCGTCCCGCCAGCCGTGGCGGTGGCTGACGTCGGCGCAACCCCCGGCGCCCGGTCGGCGGTGACGCCAACCGACCCGTGCGACTCGCGCAACTGGCCACCATTGCTGCCAATTCGGCCGATCCAGGGAATGCAGCACGCCACCAGGGCGACGGCAATCCAGCCAACGGTGCCATAGCCGGTGATCTGACCCGTTGCCGTATTGCCGAGCAGTACGCCGCCAAACCAAGCGCCGCAGCCGGTGCCAAAAGATTGTACCGCGCTGTTGGCACTCAGGAACGCGCCGCGTTGCGCTGGTGCCGGCACCGTGCTCAGAAGGGCCTGCATGGGAATCATGCGCGAAGAGACCAGCACCAGGAAGAACGGGAAAAATGCGACCACGGCCAGGAACGGCAAGGCAGGCATGTGGGTGATGAACAGCACCGGCAGGAAGCTCAGCACGGCAAACAGGCGGAAGGTGCGGTGCTTGCCCCACCGGTCGGCCAGCCGTCCTACTGCACGCGAGGTGAAGAAACTGGCGGCGCCACCGGCCATGTACATCCAGCCCAGATGGTCTGGGGCGATGCCGTAGTTGGCCACCAGCACCGGCGAGATGAACGGGATCACCATCATGTGCGACACCATCATCACGAAGGTAAGCGCAAACGATTCAAAGTGGGCCGGTTTGCTGAGCAGCGCCCACAGGGCCGGCAGCACCTGCGACAGCGGCGGCGGCGCCGTTTTCAGGTGTTCGTTGAGGGAAGGCACCACTGCGCGCACCCCCAGCCAGACCAGCGCCGAGAGCACCACCAGCAGCAGAAAGGGGGCACCCCAACCCAGGTGCGCGCCGATCAGCACGCCGGCCGGGACGCCGGCCACGGCAGCCAGGGCAAAGGCGGTCATCAGTGTTCCCGTGGCGGCACCGCGCCGTTCGACCGGAATCAGGTCGGCCAGGATGGCCAGCACCACCGATCCCAGCACGCCACCCGTGATGCCGGCGAAGGCCCGGGCGGCAAGCAGCATGGGGTAGTTGCTGGCCATGGCACAGGCCAGGTTCGACAGGGCGAAGAAGAAATACACCATCAGCATCAGGCGCTTGCGGTCGAAGCGGTCGATGTAGGTGGCAGCCAGCAACCCCGACAGGCCGGAACACCAGGAATAGGTGCTGACGGCAGTGGCAAAAGCAGCCGGGGTGATGTGCAGCGCGGCGATCAGCTGGGGCCCCAACGGCATCATCACCATGAAATCCATGATGATGGTGAACTGCGTCAGGGCAAGCAGCCATAGCAAACGGCGCTCGGAGGTCGGGGTCAGGGTGTACATGGCGAACCCGGAGAAGGTGAATTCTTCAGAGAGTTGCCTAGTGCAGGAGTTCCGCAACGCAGCAAAACAGGGCGAATCCTCCACGTGCGGCGGAAGGCGTGGCGCTGCCATGTTCTGCCTTGGTGGATGCTGAACGTGCCATCCGCAGCCACACTACCTGGCGGCCCCGTTGCTAACTTGTCGGGTCAGCTCAGGTGCCGCCTGTTCCGTTGGTGCCCGCCGTACTGTTGTTGTTGTTATTACTGTTTCTACCTGCCGCAGCAGCTATGGTGCCAAGCACCACCAGCACCCCCCCCAGGCTGGAAAGACTGATGCCACCAAAGGCCGAGCGGGCCGCTGCCGCCCCGCCCAGGGTGGCCGAAGGCGAGACATCCTGCAGCACCACCACGTTAGCTGGCACCGACGCTGGCGGCGCTGCGACGGGTTGCGGATCAGCAGCTTGTACGGTGTGGGCGAACAGCCCCAGCAGCGCGATCAGAACCACGAAAGGGGAACGGCGGGCAGAACGCGACATGACGAGACCTGAATTTGAAATTACAGCTACGAGCTTATTCGGCAAGTCGCGTCTTCGACAAGGGATTTGCAACGTGCAGCAGGTCGATCGGGAAACCGTTCCCCAGTCACTGTTCAGCAGCTGTCTGCCGCTGACTGGAAGCTGCCTGCTCTGTGCAGGCTGCCGCGCGTCAGTGGGCAAGGTTGAGGTGCGGGGCAATCAAGACGGAACCCGTAGCCTCGTGAAAACCCGATAACCAGCACACTATCCTGGGTATGGCTTGGCCTGTTCATGAAGTTTGTCCTCGCTAACCACCTCGTTCCCGCCAGCCGTCTTGCCCTGGAAGATCCCCTTACATGCAGCGCGGTCTCTGCGGTCTGGGGCATTGAGTCTGAAGCGCACCCCGTCCCATTCCGCGTTGCAAGGAGGCCAGTCAGGGCCGCGCCGCCATCGCCGGGAAACACGCAACGTGTTTGATGTTCGGCTGGGTGGCTGAGGTGGCAGCAGCTTGCATGCATACCGCCTCAGCCAGGGCGGCACTCGGTGCATGGTACAGAATGACGTCGCCGGCTGCCGTCCGTGAGGAGGGTTCGGCCAGCGGCGCGTGCGACAGCACCGCCAGCGTATCGGCCTGACCACCCAGGGCGCAGACCGCACTGACGGTGAACACGGCGGTGGCGCGTAGCGGTGCTGCCAGGCGCTCCGCGCGGGCCTTGCAGGGGGCTTCCTCCAGGAAACCGGCACTGCGCACGTCAAGCTGCAGGCCGCCCGGGCCCTTGGCCAGCACTTGCGGGTAATACAGGGTGCGCGGCACCACCTGAAAGGCTGTCCAGACCGCCAGCGCCGTGAGCATCAACATCAACAGCACGGTTTGCGTGGAACTGCCGGGTTCGAACAGGCGCCGCAGGGTCGACATCAATACACCCCGGGCAGCAGGGCTGCCGTGCGTGCCCGATAGGCCGGGTAATCGCTGAACTGCGCCGACAGCACCCCCTCTTCCCAACGCATGCGCCGCCACTGGAACAGGAACTGCAGGGCCAGCAGCGCCAGCGCCGGCCAGGAGCGGAACGCCGCCAGCACACCGAGAAAGGCGACACCCTCCCCCAGATAGAGCGGATGGCGGATCACGCGATAGATGCCATGGGTGACCAGCACCCGGGCCTCCGGCAGGATGCTCAGCGAGCGGCCAAGGTCGAGGGCGGCCAGGATGGAAAACAGATTTCCGCTCACCAGCAGCAGCACGCTCAGCAGATCCCAGGCCGGGTTGCTCGGTGCGCGCGTGAGCAGCAAGGTGAAATAGCCCAGGCCCAGTCCCAGAATGGCGTCCAGGCGCGGTGCCAGGGTGGCGTATCCGGCCTTGGGGGGATGCCGCAGCGCGTGCAGCAGCGTGAGAGTTGCCAGAAACACGATCAGCACCACCCGGGCGGTGACCGTCAGCACGAAGGACGGCTGATCTTGCTGCAGGGGCGGCACGGCGGCAAACAGCCGACGCAGGCCGCGCAGTTCCCAGCCCAGCCAGAACAGGTTGAACAGCACGATGGGCAGCCGACGTACCCGGTCCTGCATCAGGCTACGCGTCAATGCAACGATCACGGCAATTCCCAATAGGCGCGGATGGTGCGATCGGTGCCAATCGACAGCCGCACGCCCTCGCCCGGACGCGCGTCGCGCTGCTGGCTGAGGGTTAGACCGCCGACCATGTAACCGAACAGGCCGCCGGCCACGGTATCCGACAGGAAGTGCTGCTGTTGCTGGATCCGGCCAAAGGCGGTGGCACCGGCCAGGGCATAGAGGGCGGGCGCGTTGTAAATCTGGGCAAATGGGGTGACCAGGGCAAACGCCACGCCGACGTGTTCCGACATGAAGCTCGAGTTGGCCGCGCCCTTGCCCAGCGGGCCGCCGAACTGATACGTGCCGGTACCGGCAACCGGTCGCGCGCGATCCACGGCAAGCTTGGCGCCCAGGTTCAGGCCGTAATCCAGCAGGGCCGATTTCAGGGCAGTCCATCCGGTCTGGTCGAGCAGGCTGTCGCCGGTGCCGGTAGCCGCTAGACCCGCCCCTACCGCAAGGAAATACGGCATGGCGGTGGCGTCACTGCCCAGGCGGTTGTAGATGGCGGTCTGGTGCTTGGCGGCGAAGCTGGCGAGCGGCTTGTCGAGCAGCGCGCTGCCGCCGATCAGGCCTGCGGCCGTCAGCCAGGTGCTGGCTGGCTGGTTCCAGAATTGCCCGGCCAGGCGCACGCCAGTGTGGCCGACGTCGGCCGCCAGGCTGGTGATCGGGTGCACCTGGCCACTGCTCGCCAGCGCGTCCAGATCCGCATCATCGCCCAGATCCCAGCGATTGCGACCGGCCGCGTGATAGTCGAAGAAACGTTCGTCGCGCCCGTCGGTCAGGCTGTACAGGCTTACGCCACGATTCAGGCGCGCACCGCCATCCCGTACCAGGGGGTCCCAGACAAAGCTCATCAGATTGCTGCTGCTTTTCGGCAGCACGGCGTCGAAGGGCAGGTTCAGGAAGATGCCCTTGTCGAAACTGCCTTCGCCATACTGGGCGGCCGAGACATTGGTCTTGGTGAAGAAGATGCCCATGGTCGCGCCGTTGTCGAAGGTGCGATTGAAGGTGAAGGTGGCCCCCACGTCGCCAGCCAGATATCGCCCGTAACTGACCGTGCTTTTGACGTGTTCCCAGCCGGTGTCCCAGTACAGGGTGAGGTTGCCCACCGTGGTCTTGTAGGACTGCAGGTCAAAGCGCTGGTCATACCCGCGCTGCTGCACCCGGTTCACGTCCACCCCCAGGGCAAAGTGGCTGTTCCAGGGGCGGTAGAGATATTCGCCGCCAACACCGGCATACATGAATTCCAGCACGCCGCCATACGCCATGGCGAAACTGTCGTCCGACAGCGCTTCGACATGGTTCACCTGCAGGTTGGTCAGCGTCACCCGACTAGTGGTGAGGAACTGCCGGAAGTTGGTGCGCACATGGGGCAGCAGGCTGGGCGCATCAAATTTGAACAAAGAGTAGTTGTCGAGGATGCGGCCATCGACATTGCCCAGGGCAAAGGTGCCCTCGCCGAGCTGCGCGTCGAAGCTGGCACTGACGCCGGCCGCATAGATCAGGAAGCCATCCGGCCCGCCGATGTTAGGGTGGAACATCGGCGCAATGCCGCCATTCAGGCTGTAGCTAGGCCGGCTATAGACCGCCGTGTCGGCCCCGCCCACGTCGCCACCGACCGGCCGGGGATGCACATCGGTGGCAGCACGATGAGCGCTGGGCGGCAGCCGGCTGATGTGGTCGGTCACCCAGTCGGCGCGGCGCACCACCAGCTCGGTTTGCGGCAGGCCATATTCCGTGAAGGTCAACACAAAGCGCAGGGCACCGGCCGGGGCGTAGCGGTGCAGCACCGCCAGCGCCCGGTCCACGCGTTCACGGGCATACAGCGCCCCGATCGGTGGGTCGAACACCACCTGCAGGGTATTGCCGCCCAGCGCGATGGATTTGACCGGCCAGCCGGTCTGCTCCAGCAGCAACTGCGCGATCTGCGCCCAGGCCTCGCGGCTGGCGGCCGCCGCAGCGTCGGCAGGGCTTTCCGGCAGCACCTCCGGTGGCGGGGTATCAAGCACCTTCGGGATGTGCGCCTGGCTCAGCTGGTCGTACAGCTGCAGGCTGACCATCAGCTGATTGCCGCGCTCGAAACCCACCGACAGGTCGGCGTTGTTGGACGCGTTGTAGACCACGCCGAGATTGAGCGGCGACGTTGCCGGTTTCACACCCGGGAAGGGTTCGCCGTGGTAGTTGTTGCCGTCCAGCTCGGCCTTGAATTGCCAGTTCGGCAACCAGGCGGGCTGATATTGCAGGCCGCCGATGATCGAGGCCGGGCCGTGGAAAAAGGCGCCGGTGGCGAGCTGGCCGCCGGTGGTTCCCCCCGCGCTCGCCCCGGTGGGCCGGGTGGCAAAGGCGCTGGATGCCGCTGCCAGTGGGTTGCGCAGCTCCGCCCGATTGCCGAGGTAGCCCCAGGCGAGTCCCAGCGAGGCATCCCAGTCGCCCTTGCGCTTGCTTGCGACCAGATATTCCGACGAAAACAGGCCGGTGCCGGCCAGATCAACAAAACCCAGCGCGACTTCCGGACTGGTCGCCGATTCGCGCGACAACTTCAGCTTGGCATCGACACTCTTGTCCTTGTAGGCCTGCGTACCAGAGAGCGCCGTGGGGCCGTAGAGCTCGTTCTGGATGTTGGTGTAGCGAAAACCAGCTTCCAGCCACTCAAAGGGCTGCAACATGATGTTGGCCCGGCCGTACGGGTAAACGTGGCTCAGCGTCACCCGGTAGCTGCCCTCGGGCATCATCCGGGCGGTCGGCGTTTGCAGCAGGCCGGTGGTGCCCCAGTCGTTGCCGCTGAAATGGAAGTCGCGCGGGGCGAGAGAAAGCTGGCTCGACAACTTGAAGGCCGCAGGCACGTAGGGAGCCTCGGCGGGAGCCATCGCGAGCCCCGCAACCAACACTGCCGATCCTGGCGCCTGGGTGGCGAGGAATCGCGCGAGACGCTCGGACAGCAACAGCGGCCAACCGACCTCCCGTCGCGGCGACCAGATCACGGCACCAGGTGTAGGCGGATCCTGGGGGCTGGCATTCCACTCGGCCAGTCTGGCGCGCTGCACGTGTCCGTCTGCCTGCACCACCCAGGCCACGTCGACCTGATCCGCATTCTGGCCATAACACGCTGCCACATAGGCTCCGGCCTGCTGGCCCGCAACAAAAGGCAGCAGACAGATGCGCGCGTCGTCACGCAGCACCGCTACGGTACCGGGCGCAGCCATGGTACTGATCTCGTCCCCGGCGGCCAGCACCGGGTCCTCCTGGATTCGTGCCTGCAGCAGGCGGGCATCGGCACTGGGCAGCGGTACGCGCCCGGTTACTGGCAGATGCTGAATCCAGTCGGCAAAGGCTGGCGCCGCCTGGTCACCGCGCCCGGAGAGCCCGCCGCGCAACCACAGCAACAGCTCGCGTTTCCAATCCGCCTGATCAGGCTTTTCGTTTGCGGATTGCCACACCAGTCCTGCCGGAAAGGAGCCACCAGCGGGTAGCCCCTGGCGCAGCAACCAGTCACTCAGGCGCTCGCCCGGGCGCACCGCTGTGGCATTCATCGGGGCGCTGGGGGGCGTTGGTGGGACGGTTTGCCCGTTTCCCCAGCTGTCCGGGGCCAGCGCCAGCCATGGCAGGATCAGCAGGATCTGTCGGGTGAGAACGCGACTTTGCTGCGGCACAGCGAGGGCCGGCTTCATTCAGGAACAGCCCCCGTGACTGGCCAACGCTGCCAGGTCAGGCAAAAGGCGCCCGCCAGGCATTGCTCGCCGTATACCACCCTAGATGGCAGCGCTCTGCTCAGTCCATAACGGGCAGGGGGCAAGGCCCGGCCTACGCCCGTCAGCACCCGTTCTTCTACCCAGCGCAGCTTGGCTGGGTCGAGATCCTTTAGCCCAGAGTTGCTGGGTGGGGCAATCGAAGTCAGCTGCAAGGTTTCGTCCAGGTCCGTCAGGTGTCCCGGCTCGGCACTGTGGCGCCGGCGAAACACGGCCGAGGTCTCTGTGTCTCCCGTAGGCCACGCCGGAACGCCGTCTGGAAAAGAAACAGCCGTCCAGTTGAGGGTCATGCCTGCTGTGCCGATCAGACGCCCGCCCTGCAGCCGCAGCACTTCGCGTTCATGGCTGTACCACACCTCAGTCTTGCCGGCCGCTGGGCCATCTTCAAAGCCCAGAACCAACAGCGCCGGATGGCCACCCAACGTAACCCGTTCGTAAAACAGCTTGGAGTTGAGCGCTACGTTGGCGGTCGGATCATTTTCGAAGACCACGCCGCTCAGGGTGGTGCGCACGGCAGAGGCACCGGTGCTGCAGGCAGCCAACAGGCTCAGGACCACGGCAAGCGGTGCGACACGTTGGAAACGTTTCTGCAGAAGGAAACCAGAACCCGGCAAAGCCTGCACCTTTAGCGGAAGACTGGGCGACACCGATCGGGCCGCGACAGGCATAAAAAAACCCCAAGGATCACTCCTTGGGGTTGCAAGACTACCGCAGTTGTTGCGGATCAGGTACCCGAGGTGCCTGCGGTGCCTGAGGCGGCAGGGGCCGGGGTGCTGCTGGACGAGCCGTTCGAGGCGGTAGCAACCGCAGCAACGGCGACGGCACCCGCGCCAACGGCGGCGATGGTACCCGTGCTGACGCCAGCAATGGCAGAGCTGCCAGCGCCGGCACCGGCGGCGACCGGGGCTTCAGCGAAGGCGGCAGACTGGAGAGCAACAAACAGGGCGGCAGCAGCCCAGGCGGTAACGCGAGTCGAGATCATAGGGGACACTCCATTAAATAATGGGCGAAACGCCCGGGGGCAATCTTCCACATCAACTATAGCCGTGCTGCAGAGGGGGCTGCAAGCACATTTCAAGGAACACATGAAGTTCCTGTGCCTGTCATCGCGCGGCCACCACGATTCGTCACAGATGGTTGAGCTATTATCTTGGCGTTAACCGGCGATCGGCCGGCAGCACACACCTGATGGAGGCCGCGTGCAAAAGCAGGGTTTGAAGGTAATTGCGGTGATGGCGCTTCTTGCGTCGTTCGAGTGCACGTGGGCGCAAGGACTGCCGATGCAGGGGCCAAATGCTGATCTTGGGCAGACCAACGATCCCAGCAACGGGACCTACGGTGTCGGTGGCGCCCAGTACGGCATGTCACCCGATGCCAGCCTGCCCGATCCGTCAGCGGCGTCGGCACCTTTCCCGCGCAAGCTGGATGTGCGCTCACCGTACGCGGAGCAACTGGACAATGGCGACGGTACCGGGCTCACGTTGAGCCGCCAGCTGGGTAGTGGCTACCTGCTGGATGCGAATGGAAACCCGCTGCTGGAACGTGGCCCGGGACCCAACCCCGCTCAAAATTCCTACCAGGGCCAGCTTCAGAGCCGGTCCCGTCCAGTATTGGAAGAAACCAACGAGTTTCAGCGCTTGATCCAGCAGACCACGGGATTATTGTTGCCGCGGTTTGGGGCGGAGTACTTTGCCAGCCGGGAAATGAATCCCTCGCAAATGGTGCCAGCGCCAGCGGATTACACCTTGGGGCCAGGGGATGAGGTGCTGGTACGTGCCTCGGGTTCCATTGATATCGACTTCAAGGGCTCAATCGACCGCAACGGCCAGTTCAACCTGCCGAAGATTGGAACACTGAATCTGGCGGGGGTGAAATCTGAGCAGGTGGAAAACACCATTCGGCAAGCAGTGGCACGCCTTTATAAAGGCTTCACGCTGAATGTCACGCTGGGCCGCCTGCGCACGCTCAACATCTACGTGGTCGGTCAAGTCAGGAAGCCGGGCAGCTACCGCGTCAGCAGCCTGTCCACCGTGTTGAGCGCGCTCACCGAGACCGGCGGTCCCAACGCCCAAGGTTCTGTGCGCGCGGTGCAACTGAAGCGCCAGGGCGCGACCATCGCGGAAATTGACCTCTATGCCTTCCTTGCCAAGGGCGACAACAGTGCGGACCACAAACTGCAGGACGGCGACGTGCTGTTCGTACCGCCGGCACAGGGCTTCGTCGCGCTGACCGGAGAAGTCGAGCGTCCGGCCGTGTTCGAACTGAAAGGCAACGGCGAAACGCTGGGCGACCTCCTGAAGGTGGCTGGCGGCAGCCCGGTGGGCGCCGATCCCCGCCGTGTCATGATCGAGCGCATCGACGCCGCAGCGAACCAGCCACTGAGAATCGAACAGGTGGCCCTCGACAGCAAGGGTTTGACCTTTCCCCTGCAGCGCGGCGACCGCATCAGCGTGCAGGCGATCCACCCTGAGTTCGCCAATGCCGTCACCCTGCGCGGCAACGTCAGCCAGGCAGTGCGTGCTGCTTTCCGGCCTGGCATGAGGGTGAGCGACCTGATTCCCAACAAGGAGGCCCTGCTCAGCAAGGCAGTGGTACGTCGCTACAACCGGTTGACGCTGAACCAGGAGCAGCGCGAACGGCAGCGCCAGGTGAATGACGACCGTCAGGAACGGGTGAACAACGGTGTCACGACGACGGCGGTGCTAACGCCGCCCTTGCCGATCCCGAGCCTGCTCGAACGGTTGGGCGCTGACGAAGACGGCATCAACTGGGACTATGCCCTGATCGAGCGGGTGGATCCGCAAGACCTGCGCGTGAATCTGCTGAGCTTCAACCTCGCTGAGGCGTTGGCAAATCCTGCAGGCAATCAGAACCTGCCTTTGCAGGCCGGCGACATCCTGACGGTCTTCGCCAATGACGACCTGCGGGTGCCGGTGGCCCGCCGCAAGGTGCTGGTGCGGATTGAAGGTGAAGTCACCCACCCCGGCGTGTACCAGTTCACGCAGGGAGAACGCTTGCAGCAGGTGATCGAACGTGCCGGCGGCCTGACCAAGGACGCTTATCTGTTTGGCGCCGAGTTTTATCGCGAGTCGGCCCGTAAGTCGCAGCAGGAAAATCTGGACAAGTTGGTCAGTCGTTTGGAAAAGGACGCCGCCTCCGCCAACGGCAAGTTGTCTGCCAATGTTTCAACCGACCCCACCTTGGCAGCCGCCGCGCAATTGAGACTGACGGCGCAGGCCGAAGCCAATAAACAGGCCTTGGCAAAACTGCGCGAAGTCAAGGCGGCAGGTCGTATCAGTCTGGAAACCCGTCCCGAAGATTTGGCGCTGGTTGCCCTGCCCGACTTGCGCGTGGAGGCAGGAGATCACCTCGTGCTTCCACCCAAGCCGGACTTCATTCAGGTGTTCGGCTCGGTACGCACCGAGGCGGCGCTGCTCTTCAAACCCCACCGGACGGTGGGGGACTACCTGCGTCAGGCCGGGGTGACTCCCGATGCCGACGAAGCGGCCGTCTTCGTGGTGCGGGCGAATGGCACCATCGCCAGCGATGGCGATGGATGGTACGAAACGTTGCGTGGGTTGACCGTGGCACCAGGGGACATCATCGTGGTGCCGGAAAAACTGGATAAGGAATCGGCCTACACGGTGGCTGTGAGGAATGCCAAAGATATCACGCAGGTCCTTGGCAACCTGCTGATTGGGGCGGCTTCGATCAAGGTGTTGCGTCAATGAATATGCAAGCAGAACGCATTCAAGCCGAAGAAGAAGACGGCATCACCCTGACAGAAATCATCGATCGTTTGCGCGCGCGCTGGCGATGGATTGCCAGCGCCGGCGTGCTGGGGCTCGTGATAGGCCTCGGTGTGGCACTTGCTTTGCCTGTGATGTACACCGCGAATACCAAATTCCTGCCGCCATCGCAGGGGCAGCAGGGCGCAGGTGCCGCGATACTGGCGCAACTGGGCGGTCTGGCCGGGTTGGCTGGCGCGGGTGGCGCGTTGAAAACACCTGCCGACCTGTATGTGGGGTTGCTCAAAACCCGCACCATTTCCGATCGCCTGATTGGCAAATTTGATCTGCAGGCGGTGTACGAGCAAAAACTGATCAGCAAGGTACGCAAGCGCCTCGCTAGCGCCACTGTTATCTCTGCCGGTAAAGACGGGCTGGTTAGCATCGATGTGGATGACACTGACCCGGTGCGTGCCGCCAAGCTGGCGAATGCATATGTAGAAGAACTGGTGCACATGAGCAAAACCATGGCGCTGACCGAGGCAGCGCAGCGCAGGGCTTTTTTTGAAGGACAGCTTGCCGATGCGAACAGAAAGCTGGCCGACGCCCAAGAAGCGGCCCGGATCGCCCTGGGGCGGCATGGCCTGCAGGCTGTCGAGGCGCAGGGGAAAACGGTGATGGAGACAAGCGCCAAACTGCGTGCACAAATCACTGCTCAGGAAGTGCGCATTGCTTCGATGGGAAATCGGCTGGCGCCTGAGAACTCTGAATATATCGCCATGCAGGATGAGTTGCAGGCATTGAGGCGCCAATTGACCAAGCTGGAGGGTGGGGCTGCAGTGACAGGGCCGGAACAGGCAGAAGGTGCTAAAACAGCTATCCTGCTGCGTGATGCCAAGTATTACGAAACGTTGTATGAACTATTGGCCAAGCAATTAGAAGTTGCAAGGTTGGATGAGGCGCGTCAGCCAGCGGTGGTGCAGGTGGTGGACGTTGCTGAGGCGCCTGATATGAAATCAAAGCCTGCGCGAACCTTAATTGTTCTTGCTTCCTTGTTTGGGTTTCTACTTGTTGCTGCAGCGCTGTCCGTTATTCTTGGTAGAGAAGGACAAGCCTCGATCGATAGCCATAGCTAAATACGACAGCAGACCATGGTTGAAAATATCGAATCTTTTCTTATGAGAAAATTTTTAATTTCAGAATCAAATTTTAAAGTCTTACAAAGTCGAGCTTAGCACCTTCGCGGATGCTGACGTAGGTGGCATCGACCCAGAGATAGGGTAATCTCTCGGATGGTCGCGACCGCATGAAATGCTGTCCGCGATCCGCTGAAACAGGTGTCCGCCATCGCTTGGAATACGTAGCCATCACTGCTAAAACTCCGGTCTACGACTGGGGAGAGGTGTTCCACGAGCCGACCATGACATTGGCGGCCGTTGACCGCCTGGTGCACCACTCGACTATCCTGGAAATGAACGTCGAAAGCTACAGACGTCGTTCGGCAAAGCCAAACAAGGCGGCAGAGTGAAGGAAGCTGCCCCCAATTCGGCCGGCTAAGATAGTTGACGCCAAACGGCCAAGATAATTAACATCAGGCGTATTTCGATAATTTTTTTGAGAACATCGTTTTGAATAAATTTCAACGATAAATACTCAATTTACTAAGAGCATTACGGTTTCTAATTTTACGAGTTGAATCAAAAAACCAGCCCCACTTATTGAAATACTGTATGGCCGAATGCAGGTGGTAGCCGAACAGCTTGCGGTTTCGGTATGAGCCCTTAGCATAGGCATGAACCACTTGAACTGAAGGCTGGTAAACGGTTTCGGCAACGTCCCCGATGCGGCGCACTAAATCCACGTCCTCCAAGTACATAAAGAAACGTTCGTCAAAACCACCCAGGCGATGCAATAGGTCACTTCGAATTAGCAAAAAACAACCTGACAGCGTCGGCACGCAAGATGCCCTGTCCTGTGCGAGCCCGTGCATTTCGTAGCGCTCGTTGATCTTTTTCTTGATCCGTTCAGACGGAATGAACCGTCGAAGAATCAAATCGCCAGGCGTGGGCAACAGCTTACACAGGCGCTGAAGACAGCCATCCGGATAGGTAATTTGCGGCATCACGGCGCCCACTTCCGGGTTCGCTCCCAGAAACCGCACCAGTTCTGGTAGCACATACGGATCAAACGAGATGTCGGGGTTCAGCAGCAGATGCACGTCAGAAGTCCCAGCCGCCATCGCAATTGCTCGGTTGTGGGCCTTGCCAAAGCCGAGGTTTTTTTCCGCGTGAACATAACGAACACGCGGGTGCGCAAACAGCTCGTGTTGCAGCGGGGCGATGGAGTTGTCCTCTACATACAGGATGCCGTCGCAACCTTCCAGGAAACAACGCATGGCCTGCCCGTATTGGGTCGGTGCGTTGTGGAACAAAACTAGAGAGGCAGAAATATTCATTCAAAGACCTTCTGTGAGCAGCCGCCAGAGCTGTGGCCAGTCGGCGGCGAACGGGGCCTCGGGGGCGGCGCGAGTCTGGTTTCCGAATGCGTGCTGACCATAAGCTATCTGTTCAAACGCCTTTGCCCAAGCTTGGACATCGGTTGCGGGAAGAAAGGTTACCGCAGAGCAACTTCCAACCGTTTCGTGTGCGTATGGAAGATCTGCCACCAGTAATGGCTTATTCAGCGCCTTTGCCTCGGTAATCGGAAGCCCCCAGGTTTCCAGTCTTGACGGAAACACCACCACGTCACAGGCTCGATACGCCTCCCCCATCTGCTGCCTCGTTTGTCTTCCAATGAACTGGACGCCATGAACCGACGAGAATCTCCGGTACAAGTCGCGTGCGTAGGGATTTTCTGTGCCGCTCAAGGTCAGCTGCAGTTCTACAGCGCCTCTCGCGGCCGGAGGGAGTCGCATCATGGCTTCGCATAACACCTCGGTGTTCTTGAAAACGCGGGGCAATGCGGGGTACAACATTACCAGCGGCCGCGACTTACTGAGCTGGACCGCAGCATGGGTCTGTGTCGGTGCTGGGCCCCCTTCATCGGGACGGGATGGGTAAGCAACCACTACGTTGGGGTGTCGGTAGAGGCGTTTGAAAGCCTGACGAAGCCATGCCTGCTGAACCACCACGGTCTGGTTACGTAAAATAAACGCTCCATACAAGCGACCGTACAGCAAGTTGAACAATGCGAAAGACGGTTCCAGCCGGGCATCGCGCCAAGTGAGCTTGTGAAATGGCGAAGGATTGTGACAATACACCGCCTGGCGACGCGCCTTCACACGGGGTGTGATGTCGTGCAGCGATAGCCACAAGTCTGGTTTGAGTGAAATCGAAATACGTTTGAATACCACCCACTCCAGCCACAGGCGCTTTAACCACGACCGTTTGGACTGCGGGAACGCCAGTGTCTCGATTCGTGGATTCGTGATCAAGTCTTTGCTATGCACCAGTGCGGTGATCTTCCAGTCGACTGGCAGACATTGTGCTGCACCATCCAGGCTTTCCTGTAACACCGTCAACGGGCCACCTTCGCTGAAGTTAACAGCAGACACCACCACATGCTTTTGCTTCTGCATCAGACCCGCTTCCACTCGTGGCTAGCATCGTCCCATTGGCGTATCACCCTGGCCGGGTTGCCTGCAGCCACACACCGTGCTGGGATATCTCTCGTCACCACGGAGCCCGCCCCAATCACTGCCCCATCTCCAATCGTGACCCCTGGGAGGATGCAAACCTGCTCGCCTAGCCATACATTGCGACCAATGTGTACCGGCTTGGCAACAATGGGGCGTTGTGATGGCGTGACCTCTGGCCGGCTTCCAATATCATGTCGGTCGTACACACCATGACTGTGATCGGTGATGAACACACGGCTTGCGATCAAGGTGTAGTCGCCAATCTCTACAGATTCGGCTGCGCCAATATGCACCGAATCGTTCAGCTGGACATCGTTACCGATGATGAGCACAGTGTGGTTCGGTTTGATCGGAAAAGCATCCAAACGGACGTGCCTGCCAGTCGTGAGTCGTGCGCCTAGGCGCATCGCGTTTCGGCCACGTATGTGAATTGGAAAGCGCACCAATCGGGCGTTTGGGAAGCATATTCGTGTATAGAGCCAGTGAAGTGCCAGCGTAAGCAGGCCGAGTTTGCCGTAAATGTTGAGCATTTGAGTCTCTTGTTTTTCTGAGGTAATAGGCAATCACTTGACTCAAGCTGTCTCAATTATTTAAATAAATGCCGAAACGCATATTATGAGCTTTATATGTTAATTTCCTGAATCAAGAGTGTCGGATTAATTCATTGCCATACTCAGACCGGGGTGCAGGGCACCGATCGATAAAAATCCCGATACTCGCCAATGGTTGAGTCGCGGTTGAAGTTGCGATGGAAATGGTCAATAAAACTCTCGCGTGGCATCCTAGACGCGACCTTAATCGCGGCGATTAGTGCTGGCAAGTCATTGCTAAACAGTAGCGATGGGGCGGCGATGACCTCTGGAACTGCACACACATCCGAACCCACGGCGGGAATCCCACGGGCGTAGGCTTCTATAAGTGGTAAACCGAAGCCTTCGCCGTATATTGCAGTCATAATGACGCAGCTTGCGCGTCTATACAGCGCATCCAGCACGGCATCAGATACATAACCGAGGAAGCGCAGATTAGTCAGGCCTTGGGCAATGACCGCCTCGCGATAGTGCGACAGCAGAGGGCCTTTACCTGCGACTAAAATCAGAGCATCTGGCTCGTGTTTCAAACAATGCTTGGCCAGTTCTAATACGAGGTTTAGGTTCGCGCGTTCCTCGATACTACGCACAATCAGGTACTCCGGCGATCCGCGTGGAATACTAGATATGTCCACCGCCGAATTTTTCGCCACTGCCGTTGATATCGAATTAGAAATGATTGTCAGTTTTTCAGTCGATGCCGAACTGCCACAGGCCTCGGACCAAGCGTATCGGGAGATGGCGTGGATCTTAACCGCGCGCCAATAGACAAAACGTTCAACGAGCGCGTAGAGCCACAGATGTTTCGCCCCGTTATGGCGCTTTAAATAGGTCAGTCCGTCATGCACGGTGAAGACTTGAGGCGCCCCCGACGCGACAGCGCTCAGAAGGAAGCTGTGTCCGTGGAGCAGTGGCGTAACAGCTTTGCGGCGTCGGATTCGCGACACCAACCTGCGTAGGAAGAGTCCCGCTAGCAGCAGATTGACCGGGCATCCGATCGCGACAATGCCCTCCCAGCGGAAGACCTTGAATTTGGATGATCGAAAAACATAGTAGTGTCGCCCCTCAGTTGCTACAGCTTGGGCGCGGATGACATTTTCAGTCCCCCGCGCATGCAGTCTGGGATCATTGAACCCGAGGTAAACGATAGGCCGCTTTGTGTATGACATTAATGCGTGAAAGGAGTTTGCTGCCAAACGCTATTCGAAGCGCGATGGCAATCAATAGGTTGAAAACATTTGAAAAAGCTAGCTGGCTATCGACCAGCATCGGGCCGGCAATCATCGTGTACAGGCACAGGCTGTAAATGCTACAGGCCGAGCGCAGAAGAAATACCACTATCGCCCCGACCACCAAGTAGTAAAGCGGATACATCACCGAGCCGAGGATCGCGACGGATTCGACGAAGACCTGCGGATTTGGGCCGAAGAGCTCGTTATCGAATCCAAATTGCTCGAGGTTAATTGCCGGACCGAGACTGGCCTCAGGAAGACTGGGCAGCAGCCGCAACGCCACCATCAGCTGCTGTAAGGGATAAGAAATGGACACCTGAAGCGGCCGGTCAAAACCGAAGAAGTAGAAAGGTCCATCGGCGAACGAGATGAATCGAACAGAGAAACTCACTGCCGCATCTATGCCGAAGAAGACGTAAAACATCCCCGCGATGCTGACCACTGCTAGGACGATGGGGATCGCCAGCTTCTTCGCTGAGATCTGGACCGGCGCGAAGTAAGTCGCTGCACCGATGAAGGTCAGTAGCGTCAGCAGGCCAGCCTTCGAACCTAGGGTCAGAAAAATATAGGTCGTCCAAACCAAGAGCGCTAATTTCGCCGGGCGCAGCCAGTTTTCATCGATGAAGGAGCGCGCCCAATGCGCGCCCAGCAGGACGGCGAAGACGGAATTGAAACGTTGGAACAGCCCCCAGCCTTGGTAAAACTCCTGACGCGCAGCGCCCACATCATCCTGCAGAAGCAGGAAGCCCTTGGTAGCCACCAGGTACAGGTTCATGACAATTGACAGCCCGATAATCCATGGCATGGCACGCTCCCAGGCGGCTTCCTCAGCGCGGGATGGCGGATGGGGCTGTTTGGCTCCGAAACACAGAATACCGTAGAGCATTAGGAAGGCTAGCACGTGCCCAACCGGGATGATCCTGATACCGAGCAGGCCTATGGTGAGGCTGCCCTGGAGCAGCGTTGGGGTGATTGGGTGCAGATAGCTGTGGATCGCGCCGAAACGCTTGAGGACCACGAGTAGGATCCAAGCGATAACGAGCGCCCACAGTGTGTCCTGTAGAGTGATGACCTCCGTTATGTGCATTGCCGCAGCCGATGGTGAAGCATCATACGAAAAGTGTATAGACGTGCCCGCAATATGCGCAGGTGGCATTGCCATGCCTTGGATCGATCACCGAGCTCGGCAAGCAGCCTTTCACGCTCCTGCGTCAGTTTGGTGGCTTGGCGCCAGTCGCTGGAGACGCCGTCCAAGGGGAATTCAGCCACCTCGAGAGGGGTCTCCAGCAGCAGGCAGTCTGGCTGCCTGCGGATGGTCCACAAGGCCTTGAAATCGGCGAAATGCGGATAGGCCGAGTCGAAACCACCCACGGACAGATACGCGTCCCGGCGCACGAAAGCGGCCTGATGGCAGTAGGCAGACAAGAACACCTCCCGCACTCGGATGAGGCCTATGGCATTTGGGAGCAAGCGCACGCCGGAGTCGTCGATTGCGCGTACCCGGTTCATCAAGATTGTCGGGCGCTCGGTCAGCAACGCGGCGACCGTGTGTAGCGTATCGCCATCGATGAACGTATCCCCGGCATTGAGGAAGTAGACATACTCGCCCCGAGCCAGTCGCAGGCCCTTGTTCATGGCATCGTAGATTCCTTTATCGGGCTCGCTGATCCATTGCGATAAGCAGCTTTCCACGCTGCGCAGGAAGTCCACCGTGCCGTCGCAAGAGCTTCCATCCACGACGATGTGCTCAATGTTGCCGTACTCCTGCGCCTGCACGCTGGCCACGGTCGCCTTCAACGGGCCCAGCGCATTGAAGGCTACGGTGATTACGCTGAACGTCGGGCGGTCGCCGATGTTGGCACCGTCCAGCCGGTCCTCCGGGAGAAGGAGTCCAGCCGTCATGCGTTGATCACCTTTCTATAGGCAGCCACCGTCTCGCGGGCGCAACGGTCCCAGGTGAACTCCCGGACACGGAGGCCACCGGCGGCGAGCAGTTGCTGACGGGTCGTGTCGTCGAAGCAAGCGCGCTCCAATGCCAGCCGTGTGTCGCCGATGTCTGACGGTTCGAAGGTGACCGCGGCATCGCCCACAACCTCCGGAATCGAGCTGGTGTTCGAACTCGCGACCACGCAGCCCGAACTCATCGCTTCCAGTGGCGGGATGCCGAAGCCTTCGTACTTCGACGGATAGACGAAGGTCCGCGCATGACGGTACGCGCGGGCCAGGTCCTTGTCGGATCCGCCCATTCGCACCACGCTGCCCGGGCGAAGAGACAGAGATGCGATCAAAACGCGCTCCTCGGCCGACAGCGCCGGCCCGCCGAACACGACAAAGTCGAAGGCCTCGCGCAACACCCTAGACGCGGCGTAGGCCCGTAGCGCCGTACCGAAGTTCTTGTAGCCGTCACGTTGGCCGACGTACAGCAGATAGGGCCGGTCATGGGGCGAGGTTTCGTCCCGCGGTGCGGGTTGTGCAAATACGTCTGAGTAGCCTAGGTAGATGACAAAAATTTTTGAGCGAGGCACGTCGAACAGCCGGACAAGGTCGTTGGCCGTGCTGTGGGAGATGCAGATCAGGTGATCGGCCGCGTTGACGCTGCCGCGCTTACAGCGGATCACGACGTCATTCGTAGCGAAGTTTTCCGGGAAGATTTCATGGATCATGTCAAAGACGGACAACACGACGGGTACGTCACCTACACGTGGCAGCGACTCGTAGTACGTGCGATGGATCAGTGAGGGTCGGCTCATGCGCGTCAGCGCCGGTGCCAGCGCGGCGTTGACGACTTGGCACAGCCTTCCGCGGCCTCGGAACTTGCCGTTCAGTCGAACGGCTGCTTTGGGCACGGCGCAGTCGGGGAGGTAGGCATTGAGATGCAGCGGCGCGATGACCTTGGCCTGGAAATCCTCCAAACCGTGGATACGCGAGGCCAGTTCGCAGAAATATCGGGAAATCCCGCCGAATTCCTGGGCGACGAAGGTTTGATGGTCAAAGACGACAGAGGGCATCTGGAGGGAGCTGTAACTATAGGGTCGTGCTGTCAAAGTGCGGAGACCGCTCCACACATACGAGTGATGAGCTCTTCCAGGCTTACCGTCGCCTGCCAGCCTAAACGGTCGCGAGCACGTTCTGGATCGGCGGCGCCGAAACGGATGTCCGACGGACGAAGTAGCGCAGCGTCGTGGTGCACGTGATTTCGCCAGTCTAGGCCGAAATGCCCGAAGGCCAGTGCCACGAACTCTTCCAGCGATGCAGTGCGTCCAGTGGCGATTACGTAGTCGCTCGGGGCATCCTGCTGCAGCATACGCCACATGGCATCGACATAATCCGGTGCCCAACCCCAGTCACGATGGATGTCGAGGTTTCCAATTGTCAATACGTCGAGTTCGCCCCGAGCGATGCGGGCCGCACCTCGGATGATCTTCTGGGTGACGAAGCGTTCAGGGCGCAATGGCGACTCGTGATTGAACAGAATGCCGGTGCTGGCGTGCATCCCGTAGGCCTCGCGATAGTTCGCGACTAGGTTGTGGGCGCAGGCTTTGGCAACCGCGTAAGGACTGCGCGGCCGGAACGGTGTGTGCTCGTTCGCGCGGGCGGTGCCCGTGTCGCCGAAACACTCGCTCGAACCGGCGCTATATAACCGGATCGAACTGTCCACGAAGCGGATTGCCTCTAGCAGATTCAGTGTGCCCATCGCCACGCTCTCGATCGTCTCGACAGGCTGTTCGAACGACAGACCCACCGACGATTGGCCAGCGAGGTTGTAGATCTCATCTGGATGGCTCAGTGACAGGGTCTGGAGCACGCTGCGAAAGTCGTTCGGAGCCATCGACAGCAGCCGGATCCTGCCATTTAGCCACAGCGAGTCGAGGCGGCCGAAGCGCTGGGCGTTCACGTCTCGTGAGGTCCCGAATACCTCGTAGCCCTTGTCGACGAGCAGTCGGGCCAGATAAGCGCCGTCCTGACCACTTACACCGCAGATCAGTGCGCGTCGTTGAGTCGCTTGTACCATGACTTCTTTCATCTCTCAGTTCGACCGGCTCTCCCCTGTGGCCGCCGGCCTGGTATTTTATTACGCGCGCCAGTGGCGCTTCGATGTCGCGGTCACGACCGTGAGTGCCGTAAGCCGCAGAGGCGGCGACTTATTCCCCGTGCCGTCTGATAGACCCCGCTTCGCACGAGGAACTCGGCCAGGCGCACTTTCCAGGCGTGCCGCTCGTGGAACTGCGGAGCGAGGTCCCGGAGTTCTTCAATCGGCATGCCCGCGAAGCGCATCCTTACTAAGAAGCCCATCGAGGCGACCATCCGTTCATACCGCCGTTCGAATCGATGGTTCGCATGTTGGGCAGGGCCTGGCATCAGATGTCGGCGGTAGACGGCGATCTCGTAGGGGATCTGCCGGTAGTAAACGTCCAGGGCACTGTAGGTCTTCTCCGCCACCCGCAGTCCCACAAGCGGGAAGTCCGGAATCAGGATCCGGACCTGCGCCGATGCCAGCGAAGGACTTTCCAGCAGGCTGAGCCAGAAACAGCAATACGCGTGCGAGGTGCCGAACAGCAGCTTGAAGTGGCGCTCCTGCAGCAAGGACCTCCGCACGAGCAGCGCGCCGAACATGCATTTGTCGCGCAGCACGTCGAATGCCTCAAACTGATCGGTGAAGATGCGCGCGGGCCTACCCAGATGGCGACCCATGGGCTGACCGCTAGCATCAATCAGATGACCGTCGAAGACCGCTAGGTCGGGGGCTTGCGTTTCGACGAGGGCGAGCAGCCGTGGAAGCTGCCCGGGAAGAAACAGGTCGTCGTCGCCGAGGAAGTACACATGCCCAGCCTGCGCCATCGATTTGACGGCGAACATGTGCTCGTCCGCCGTCAATCGCCGTGGTTGGACGAAGTAGGTTACCGTCAGGCCGCGCGGTGCTTCCGTGAGCAAGTGCTCGAGCTCGGCATAGTCGTGCTCTGAGGCGTTGTTGGAGATGCACAGCTCGACGCGGGAGACGTCCCAGTCTGCCTCGAAGATTGAGCGTACCGCAGCGCAGACATACGTGCACCGGTTGAGAGTTGGGATGCAAAGGCTCAGCAAGAGCTTCTCTGGTGTCGTGTAACTCATGGCCGGAAGATCTTCGTCAGCAGCAGCGACCGACACTGCAGGCGGAACAAGTCGGGCGCTAGCAGTGCGTTGGCCAGGAAGGCTTGGACGAACTGCGACACGACTGTGGCTATCGCGGCGCCGTAGGCTCCGTAGCTCGACGTTAGCAGGAAATTTAGCGTTAGCGCAGTGCTCGCGCCGGCGATCGCCTGCAATAGTGCGATCTTGGATCGCCCCTCGTTGATCAGCCACACACTCTGCACGACGCCAATGCACACCGGAATGAAGGTCAGTGCGTGGATGGCGAAGACCTCTGCCGACTTAGTGTATTGGTGGCCGTAGAGCAGATTCACGAAGGTGCGGGCACCGACGATGTTGAGCGCCGCGATGGCGAAGGATATTGCCCACATCCCGGAGAAGATCTGGAGCAGCGTGCGTTCATAGGCATCCCCGCCTTCGGCACGTTTCCTCGCGATGATCGGTGCGACACTGCTGAAGATAGTCATCGGGATGAAATACCACATCTCCGACAGCGTGGCGCCAACGGAATACAGACCCACCTCGGCATTGCCTGCTTGCTCGCGCAGTACTATGACGCTTAAGCGCATATATAAGAAGACGGAGAGCCCCGAGATCAGCAACGGCCACGACTGCTTGAGTAGCTGCCGAGCCAAGATCGGATCCCAGATCCAGCGCTGCTGCGTGCGGAAAAGTCGGTACGATACGCACAAGCACAGTCCAGTCAGCGCAGCTTCCATCGCGCCAGCGGCCGCGAACCAAGTCAAGCCCGCACCAGCCATGACCAACGATACCTTAAAAGCAGCCGTGGTTAGATAGGACAATATCTTGGCGATAACAGTCCTCCGGCTCTGGAGTTGGCTCTGAAACCAGAGGTCGATCACCTCGGTGATTTGCATTAGGATGGCAATCCCCGCTAGCAGGATGAGCCCCGCCGAGGCGGCATCATTTGCATGGAGGACGGCGACGGTGGCGCCAAGGGTGATGTAGGCACCCGCCGCGCCCGCTGCGCGCAGGCGCACCGCGGTGCCGAGGACAACGTTGGCGCGTTCGGACGCCGCTGCGATGTCGCGCACCACTAGGTTGTCCAACCCCAGCATCGACAGCGCCTGGAACAGAGAGACTAGCGTCAGTGCATATGCCAGTAGCCCGAATCGCTCGGGTCCAAGGTAACGCGCGATCCAAGCGCTAATCAACACCCCAACGAAAAGACGCGTGAGCTTGTCGGCCACCAGCCAGCTGACATTAGCAGCAAAGGCCCGCAAATTGGGGCTGTTGCCGAACAGAGCTTGAAACTTTACCCCGACTATCGTCATCCGCCGGCGCGCTCCGCGTCGTCACCTGGCTCGATGCAAATTGGCGGATACGCGACAGTATCGGCTGGGTCGTAACGGACATCGGTGTAGGCCATCAGGAAGTAGTTGCACTGGGCTAAGCCCATCAGCGAATGGGCAACGCGTGGATTGATACGCACGGTGACCGGCGCTTGGTCGTCGAGTAGCAGTGAGGCGTGCTCACCGGTATCAACATGGCGCAGGTTGAGGTACACCCGTCCATGCAGGATAGTGAACCACTCTGTGGCGAGGTTATGATAATGATTAGCGCGCGTCTGGCCTGCATCCCCCTTGATGACGTAGATCTCACCGAATTGCTGCGGCAGATTTGGCTCGAATCCTGTCATGGTCTTTAGGAAGAAGCCTCGCGGATCTACGATCTTGCGACGTTCTATGATTTGATAAAGATTAGTGTTCATAGAGGGCTTGCACAGTAAGTTCGACCGCGTGCGACAGGTCGGTGCGTGGTAGGTCACCGAGCAGATCGAGAAGCTTGGCGTTATCCGCGACGCAGCGCATTGGATCCTGTTTACGGTAAGGCAGCGCGCCGAAGTTCAATTTTGGTGCCAGACCCTGAAGCTCCAGTGCGCGGGCAACAAGACCAATGAAGGTTCGGAGTGATGTGCCTTCGCCAGTGCCCACGTTGATTGTCCGCAACCCGGTGGACGACGCTACGGGTAAGGCGACCAGCCGGTGCAGAATCGCAATCAGGTCATCGACGAACATGAAGTCGCGTTGCTGCTCGCCACCGGTGAGCGGGATCTCTTCCCCATTCCGGGCTTTTCGTGCGATGAATGGTATGAGCCGCTCGGCTGGTTCGCCGACGCCGAAGACGTTAAACAGCCGCAGGAAGGTTAATGGCGCGACACCGTCGTACTCCCTCAGCGCATAGTGCAGCGTGGTTTTTGAGATGGCATAGGGGGATTGAGGCTCCAAGCGAGCCGACTCGTCCAGACGCTCACTGGAATCCGCGTACTCGTAGGCCGTGCCAAACAGCACCGTATGCGCAGCCAGACCCTCCTCGGTCAAGGCCTCGACAAGGTTGAGGGCGCCGATGGTGTTCACTGCGAGCAGGTCCGCTAGCGTGCTGGTATCTCGTGTGACGCCCAGCGAGGAGAAGTTCACGACGTGGGTCGGGCGGATCTTGCGGATCACGGCGCGGACACTGTCCTTATCCCTTAGGTCTAGGGCGAGTTCGTCGGCTACCGTGTGGCGGCGGCCACTCACGGTCACGATCTCCATACCGGGGGCGGCCGCACGGGCAAAGGCCCGGCCGAGGAACCCGTTCGCACCTGTAAGAAGCAGTCTGTTCGTCATTAATAGCGTATCCCGCGGGTCAGGCCGAGTTTTGGAAGGCTTCGATCTGGGCAAGCGTACGAGCGCGCATGTCCGCACCGGCGAGCCAGTCTCGGTGCCATTCGGTGATGCGGGTCAATGCGGTTTCCAGTGACCAGCGCGGTGTCCAGTGCAGGCGCTGACGCACTTTGGAGATATCCAGCTTCAGGAAGTTGGCTTCGTGCGGATGGTCGCCGGTCTGCAAGGACCA
>CAIPBT010000017.1 GCA_903863375.1 uncultured Ferrovum sp.
AGACATTTCCCTCTTCGTAGCGCCGAATGAGGGTGGACTGACGAACCTGTCGGCGCGCGCTAGAGCCTGCATCGGGCAACGTGGCGCGCCTCGAAGATGGAATGTTGGTGATGCAATACATAATTGATGGGCTGCGCGCCCAAGCTAGCATAGCGGCCTAAGGACGTTTCATACTTGGATACCCTGGAAACCCTGCGCGGTATGATCGCCGGCAAGTTCGAAGTTGCCCCGGCAGCGATCCTGCCGGAGGCCACCCTCGAAACCCTGGGACTTGACTCCCTGTCCGTGTTCGATCTGATCTTTGATATCGAAGGCGTTTTCGACATTAAGGTTGAAAACGATCAGGTGAAGATCGAAACCGTCGGTGATGTGGTTGCCCTGATCGACCGTTTGCGTCAGGAGCAGGGCAAGGCCTGATGCCGCGGGTTGCCCTGACAGGTTGGGGAGTGATCTCGCCCTGGGCAGACGGGGTGGAAGGTCTGACCGAGGCTGTGTTCGCCGGGCGATCTGCCATCCGGGCCCTGAGCGAACGCAGCGACACCGGATGGCCAGACCGGACTGCCGCCTGGATTGATCATTTCCTGCCCCGGGCCCACTTCTCTCCCGCCCAGCTTGCCACGCTTGACCGCACCAGCCAATTTGCGGTGGTTGCCGGACGCGACGCGCTGCAGATGGCTGCCCTGCCGGAAGACATCGACCTGACCCGTTGTGGTGTGCATGTTGGCACGGGCATGGGTTCTGCCGGTACTGCCCAGGAAGGGTTTCTGCGCTTCTACGGTCCCCCGCCGGGCCGACTTAAACCGCTGACCGTACCCACCGGCATGCACAATGCTGCCGCGGCCCACATCGCGCTGGATACGGGATTCATGGGCGCCAACCTCACCTACTGCTGTGCCTGCGCATCGGCAGCAGTTGCCATCGGCGAGGCCATGCGCCGCATCCGCTATGGTGAAGCCGACGTCATGTTGTGCGGCGGCGCCGAAGCCCTGCTCTACCCCTCGGTGGTGCATGCCTGGGACGCGTTGCGCACGTTGGCCGACAAGGATGCAGCCGCCCCGGAGCGCTCGTGCAAGCCGTTCGACGCGCGCCGCTCGGGGCTCGTTCTGGGCGAGGGCGCCTGTTTCTTTGTTCTGGAAGACTGGGAACATGCCGAGGCCAGGGGGGCAGAGATCCTGGCCGAGCTGGTCGGGTTTGCCACCGGAAGTGATTCCGAACACCTGACTCGTCCGAGCGTGGCGGGGCAGGCACGGGCGATGCGCGCCGCGCTGCAGGACGCTCACCTGAAGCCAGAGCAGGTGGGCTACATCAATGCCCACGGCACGGCGACGCACGCCAACGATGGCGCCGAGGCGGCGGCAATCCGTGATGTCTTCGGGGATCATGCCCCCAGGCTCCCGGTCAGCTCGACCAAGGCCGTTCACGGCCACTTGATGGGGGCAGCGGCGGCGATCGAGTTGCTGATCGCCATCCAGGCCCTGCGCCGCCAGGAGGTGCCGCCAACCGCACACCTGCAGGTGGTCGACGCCGAATGTGCCCTGGATCATGTGATCGGAGCGGCCAGGCCAACCCCCGGCCTGCAGGTTGCCATGTCGAACTCCTTTGCCTTCGGTGGCACCACCGGCGTTCTGATTGCCCGACGGGCACCGTGATGGTTGCCGGGGTACGCCGGCTTCGTTGGTTCAGCCTGCCGACTGTCGCGCACTGCGCCAGGCAATACCCTTGGCCGCAGTACCTGGCCGGCTGCGGGGCGGCCGCTGTCCTGCAGGCAAGCGCTGACAGCGGTCTGCTACTGCTGGATGCTCCCCCGTCGCGGGCCACACTGGCGGTGGGCGTGAGTGCCTACCAGATTCCCCGCTATCCGGGCGCCCACAACGATCGCCAGTTTGTCCTGCCGGCGGTGGAGTGGCTTGGTGCCTCCGGTCTGTTTGCTTCGACCAATCTTGGATTGGGCTGGAACCTGTCTGACCGCAAGGATGTGCAGTGGGGAGTCCGCTTGTGGCCACAGCTGGCCCGGCGGCAGGGTGACGGTGCGCGGCTGCAGGGGTTGCCGGAGATTCCGGCCCGGCTGGAACGCTCCCTGTTTGCCAATTGGGAACCGGTCGAGTTTGCCGTCTTGCAGTCTGCCGTCAATACCGGTTTGGGACCCGATACGCGCGGCATCCTCGCCGAGGCCGGCGTTACCCTGGGCGCGCCACTGGGGTCACAAGTTCTGGCGGGCGTGACCATTGGCACCAGTTACGCCAATGGGCCCTATCGGCAAGGACTGTTTGGCGTCACGCCAGCTCAGGCGGCCGGCGCAGGCAATGCAGCCATCCCAGGCTTGCCGGTGATGCGGCAGCCGTATGCGCTAGGCGGGGGCTGGCAGAATACGCAGGCCATCGTCAGTGCAGAGTGGACCGTGGCCCCCGCCTGGCGGCTGGACCTGCACTGGGAACGCCAGCGCCTGCTCGGTGCGGCGGCGCAGAGCCCGCTGATCGATACGCGCTGGCAGTCCTCCCTGCTGCTCACACTCTGGCACGACCTCGCGTATTGACGCGCCAGCCCGGGTCAGGCCGCCGGGTTGCGGTAGCGTCAGGCCTTCAGGCGCTGCACTGTGGCCGCCACGCGCACCCCCAGCAGCCGGGCGGTTTCCAGGTCGCCGCTCGGCACTTCTTCCGGGCTGCTGTCGGAGGGGCTCTGCATCATCGCCCCGGCGGCGGCACCGAGCACATTGACGTCGGTGCGTTGCGCTGCCTTCGCATTGGACGGCATCTGTCCCAGGCCCACCCACAGGCCACCGTGCTGCATGGCAAGGGTGAAGAAGTACTGCAGCGTGACCTGCTTGTCGCCGTTCAGGCTGGCGGAGTTGGTAAATCCCGCGAACACCTTGTCTTTCCACTGCTGGGTAAACCAGGGCTTGCTGGTGGCGTCGGCAAACTTCTTGAACTGCCAGCTCGGACCGCCCATGTAGGTAGGTGAACCAAAGATGATAGCTGGCGCGGCCTGCAGGGCTGCCCAGTCGGCCTCACCGATGTTGCCTTCGGCATCGATGCCGATCAGCTGCGCGCCCGCACCGGTGGCGACGGCTTCGGCCTGGCGACGGGTATGGCCATAACCGCTGTGGTAGATCACGACGATGGATGACATGCTGAACTCCTTGGTGTTTTCGGGGGTTGATACGCAGGGACGGCAAAGTCGACCTGGAAAACCTTCTCTGAAACAGCAGGACACCGGGCCGAATGCCCTGCGGGATGATCGGCAATGACCTCAGGCTGGAAGGTCAAACACCAGCACCTCGGCTTCCTCGCCGTGACTCAGGTGCAGCATCGCCTCCTGCTGCAGTTTCGCGGCATCGCCAACCTGCAGCGAGACGCCATTCGCCTGCACGCTGCCGCGCGCGACATGCACGTAGGCAAGCCGACCGGGTGCCAGCATCAGGCGAGCCTCCTCGCCGGGGCCGAACAGTCCAGCGTACAAGCGCGTGGACGAGTGGATGCGTACGGCCCCCTCGGCACCGTCAGGAGCCGCCACCAGCCGCAGCCGGCCGCGTTTCTCCGACGGCGCAAAGTAGGTTTGTTCGTAGCTGGGCTTCACGCCACGGACGTCCGGCTGAATCCAGATCTGCAGGAAATGCGTGGGCTGTTCCTTGGAATGGTTGAATTCGCTGTGCATCACACCGGTACCGGCGCTCATGCGCTGCACCTCATGCGGGCGGATGGCTTCACCGTTGCCCATGCTGTCGCGATGGGCCAGTTCGCCATCGAGCACGTAGGTGACGATCTCCATGTCGCGGTGGGGATGGGTGCCAAAGCCCATGCCTGGAGCCACCCGGTCTTCATTGATCACGCGCAGAGGGCCGAACCCCATGTGTTCGGGGTCGTGATAGTCGGCAAATGAAAAGCTGTGGAAGGACTTCAACCAGCCGTGGTCGGCGTAGCCACGTTGTCCGGATTTGCGCAGGGTAAGCATGGATGGAGCCTCTGTCAGATGACCTTGAGCCTTACTGTACGCTTTCCTCCCCTGTTTTGCGGTTGAAGGTCTTTCGGGGCATCATTCAATCGGATTCAACATGTTCCGGGGTTTGCCACAAGATGGGTCAACGCCTCAATCTGCGCACCACGCCGCGCTCGCCACTCACGCCGGAGGCACTCGAAACCCTGGAGCGGATTGCCCGAACGGGCAGTTTTGCCGGTGCCGCACGAGAACTCGGCAAGG
>CAIPBT010000018.1 GCA_903863375.1 uncultured Ferrovum sp.
CACCCCGCCCGATTTCCTTGATGACCTGAGAAAAATTCACACGCACTCCTCCTGTGGTGCCGTTATCCACGCAAAGGTTGTGCCATCTCCCGTCAGGTCGTCCGGATGCCCCCTCCCGACGACCAGCCATGCTACCCCCCCCGCCGGAGCAGCGTCGTGTGCGAGCTTCGGTCCCAGCAACACCCCATTCACCTGGCTTCGCGCACCAGGGCGGTTCGCACCAGTCCGGTGCAATGCCTCACGTCATACCGGCGTCGGGCGTCGGGCGTCGGGCGTCGGGCGTCGATGGGCCACGCAGGGCCCCGTCGGTTCAGCGCTCCAGCAGATGCAGCTTTTCCGCGACGCCTTTCCACGAGTCGGCATCGGCCGGTGCCGGTTTGCGCTCGGTCAGTACCGGCCAGTCCCGCGACAACTCCGCGTTCAGGGCAATGAATTGACGCTGGGCTTCGGGCACGTCGTCTTCCGCGAAAATGGCCTCGGCCGGGCACTCGGCAACGCAAAGGGTGCAGTCAATGCACTCGTCCGGATCGATGACGAGAAAGTTGGGGCCTTCGTGAAAGCAATCCACCGGGCAAACGTCGACACAATCCGTGTACTTGCACTTGATGCACGATTCAGTGACCACATAGGTCATGGCAGCAGACTCCAGAAGGCAGGATTCAAGACCCACAACTATAGCAGAGCGCAAAGCCCGACCAAACCGGGGCGGCCCGGGCCGCTTCACAGGGGGGGGTGGCTCGGCTAAGATCACGCAAGGAAGCAGTGGTCCGCTTGTACGGACACGGGGTTTGGCAGCGCTGCGGGTACTGGACACCGAACGGAATTCAGGCTTGAAAAGTCCCGCATCGCCTCCATGTGCCGACTGTCCTTCTTCTCTTCTTACATCACCAGGATCCGTCATGAGCGACCATATTACCCACGTCACCGACGCCACCTTTGAAGCCGAAGTGCACCAGTCCAGCGTTCCGGTGCTGGTGGACTTTTGGGCCGAATGGTGTGGCCCCTGCCGGATGATTGCCCCGATCCTGGATGATATTGCCCAGGAATACAGCGGCAAGTTGAAGGTTGCCAAAGTCAATGTCGACGACAACCAGGCCACGCCAGCCCGCTTCAGCGTCCGGGGTATCCCCACCCTGCTGCTGTTCAAAGGCGACCAGCTGGTGGCCACCAAGGTTGGTGCCGTAAACAAATCGGTGCTGACTGCCTTTATTGACAGCCACCTCTGAACCTCTTACGCTTCTTGCTGCAATAATCGGACAGAGTGACCCCGGGGCGTCCTGCCCCGCTGGCTGTCCGGTTTGTGTCTCCCTCCCTAGAATTCTCTGTGTGCCTCGTCCGCGCACCTGCTCCCCATGCATCTTTCAGACCTCAAAGTGCTCCATGTCAGCGAACTGGTTGAAATGGCCATCGCCAATGAGATCGAGGGGGCAAACCGGCTGCGCAAGCAGGAACTGATCTTTGCCCTGCTGAAGAACCAGGCAAAGAAGGGAGAGGCCATTTTTGGGGAAGGCACCCTCGAAGTGCTGCAGGATGGTTTCGGTTTCCTGCGATCGCCGGAAACGTCGTATCTGGCCAGTCCGGATGACATCTATGTCAGCCCGTCGCAGATCCGGCGTTTTAATCTGCACACCGGTGACAGCATTACCGGCGAAATCCGCACCCCGAAGGACGGTGAGCGCTACTTCGCCCTCGTGAAGGTGGATACGGTCAATGCCGAGTCACCTGAAAACTCGAAGACCAAAATCCTCTTCGAGAACCTGACCCCGCTGTTCCCGACCGAGCCGCTGAAACTGGAGCGGGACATCCGGGCCGAAGAAAACATGACCGGGCGCATCATTGACATCATCGCGCCCATCGGCAAAGGTCAGCGCGGACTGCTGGTGGCCAGCCCGAAAAGCGGCAAGACGGTGATGCTGCAGCACATTGCGCATTCCATCGCCACCAACCACCCGGAAGTTTCGCTGATTGTGCTGCTGATCGACGAGCGTCCGGAAGAAGTGACCGAAATGCAGCGCTCGGTCCGCGGCGAGGTGGTTTCCTCCACCTTTGACGAACCAGCCACCCGGCACGTCCAGGTGGCCGAGATGGTGATCGAGAAGGCCAAGCGGCTGGTCGAGCACAAGCGCGATGTGGTGATCCTGCTGGACTCGATCACGCGCCTGGCGCGGGCCTACAACACCGTCGTGCCGGCCTCCGGCAAGGTGCTCACCGGTGGTGTCGACGCCAACGCCCTGCAGCGGCCAAAGCGCTTCTTCGGAGCCGCTCGCAATGTCGAGGAAGGCGGTTCGCTGACCATCATCGCCACCGCCCTGATCGACACCGGGTCGCGTATGGATGACGTGATCTATGAGGAGTTCAAGGGAACCGGCAACATGGAGATCCACCTTGAACGCCGCATGGCCGAAAAACGCATCTACCCTGCGCTCAACGTCAACCGGTCCGGCACGCGCCGCGAAGAACTGCTGATCAAGCCCGACCTGCTGCAGAAGATCTGGGTACTGCGCAAACTGCTTTACCCGATGGACGAGCTTGAGGCAGCGGAATTCCTCGTCGACAAGGTAAAAGCCACCAAGAACAACGCCGAATTCTTTGACTCGATGCGGCGCGGCTAAGCCTGCCGGGCAGCCATTGCTTTTGCCTTGCGGCAGCGCGGGTTTACGCGCATAATCTTGGGTTACTCTTCCCGATACTGCATCGGATCATTTTTACCCGACGTCCATTTGGTGTAGGAAGTTTCTCCACCGCCCCGGGGCCTCTGCGCTAAGGAATGCCATGAAAGCCGATATCCATCCGACTTATGCCGACATCACCGTGACCTGCAGCTGCGGGAACACGTTCGAAACCCGTTCAACGCTGGGCAAGGCCTTGCACGTCGAAGTCTGCTCCGCCTGCCATCCGTTCTACACCGGCAAGCAGAAAATTGTGGATACGGCCGGCCGCGTCGAGAAATTCCGCCAGAAGTACAGCCTGAAGTGATCACGCGCAGGCCCTGCCTGCCCGCTGTGCATCTTTCCGGACCGAGCAGCCCCATCCTCAACGGGATGGGGCTTTCTCTTGCCAGGAATGCCCCATGAAAACACCGCAACCGCCGTCTGCCGAGGTGTCTGACGCCTGGTTGCCGCTGGTGTTCGACGGCCGCCCCCATCCGGCCAAGACCCTGCTGTTCCTGCTGGTCTGCATTGCCTGGCTGTTGCCCGGACTGTTCGGCCACGACCCCTGGAAGTACGAAGAAGCCGTGAGTCTCGGCGTGATCCAGGAAATGGTCTGGCACGGCCACTGGCTCTCGCCACAACTCGCTGGTGAACCTTATGCCCTGCGTCCCCCGTTCTATTACTGGCTGGCAGCTGGCCTGGTCCGGCTGATTGGCGGACATCTGCCGGCGCATGAATCTGCCCGGCTTGCCAGTGCCCTCTGCATGGCCCTGACCCTGTATGCCATCGCCCAGGCGGCGCGACGGCTATACGGCGACCGGCACGACCGCCTCGCCGTGATGTTGCTGGTGGGTTCGATCGGCCTGGTGATCCGGGCTCATGAAATCAATCCGGATCTGGGTTTTGTCGCGGGTTATGCACTCGCCCTGTGGGGTCTGGCGCAATCCCGGGCAACCGAAGCAAACCGCGCCTTGGCCGAATTCGGCATTGCGCCCGATGTACCGGGGGGCGTTGGTCTGGCCGGCCTGCTGACCGGCCTCGGCCTGGCACTCGCCTACCTGTGCCGGGGCAGTCTCGCCTTTGGCCTGATCCTGCCCCTGCTGGCCTGGGCCTGCTGGCGCCGACGCCAGCAGGCCAGCACCCTGATAGCCCTGCTGGGACTGGGTCTTGGCATTCCGCTTTGTGCCATCGGTCTTTGGATGTGGTCGGCCAGCGGCCTGCCGGGCGGCGGCGGCAGCGCCGATCCGACCTGGTTCACGGCCTGGTGGCACACCGAGGGCAGCCGGATGCTCGATCCCCTGCGGTGGGTGGATCGCCATGCCGATCTGGGCTTTTACCCAGCCCTGCTCAGCTGGTATGGCTGGCCGGTCGCGCCCCTCGCCCTGTGGACTGCCTGGGATGGCTGGCGCGGCCGCCTTGGCGAGGGCATCGAGATCCAGATGCCGCTGCTGGCCCTGCTGACTGGGCTGGTGTGTCTGGGACTGGGTACCGCGCCGCGCGAAGCCAGCATGTTGCCCCTGTTGCTGCCGCTGGCCCTGCTGGCCACTGCTGGCGTGGACAAGCTGCGCCGGGGCGCCGCAAGCTTCCTGGACTGGTTTGGCAGCATGACCTTCGGGCTGTTCTGCAGCCTGCTGTGGCTCGGTTGGGTGGCGCAACTGACCGGGCAGCCGCGCGAAGTGGTGAATTACCTGGATCGCCAGCTGCCGGATTATGTTGCCCGCTTCCACTGGGGCGCCTTCGTGTTTGCCGCCAGCGTGACCGTGCTGTGGATCGCCGCCATTGCCCGCTCCCGCCAGAATGCGCGTCGTGCGGTACTCAACTGGGCTGTCGGCATGACCACCTTCTGGTTGCTGGTGATGACGCTCTGGCTACCGTACATCGACATCAGCCGCAGTTACCGACGCCCCTTCGAGGCGCTGATCGCTGCCTTGCCGGCGGAGCGCGGTTGCCTCGCCAGCGCCGGCCTCGGTGAACCCCAGCGTGCCCTGTTGGAGTACTACGGGGGCATTCATACCGAACGCCGGGAAATCGGCCGCGGCACCGACTGCCAGCTGCTGCTCGAGCAGTTCCGCCAGCCGATCCGGCGCCCGTTGCCGGAAGGTGCGCGTATCCTGTGGCAGGGCACCCGGCCGGGTGACCGCGACGAATGGTTCCGGCTGCTCGAACTCACTGCGGAGAGGCATTGATGGACTGGAAACTGCACGGCGTGCGCGTGGTACGCCATGACCAACTGGATGGCAACACGGCGCAGACCCCCGGCATGGACCGCCAGGCTGCGATCAACTTCGCGCGTGTCGGGGCGCAGAAACTGTGGGCTGGCACCGTGCACATCCATGCCGGCGCCAAGACGGGCGCCCATCATCATGGCCCGCTGGAAAGCGTGATCTATGTGATCCGTGGCCGCGCGCGCATGCGTTGGGGTAACCAGCTGGAATTCACGGCAGAGGCGGGGCCAGGCGATTTCATCTACGTGCCGCCCTTCGTGCCGCACCAGGAAATCAACGCGAGCCCGGACGAGGTGCTGGAGTGTGTGCTGTGCCGCAGCGACGGCGAGGCGGTTGCGGTCAATCTGGACATCGAGCCTGTCGAAGCCCCGGAACAGGTGCTGTGGATCGACCCGACCCATCCGGATGGCGCCGCGGGTCCACGCTGAAAGCCGCGCCGCGACCCGCAAGACCTGCTCGGCGATCAGCCAGCCGGACGGCCATCCTCCTGCCAGGGCATTTCCAGCGTGACGCTCAGGCCGCCCCCCGCACGGTTTTCCGCGAAGGCGCGTCCGCCATGCGCCAGCATCGCTTCGCGCGTGATGGCAAGACCCAGCCCATGACCGCCAGCGGCCTGCAGCAGGCTGAAATTCGCCAGCCGCTTGAAGGGGGCGAAAATACGCTCCAGATCTTCCGGTGGTACGCCCCGGCCAGCATCTTCCACCACCACCCGTAGCCGTTTCACCACCCCGTCGACCGCCACCGTCACCCGGACGTGACCCCGATCAGGGCTGTGCGCGACCGCATTGCGCACAACATTCTCGATCGCCCGATGGAGGAGCTCGGCATGCCCCCGGCAGTCGAGCATGGCGGGAGCCTCCAGGGCAACCGTCACTCCGCGCGCGGCCCCCTCAAAGCCGGCATCCTCGACCACCCCCTGCACGATCTCGACCAGGTCAACTGCCTGATCCAGCGGCCCAAATGCGCCCGCCTCGAGGCGGGACAGCGTGAGCAGTTCCTCCATCAGCCGGTCGATACGGCCGCATTCGCGTTCCATGCGGTCGAGCAGTTCGCTGGCACGCCCCGGCTGCTGCCGGATCAGATCCAGCGCGAGCTGCAGTCGCGCCACCGGCGAACGGATTTCATGCGAGACGTCATGCAGCAGACGCCGTTGCCCCTCCACCAGGCGCTCTAGCTTGGCGGCAGTCAGATCGAAATCCGCGCGCAGGGCTTCAAGTTCATCGGTCCGGCGCCCCGGCCCCGGGCCAAGACGCACGCGCAGATCGCCCTGTCCCAGACGGGTGAAGGCCGATCGCAAGGCAAGGATCGGGCCTGCAAACTGCCGCGCCAGCAGGAAGGCAGACAGCAGGCTGGCGAGCAGCCCGATCCCGACGGGCAAAAAAGGATAGCCATGCCGGTGGGTGCGATGGCCAAACAAATACCGGTCACGTTCCGGCGGATGCGACCAGTGCGGTGGCGGCGACTGCGACGCAGCACGATCGTCCGGCGCCAAGGCCGGGCGGGGGGTCGTCGTACCGGCAGCATCGGCCGCCAGGGTGGCGGCTGCCGGGGGTGGCGGGCCTGGCTCATCATGCCGGACACGCTCTTCCGGCTCGGGCAGGTGCGGTTCGGGTCCAACTGCCCAGATCATGTATCCGACGCCAACCACCGCCAGCAGCTGCGACAGGAAAATCGCCAGGAAAAATTTCTGGAACAGCCGGGCCAGTGGCGCGCGCAGGATCTTATTCACGGATCAGCTGATAGCCTTGACGGAACACCGTCTGGATGCAGGAGCGCCCGTCTGCCATGGGGCCGATCTTTTCCCGGATCCGGCCCATGTGCACATCGACGCTGCGGTCGAAGCGGGCGAGCGGGCGGCCCAGTCCATCCTCAGACAGCGTCTTCTTGCTGACAGTCTGGCCGGCATGGCGTGCCAGCACTTCCAGCAAGTTATATTCGGTACTGGTCAGGGCCAGCACATGGGCGCGCCAACGGGCGGTGCGCGCGTCCGGCTGCACGCTGAGGTCACCGAACACGATGACATCGCTGGCCCCGACACTGGCGGTGTCTGCGCCGGGCGCCACCGCCGCGGTACGGCGCAGGATCGCGCGGATCCTGGCTGCCAGTTCCCGGGCCGTGCAGGGTTTCGGTACATAGTCGTCCGCCCCCATCTCCAGCCCGATCACACGGTCAAGGTCATCACCCCGGGCTGTCAGCATCAGGATCGGCATGTGGCTGCGGGCCCGGATGCGGTTCAGCACTTCCACACCGGACATCTGCGGCATCATCACGTCTAGCACCGTGAGCGCGAAATCTCCGCTCAGCGCGCGCTGCAAGCCTTCCTCGCCTGTATGGGCACACTCTACGTCAAACCCTTCCTGGCCCAGATACTCGGCCAGCATGCCGGACAGTTCCTGATCGTCATCCACCAACAAAATGCGATTCATGCCTGTAATCCACCTCGAAACCCGCCCCGATGGTGCAAGGTATGCAGTGGCCCGGACATCTGCAAGGGAAGTCGACGTTTATTTACGCGATTTTACGGGGCCGTGACTCTCTTTCACCGACCCCTTGGGCAGACTGTTTGGCAGGGCGGGCCGGTTCACCGCCGCCCTCGTTCCCAAAGGAGTCCTTTCATGTTGATCCCCCTGCGCACTGCCGCCGCCGCAGCCATCCTGATGGCCGCCGCACTGAATCTATCCACCAGGGCAAACGCCCAGACCCCACCCGCCAATGCGGTCTGTCGTGGCCTGTCTGGCGAAGGTCCAGGTTTCGCACACCCCGGGGGTGGCGGTGTGCCCGGCGCCATTGGATGGATGGCCATGCGCGGTCACGACCACGGCATGCCGCCGTGGATGCGTGGGCTTGGGCTGACGTCTGCCCAGAAGGACCAGGTTTTCCAGATCCTGCACGACCATGAGATCGCCCTGCGCGACGCTGCCAAGCTCGCGCATGCCCAGCGCAGCGCGCTGCACCAGGCCAGCCTGACCGCCGGAACGTCACCGGCGCAACTGCAGACCCTGGCCACTGCCGCTGGCCAGGCCGACAGCGCCTTGGCCCTGCAGATGGCCCAGACCGACCAGTTGCTGCTGGCGGTGCTGTCACCCGATCAGCAGAACACCCTGAGCAGCTGTCTGGCCAGCCTCGCCGCTACGCCCTGAAACGAACCCATGGCGGCCAAACGCGAGCGGCCCAGACGCATGAAGTCCGGACGCGAGTGACCCAGACGCTAGCACCGCCGGCGCGCGCGCCGCTGCAACCGCAGGGGCTCAGGCGCTGGCGGGAGTCGCTGCGAGCAGCCCGTCGATCAGGTTGATCCAGTGACGGACGGGCACGCTGGTGCCACTCTGCAGATGTGCCTGGCAGCCGATGTTGGCCGTGGCAATACAGCTGGGCCGGGTACCAAGCAGATGCTCCAGCTTGCGGGTCTGCAGGGTTTTCGACAGCGCGGGCTGCAGCAGGGAATAACTGCCGGCGCTACCGCAGCACAAATGGCTGTCGGCAAATGGTTGCGGCTCGAAACCAATGTCGCGCAGGAGTTGTTCGGCGTGACCCCGCACCTTCTGCCCATGCTGGAGCGAACACGGTGGATGATAGGCAATCCGGGCCGCCTCACCGGCAGGACGGCGCGCCGTCCCGATCCGCTCGGCGAGTTGTGGCCCCAGACCCTGCAACACTTCCGAGAGATCACGGGTGGCCGCCGAAACCTGGGCGGCCCGGCTGGCATACGCCGAATCGTGACGCAGCAGATGGCCGTATTCGCGGACCTCGCTGCCGCAGCCACTGGCGGTCATGACGATCGCTTCGATGGCACCGCTATCCAGGGCCTGGGCCCACACGTCGACATTGGCGCGCACCATCGCCAAGGCGCCGGGAGTGTCGCCGGTATGATGCGGCAAGGCTCCGCAGCACCCCACCCGAGGCATGCGCACCAGGCTGATGCCGAGCTGATCCAGTACCCGGGCTGCCGCCGCATTGATGCCCGGATCGATCGCTGGCTGCACACAGCCATCCAGCACTGCCATGCGCCGGGCATGCCGAGGCGCAGGCCAGGTGCCCGCAGCCCGCTCCGGCGGGACGCTCGCAGCAAGCCCCGCCGGCAGCAGCGGACGGGTCAGCTGACCCAGCTTGACGGCCGCGCCAAAGACCGCTGACTGCGCAAGACCACCGCGAATGACGGCCCGTTTGACGCGGGCCGCCAGGCCCCGGGGAAAACGCTTCTCCAGCAGGGATCGACCAGCTTCCACCAGCCGGCCATACCGCACCCCGGAAGGACAGGTGGATTCACAGGCCTTGCAGGTCAGGCAGCGGTCGAGGTGGTACTGGGTGCGCAACCCGGGATCGGCCCCCTCCACCAGACTTTTCATCAGATAAATCCGGCCACGCGGGCTGTCGAGCTCATCACCCGTTACCTGATAGGTCGGGCAGGTGGCCAGGCAGAAACCACAGTGCACGCAGGCACGCAGCAGGTCAGCCGCTTCCTGCGCTTCAGGAACGTCAGCCAGATGGGGAGCGATCGCCGTGTACATGATCAGAGGAAATCCGGAGTGCCTGGATTGAAAATGCCGTGTGGATCGAGGGCGTGCTTGATGCGGCGCTGCAGGGCCGCCAGGGCCGCCGCCGGCGGATGAAACACCGGAACGCCGGACTCGCCGCCCCGCCACAGCATGGCATGCCCACCGGCGCGCTCGGCGCTGCGGCGGACCAGTTCGGCGGGCGCCTCGGTGCGCAGCCAACGCTGCCCACCGCCCCACTCCCACAAAACGGCGCCCGGCAGGTCGAGCACCGGCGAGGTCGGTTTCACGGCCAGCCGCCAGAGCGTACCGCCCTGCTCAAAAAACGGATGGGTGCGTTCGCGCAGGCTGGTCCAATGGGCCTCGGCAGCATCGTTCTCTAGTGCCTGGCCGCCCAGCGTCGCGCAGGCCGATGCCAAGGCAGCCGGCACTCCGGACAGGCGCAGACGCAGAATGCCCTGGTCCCAGCTCACGGCCGACAGCGGCAGTGGTTGACCGGCCCACGCATTCACCTGCTGCAGGGCCTCTGCCTGCGCCATGGCGAACTGCAAAGTGCACTCGGCCTGCGGCCGAGGCAATACCTTGACACTGACCTCCGTGATCAGCCCCAACGAACCCCAGGCGCCTGCCTGCAGCCGGGTGATGTCAAAACCGGCCACATTCTTGATCACCTGACCGCCAAAGCCGACCTCCTGACCCAGGCCATCGATCAGGCGCACGCCCAACAGGAAGTCGCGCACCGAACCCGCCAGCCAGCGCCGGGGCCCGCCACGCTGGGCGGCCACTGCCCCACCCAAGGTGGCCTGACCGCCCGCCAAGGCCGGTTCGAAGGGCAGCATCTGCCCCTGGTCCGCCAGGGTGGCCGACAGGACCGACAGCGGGGTGCCCGCACCCGCCGTGATCACCAGCTCACTGGGTTCGTAGGCGATGAGACCGTTAAGCACGCTCAGGGCCAGCGGCTCTCCGGCCGAGGCGCGCACCAGCCCGGCCTGGGTGCCGCCACCGACCAGCCGAAGGGGGGATCGGTCAGCCACAGCCCGCAAGACCCGCTGCTGCAGAGCCTCGCGCGCCTCAGCGAGCGGATTGGGGAGTGGTATTGGCATGGTGAATCAGAAAGTCCGAAGTCATAGGCTGAAGGGTATCGGCGTTGCTGGAGGCCGGCGGCACCGCCGAAGGACGGCGGCACCGCTGGACGTCGTTGGCACGTCCGGCAAGCCGCCTGCTGCCCGAACCGCCCAGCGGCCAGATGCCCCAGCGCGGCTCCGGGCAGCCGGCGTGACGGTCACGATCGGCTGCCCGCCGGGCGGGCGCGTGCTCAGAAGCGCGGCAGGTCGGGGTGGGGCAAAGCACCATGATGCACGTGCATGCGTCCCAATTCCGCGCAGCGGTGCAGCACCGGCACGGCCTTGCCTGGATTCATCAGGCCGTCCGGATCGAATGCCGCCTTCACCCCCAGAAAGATGCCCAGTTCGGCTGCATTGAACTGGACGCACATCGCATCGATCTTTTCCACGCCGACGCCGTGTTCGCCCGTGATGGTGCCGCCAACTTCGACGCACTTGGCCAGGATTTCATTGGCCAGCACCTCGGTACGCGCAAAATCACCGGCCTTGGCGGCATCAAACAACAGAAGCGGATGCAGGTTGCCATCCCCGGCATGGAACACGTTGACCACCTGCACTCCGAGCGCTTCGGCCCGCGCGTACATCCAGTTGAGCACGCTACCCAGGGTGCGACGCGGAATGGTGCCATCGATGCAGTAGTAATCAGGCGCCAGTCGCCCGACGGCCGGGAAGGCGGCCTTGCGACCCGCCCAGAATTTCAGGCGCTCGGCCTCATCCCGCGAAAAGCGCACTTCGGTCGCGCCAGCGGCTTCGAGCACCGCGCGCATGCGCGCGGTCTCGTCGGCCACCTCTTCGGCCGTGCCATCCGACTCGCAGATCAGCAGGGCTTCGGCATCGACGGGATAGTTGGCATGCACGAAGGCCTCGGCCGCGCGGGTCGCCGGGCCGTCCATCATCTCGAGCCCGGCCGGGATGATGCCGGCCGCAATGATGTTGGCTACCGCCTGGCCGGCCCGTTCCACGTCATCGAATGAGGCGAGCAGGGCCTGCACCGTGCGCGGACGCGGCAGCAGGCGCACCGTCACCTCGGTGACCACCGCCAGCAGCCCTTCGCTGCCCGTCAGCAGAGCCAGCAGGTCAAAGCCGGCGGCGTCTGGCGCATCGGCACCGACCTCGATCACCGTACCGTCGATCAGCAGGGCGCGCACCTTGACCAGGTTATGCACGGTCAGGCCGTATTTCAGGCAGTGCACCCCGCCGGAGTTTTCCGCCACGTTGCCGCCAATGCTGCAGGCAATCTGGCTGGAGGGATCGGGCGCGTAGTACAGGCCCTGTGGTGCCACCGCCTCGGAAATGGCGAGATTGCGAACCCCTGGCTGCACCCGCGCCGTTCGCGCATGAGCATCAATTTCCAAGATGCGGTTCAGGCGTGCCAGCGACATGAGCACGCCACGCTCGTTCGGCATCGCGCCACCAGACAGGCCGGTGCCGTGACCACGGGCCACCACCGCGACCCCCAGGCGATGACAGACCTGCAGCACGGCCTGTACCTCGGCCTCATTGGCCGGCAGCACCACCACCTGTGGCTGCTGCCGATAAGCGCTCAGGCCGTCACTTTCGTAGGGTCGCCGGGCCTCGGTTTCGGTCAACACCGCCGCGTGCGGCAACACGTTACGCAATGCCGCGACCAGGGCAGCATCGTCTGGCTTACGCGTGGCTGAAGAAGGTAAAGATTCAATATGTCCCATAGGCTGAATGCTAGCATGAAGCAGAGAACAGGCCTGCCGTCGGGCGAGGGCCGGAGAAAAATTTCATGCCGCGTTTTGCAGCAAACCTGAGCCTGATGTTCACGGAAGTCCCTTTCCTCGACCGCTTTGAAGCTGCGGCCCGGGCCGGTTTCGATGCCGTCGAATTCCAGTTTCCGTATGCCTGGCCGGCCCATGAGATCACCGCCCGCCTGCGCGACCTGTCGCTGGAACTGGCCATGTTCAATTTGCCGCCGGGCGATTGGGAAGCCGGAGACCGGGGGCTGGCAATCCAGCCCGAGCGCCGTGGCGAGTTCCAGGCGGCACTGGGGCTGGGCCTGCAGTATGTCGACCTGCTGGGTGCCACCCGCCTGCACGTGATGGCGGGCGTGCTGCCGCCAGGTGCCGACGTCGCCGCGGCGCGGCGGATGTATGTCGACAATCTGCGCGACGCCGCGCGCAGCGCGGCCGCACGCGGCATCGACCTGCTGATCGAGCCGTTGAACCGACGCGACAATCCCGGGTATTTCCTGCACAGCACGGACCAGGCCGCAGACATCATCGCCGATATCGATGCTCCGAACGTGCGCCTGCAATTCGACATGTATCACACCCAGATCAGCGAGGGCGATCTGGCCACCCGTCTCGAGGCCCATTTCGGGCTGGTTGGCCATGTGCAGGTTGCCGGCGTGCCGGGGCGCCACGAGCCGGACGAAGGCGAGCTGAATTACCCCTGGCTGTTTCGCCTGCTCGATGCCTGGGGCTATGGCGGCTTCATCGGCTGCGAATACCGGCCGCGCGGCAGCACGGAACAGGGACTGGGCTGGATGCGTGGACTGGGCTGAACGGGTTGCCGTTCTAAGCTTATGGCAACTCCGTCATTGGCCGGGCGCGGGATCAGGCACAATGCGCAGCAGAAGGCTGCCCGGGCGCACGCATCCGGACTGCCCTTCCGCCAAGCCGACCCCGCCCTACCCAACCTGGAGGATGCCTCGCATGAGCCTGCGTCTCGGTGACATAGCCCCCGACTTCACACAACATTCCACGGAAGGCGACATTTCCTTCCACGCCTGGGCCGCCGGTCACTGGGTGGTGCTGTACTCCCATCCGCGTGACTTCACCCCGGTGTGCACCACCGAGCTGGGATATACCGCCAAGCTCAAGCAGGCGTTCGCCGACCGGGGCGTGAAAGTGATCGCCGTCAGTGTTGACGATCTCGATTCCCACCAGCGCTGGGTGGGCGATATTGCCGAAACCCAGGGCCAGGCGGTGAATTTCCCGATCCTTGCGGATGCCGATCGCAAAGTAGCCACGCTCTACGACATGATCCATCCGAATGCCAACGACACCCTGACGGTGCGTTCGGTGTTCATCATCGATCCAAAACACAAGATCCGCACCACCTTCACCTACCCTGCCAGCACCGGCCGCAATTTTGATGAGATCCTGCGGGTGATTGACTCGCTGCAACTCACCGACAGCCACGGTGTGGCCACGCCGGTGAACTGGAAGGACGGCGACGACGTGATCATCCCGGCGGCCCTGCAAGACCCCGAGGTACTGAAGGCCAAATTTCCGAAAGGGTATCGCGAGCTGAAATCCTATCTGCGCTACACCCCGCAACCGAACCGTTGAGGGGGTCAGGGGCGGTCAGCGATTGCTCGCCGCCCCCTGGCGGGGCACTGCCTCGAGGGGCACGTCCTGCCTTGCCAGGCGGCAGGCCAGCAGCAGTTCCGAGCTGGCTACGGTGCCGGCACGCACCGTGACACGAGACAGCGTCGCGGGTGAGAGCATGACCGATTCGATCAGCTGACCGAATTCGTCGAAACTGCTGCCTTTCAGCAACACCTGATCCTGATGGCTGCAGCTCACACGCCGCAGGGTGCGCTTTTCCTTGATCATCCGCCCGCTCGGCTCGTCTTTCTGCACCGGCCGGCGAAACACCACCACATCCCAAAACTCCAGATCGTCGTCGTGCACGGTCACCGAATTGCGGTCAACGTAGAAGTCCATGTTGTCGTCGTTCGCAGGCACATGCACCCACTCGGCATGCTGCTCCGCGGACTGGCTCGGCGCATCCGGGACGTCGGCAGCCGCAGCCGGCGGATTGGCGGCGGCAAGACCCAGGCACAGCATCACGCAAGCGGACACGCGTGGCAGGCAGAAACGCAAGGGCATCTCGGCGGATCTCAGGAATCCGACGTCTTCGGAAAGCTGCGCAGCAAGGCGGGAATCTCGGGGACACGGCGGCCCGGCCGCAAGGGTGCTACCGGCCCGGCCGGCCTGCGCGCCTGCAGTTCTTCGGGACTGGGATCGGTCAGTACCACGCCGGCCATCGGATCGATATCTTCGAGCCGTGGCCGGTTCCCCCGGCCGCGCGACCCGGCGTGGTCGCCCACCGGACGCCCGGTGCGATCTGCCCGATCCGCCCGATCTGCGCGGTCTGCCCGATCTGCCCGATCTGGTCGTTCTGCACGATCCGGGCGTTCAGCACGATCCGGGCGCCCGGGCCGTACCGCCACCGGGTCGCTGGGCCCCGTCGTTTCGGCAGGGTCGGCCCGGTCGGCACGGTCCGTCCGCTCGGCTCGACCAGCCGTTCTGCCAAAACTGGCAGCCTGCTGGAATTCCGCCAGCACAACCGGCGGAATCTGCACCTTGATCAGCTTTTCGATGTCGCGCAGGTAACGTTCCTCATCCGGCGCGACCAACGAGAAAGCGTGCCCAGTTGCCCCGGCACGCCCGGTGCGCCCGATGCGATGCACGTAATCTTCCGACACGTGCGGCAGGTCAAAGTTGATCACATAAGGCAGCTGCTCCACATCCAGACCGCGGGCTGCCACATCAGTTGCCACCAGGATGTGCACGTCGCCCGCCTTGAAGCTGTTCAGGCTTTCCTGGCGCACCTGTTGCGTCTTGTCGCTGTGGATGGCCGCCGCATTGATGCCATCGCGCACCAGACGGGCACACACCCGGTTGGCCCCCAGCTTGGTGCCGCAGAACACAATCGCCTGGCGGATGTCCAGACTGCGGATCAGGTGTACAAGCAGATCACCCTTGCGGTCATCATGGACAGGATAAATGCGCTGCTCGACCGAGTCGGCGGTCTGGTTGCGCCGGGCCACCTCCACCCGGACCGGGTTGGTGAGGAAATCCTGCGACAGGCGCTTGATTTCCTCCGAGAACGTGGCAGAAAACAGCAGCGTCTGGCGCTCGCCCGGCAGCAGTTGCAGGATGCGCTTGATGTCCGGAATGAAGCCCATGTCGAGCATGCGGTCGGCTTCGTCCAGCACCAGGATGCCGGCGGTACCCAGGCGCACGGTCTTGTTGTTGACGTGATCGAGCAGGCGCCCCGGGGTGGCCACCAGCACTTCCACACCGGCCTGCAAGGCTTTTACCTGGGGATCCATGGCGACACCGCCGTAGATCACCGTGGAGCGCACCGGCAGGTACTTGCTGTAGGCCTTGACGCTTTCTTCCACCTGGACGGCCAGTTCCCGGGTAGGCGTCAGGATCAGACAGCGGATCGGATGACGAGCAGGGGAAGGGCTGGTGTTTGCCATCGGCTGAATGCGCTGCAGAATCGGCAACGTGAATCCGGCCGTCTTGCCGGTGCCGGTCTGCGCCGCTGCCAGGATGTCGCGCCCGCCGAGCACCACAGGAATCGCCTGAGCCTGGATCGGGGTAGGATCCTGGTACCCCATGTCGAGCAGTGCGCGCAGCAGCTCCGGCGACAGGCCGAGCGATTCGAATGACATTCCATGACTCTCCGGTAACTTCGTGATTATACACGGCGAGTCTGGTCGCCAAGAGCGCTTTTGCACAGCCGAAATCGCTTGTGGATTCGGGGAACCAGAAGCCCTTTCCGACACACCAACGACCGTGTAAATTTTTCCCTCATGCCATTTTCACGCCTTCCGGAGCGCAACATGCCCTCGACGTCCGCCCACCCCCTGCCCTCCCGTGCTGCCCTGGCCTGCGCCAGTGCGCTGCTGATCGCATCCTGCTGGATGATGCGTCCAGCCCATGCTGCCGATGTCGCCGCCCCGGCAAGCGCCGCCGCTCCGGTCGCGCCTGGCCCGCTGACGGCGATGACCACCGCCGACGGTGCCCCGGCGGAAGCAGCAGCGACGGCTACGCCGGCTGCCGCGCCCATGGACGGCATGGGGCATCTGCCCGGCCACGCGATGCCGCCGCAGGCAGCCGATGCGGACGCGGACGCCGACGAAGATCCGCATCACGGGATGGGGTTCCATCACGGCATGGACCTTCACCATGGCATGGACCCCCACCACGGCATGGATCCGCACCATGGCATGGATCCGCACCATGGCATGGACCTGTCGGAGGAGGAGCAGGAGGATCCCCACCACGGCATGGCGATGTCGCTAGGAATGCACGGCATGGCGATGGGCCACGGCCACGGCAGCAGCTACGGCGACATGGACGCCTGTGAGAGCCATCACGACGGTCACGGCATGCACCATCACAGGATGGGGCACAGTGACGACGGAACCGGCACGCTGGCGGCCATTTCGGCACCACCGGCCCCGGCCTGGCTGGACGACCTGGAATTGACGGCCGACCAGGAGGACCGGATCTTTGCCGCACTGCATGAAGTGGCACCGACCATCCGCCACGACGAGCGTGTGGTGGCCCAGACCACCCGTCAGCTCAAGCACATCGGTCTGGCCACGGACTACAGCGAAGCAGAAACCCGCAAGATCGCCGACCAGATGAGCCAGGCAGCCAACGAGCTGGCCCGGGTCAGGGCGAAGACCGAAAAGCGCATCCTGGAAATCCTTACGCCCGATCAGCGCCGGGACGCCGCCCATCGCGCCGCAGCGGAGTAAGCTGCAAGCGCAATGGGACAGCACCAATACCGGTCAATACGGGACAGGACAAATGACAGCGCCCGAAGCTGCCGAGATCGGGTTCAGCCGAATTGCAGGGTGGCCAACCGGGCATACAGGCCGCCCTGCGCCACCAGACTGGCGTGCGTGCCCTGCTCCACCACCCGCCCCTGTTCCAGCACCAGGATCCGGTCGGCGCGCAGTACGGTCGCAAGCCGGTGGGCAATCACGAGGGTAGTGCGCCCCTGCATGAGCACTTCCAGCGCTGCCTGAACCAGGTGCTCGCTTTCGGCATCCAGGCTGCTGGTCGCCTCATCCAGCAACAGCAGAGGACGATCCGCCAGCAGGGCGCGCGCGATCGCCAGGCGGGCACGCTGGCCCCCCGACAGCCGCACACCGCGCTCGCCCAGCCAGGTGTTCAGGCCGTCCGGCAGGGCGTCGATGAACTCCAGGGCTGAGGCAGCGCGACACGCCGCCCGAACCTCGTCGTCGCTGGCGTCGGGTCGGCCATAGCGCACATTCTCGGCCACACTGGCTGCAAAAATTGCGGGCTCCTGGGGCACCACTGCCATCAGCCGCCGCACGGCAGGACCTCCCAGCGCTTCGATCGGCACGCCATCCACCAGGATGCGCCCGGCTGTCGGTAAATAAAACCGCTGCAGCAACTGGAACACTGTGGTTTTGCCAGCGCCCGAGGGCCCGACCAGCGCCACGGTCTCGCCCGGCGCAATCTGCAGGTCGAGATGGTCCAGCGCCAACGTGTCGGGTCGCGACGGATAGCGGAACTGCACCCGCTCGAAGGACACGGAGCCGCGCACAGGAGCGGCCAGCACGACTGGCTGTGCCGGTTCCGGCAAGTCGGCCGGGGCCTCGAGAATCTCGAACAGGCGCTCGGTCGCGCCGGCGGCGCGCTGCAGGTCTCCCAGCGTTTCGCTGATGGCACCGACCGAGCCCGCCACCACCACCGCATAAAACACGAACGCCGACAGTTGACCGGCCGAGAGCCGCCCCGCCAGCACATCATGGCCGCCAATCCAGAGAATCACCCCAACAGCGCCAAACACCAGCAGGATGACAATGGCCGTCAGCAGGGCGCGTTGCCGGATGCGCGCCCGTGCGGCACCGAAGGCCGCCTCGACATTGTCGCTGAAGAAGGCCAAATCGCGGGCCTCGTGGCCATAAGACTGCACAGTGCGGATTTCATGCAAAGTCTCGTCAATCCGGGCGCCGAGGTCACCCACGCGGTCCTGGCTGGCGCGCGACAGCCGGCGCACCCGGCGACCGTAAAAGATGATCGGCACGACCGTCAGCGGAATGCCGGCGATCACCAGCAGGGTGAGCTTGAGGCTGGTGGCCATCAGCAGCACCAGGCCACCCAGGCCCAGCA
>CAIPBT010000019.1 GCA_903863375.1 uncultured Ferrovum sp.
CCAGCTTGTTGTTCAGCAACACGGCAGCGTTGCCGTCAAACTTGACCAGCGAACCGTCGGGACGACGAACGCCCTTGGCAGTGCGAACCACCACGGCGTTATAGACTTCGCCCTTCTTCACGCGACCGCGCGGGGCGCAGCTCTTGATGCTGACCTTGATGACGTCACCAATACCGGCGTAACGACGCTTGGAACCCCCAAGCACCTTGATGCACATAACCGACTTCGCGCCCGTGTTGTCGGCGACGTCGAGCATCGACTGCATTTGAATCATGGCTTATGCCTCTCCAACTTCATCCGATTGTCCCGCAGGACGTGCAGGCTGCTGATGACACTCTGGAACAGATGTTCCGCCAGCAAACTGAGAGATCGGCCAGTCTTGGACCCCGAAAGGGGAAGAAACGAAGGCACATCGGATGATCGATATGCCCGCGCAATCCAACACTATAGCGCGATCATTCAGGGGGCGCAAGCCCCCTGATGCTTAGAAGACCAATCAGGCGCCTTCGGCGCGCGTCACCACCTGGGCAACACGCCACGACTTGGTCTTGGAGATCGGACGGCATTCCTCGATCACCACCACGTCACCCTCATGCACCGAGTTATCCTCGACATGCGCGTGATACTTCTTCGACAGACGCGTCACCTTGCCATACAGCGGGTGCGTCACCGTGCGCTCCACCAGCACGGTCACGGTCTTGTCCATCTTGTTGCTGGTGACCGTACCCTTCAGGGTGCGCCGGATCACCGCAGGGGTTGCCTGCTGCGTAGTCTCGCTCATTTGGCCGCCTTTTCCCGCAGCAGGGTCTTGACCCGGGCGATGTCCCGCCGAATCTTGCCCATTTCGCTGGTCTTGTTGGTCTGCTGGGTGGCGATCTGCATGCGCAGGCCAAACTTGGCCTTCAGCAGCGAGGTCAGCTCCCCGTTCAATTCTTCCGCGCTCTTGACGCGCAAATCACTGGCTTTCATGTCAGGCTCCCAGCTGGCGAATCACAAACGTGGTCGCAAGAGGCAGCTTGGCAGCCGCCAGGGTGAACGCTTCGCGTGCCAGCGCTTCCGGCACACCGTCCATTTCATACAACACCTTGCCCGGAACGATTTCAGCCACCCAGTACTCCGGGCTGCCCTTACCGTTACCCATCCGCACTTCCGCCGGCTTCTTCGAAATCGGCTTGTCCGGGAAAATGCGGATCCAGATGCGACCTCCCCGCTTGATGTGGCGGGTCATGGCACGACGGGCGGCTTCAATCTGGCGCGCCGTCAGGCGACCGCGCTCGGTAGCCTTCAGACCAAACTCGCCGAAGGACACCTTCGCGCCACGGGTGGCGATGCCGGTGTTACGACCCTTCTGCTGCTTGCGGTACTTAGTTCTGCTGGGTTGAAGCATTGCTGCGTCCTCCTGGCTTGCGGGTCTTCTTTTCCGGCTCGGCCGGTGCTGCCACCGGCTGTTCGCCGCGGCCAAGCACTTCGCCCTTGAACACCAGAACGCGGACGCCGATCACGCCGTATGTGGTTTTGGCTTCCGAGAAACCATAGTCGATGTCTGCACGCAGGGTATGGAGGGGCACACGACCCTCGCGATACCACTCGGTGCGGGCAATTTCGATGCCGTTCAGTCGGCCGGAGCTGGTGATCTTGATGCCCTGGGCACCAAGGCGCATCGCGTTTTGCATCGCCCGCTTCATGGCGCGACGGAACATCACGCGTTTTTCCAGCTGCTGGGTGATGTTGTCGGCGATCAGCTGCGCGTCGAGTTCCGGCTTGCGGATCTCTTCGATGTTGACGTGCACGGGCACGCCCATCAGCCGCTGCAGATGGCCACGCAACGCTTCGATGTCTTCGCCCTTCTTGCCGATCACCACGCCCGGCCGCGAGCTGTAAATGGTGATCTTGGCATTCTTGGCCGGACGCTCGATGACCACACGGCCCACAGAGGCGTGTGCCAGCTTCTTCTTCAGGAAGGCGCGGACCTTGATGTCGTCCTGCAGCATGCCTGCGAAGTTGCGGTTACTGGCAAACCACTTGCTCGTCCAGTTCTTCTGGACGCTCAAACGGAATCCCGTCGGATGAATTTTCTGTCCCATGTCGATTCCTTGGTGGCGGCCGTCAGTCGGCCACGGTCACGTAGATGTGGCAGGTCTGCTTGATGATCTGATTGCCGCGACCCTTGGCCCGGGCGGTGAAACGCTTCAGCACCGGTCCCTTCTCAACGTGAATCGTGGAAACCTTCAGGCTGTCGACATCGGCGCCCAGATTGTGCTCGGCGTTGGCAATCGCCGACTCGAGCACCTTCTTGATCAGCTTGGCACCCTTTTTCGGGCTGAAGGTCAGCAGGTCGAGTGCGCGGTCCACTTTCATGCCGCGCACCTGGTCGGCCACCAGACGGCCCTTTTGGGCCGACAGGCGAACACCGCGCAGGATGGCTTGTGCGTTCATGCTCATCTCTCCTTACTTCTTGCCAGCGGCTTTCTTGTCCGCCGCGTGACCCTTGAACGTCCGGGTCAGCGAGAACTCGCCGAGCTTATGACCGACCATGTTTTCCGTGACGAACACCGGAATGTGGGTCTTGCCGTTATGGACCGCGATGGTCAGGCCGATGAAATCGGGCAGGACAGTGGAACGACGCGACCAGGTCTTGATCGGACGCTTGTCCTTGGTGGCCACCGCAACTTCGACTTTTTTCAACAGATGCCCGTCAATGAACGGGCCTTTCTTGACTGAACGTGCCATTCGCTGGCCCCCTTACGCTTTGTGACGGCGGCGCACGATCATGCCGTCGGTGCGCTTGTTGTTACGGGTACGCAGACCCTTGGTCTGCAGACCCCACGGGCTGACCGGATGACGGCCGGCTGCGGTCTTGCCTTCACCACCACCATGCGGGTGGTCCACCGGGTTCATGGCCACGCCACGCACCGTCGGGCGGATGCCACGCCAACGGGTGGCACCGGCCTTGCCGATCTGGCGCAGGCTGTGCTCTTCGTTGCCAACTTCGCCGAGGGTGGCACGACAGTCGACGTGCACGCGGCGAATTTCACCGGAGCGCAGCCGCAGCTGGGCATACAGGCCTTCGCGGGCCAGCAGCTGCACCGAGGTACCGGCGCTGCGGGCCATCTGGGCACCCTTGCCAGGCTTCAGCTCGATCGCGTGAATCGTGCTGCCGACCGGGATGTTGCGCAGTGGCAGGCAGTTGCCTGGCTTGATCGGGGCTTCCGCGCCATTGTGCAGCACGGCACCGGCATCCACGCCTTTGGGGGCCAGGATGTAACGCCGCTCGCCGTCGGCGTAGCACAGCAAGGCCAGGTGGGCGGTACGGTTTGGGTCATATTCCAGGCGCTCGACCTTCGCCGGGATGCCGTCCTTGTCGCGACGGAAATCCACCAGACGATAGTGCTGCTTGTGACCACCGCCCTGGTGACGGGTGGTGATATGACCATTGTTGTTACGACCGGCATTGCGCGACTGGCTTTCGACCAGCGACGCCACCGGACGACCCTTGTACAGATGGTCGGTCGTAACCTTCACCACGCCGCGACGGCCTGGTGAAGTCGGTTTCATCTTGACGATAGCCATCGCTTATTCTCCTGCCGCGAAGTTGATTTCCTGGCCCGGAGCGAGGCAGACGTACGCCTTCTTGATCTCCTTGCGACGGCCCATGAAACGGCCCGAACGCTTGACCTTGCCCTTGACGCGCAGGGTCTGCACGCTCTGGACCTGAACCTTGAACACCATCTCGACGGCCGCCTTGATTTCCGGCTTGGTCGCGTCAATGGCTACCCGAAAGACCACCTGCTCGTTCTTGTCGGCAACGAGAGTGCTCTTTTCGGAGATGATCGGCGCCTCGATGACCTGGAGCAGGCGCTGCTCGCTGAATTTCACGGCGCTCATGCGTACACCTCTTCAAGCTTGCGAACCGCACCCTTGGTCAGGATCACCTTCGGGAACCGGATCAGGCTGAGGGGATCGGTCTGGGCGACATCCAGAACCAGCAGGTTCGGAATGTTGCGGGCCGACAGGAACAGGTTGTCGTCCAGTTCGTCTGTGATCACCAGCAGGCGATCGAAACCGAGGTTCTTGATCTTTCCGGCCAGCAGCTTGGTCTTCGGCGATTCGACTTCCAGCTGCTCAACCACCATCAGACGATCATCGCGTACCAGCTGCGACAGGATGGTCGCGATACCGGCGCGGTACATCTTGCGGTTGACCTTCTGGGTGAAATTCTCGTCGGGGCTGGACGGGAAAATCTTGCCGCCTCCGCGCCACAGCGGGCTGGAGGCCATACCAGCACGGGCACGGCCCGTACCCTTCTGGCGCCAGGGCTTCTTGGTGCTCTTGGCGATTTCCGAACGGCCCTTCTGCTTGCGCGTTCCCTGACGGGCGTTGGCCTGATAGGCCACCACCAGCTGGTGCACCAGCGCCTCGTTATATTCGCGCGCAAACAGGCTGTCGGCGGCTTCCACGGTGGCAGTGGACTGCCCGTGGTCATTGATCAGTTTCAGTTCCATCAGGCACCTGCCTTTGTCGCGGGGCGAACGATCACGTGGCCACCCTTCGATCCGGGAATGGCTCCCTTGATCAGCAGCAGCTTGCGCGCCGCGTCCACGCGCACGATTTCCAGGTTCTGGGTGGTGCGCTTGACCGCGCCCAGATGGCCAGCCATACGCTTGCCCGGAAACACTCGACCCGGGTCCTGCGCCATACCGATCGAACCCGGCGCATTGTGCGAAACCGAGTTGCCGTGCGAGGCGCGCTGCGAGCTGAAGTGATGCCGCTTGATGGCACCGGCAAAGCCCTTGCCCTGGGTGGTGCCCGTCACGTCGACGATCTGGCCGGCCGTGAAGGTTTCCATCGGCACATTGCTGCCGAGTGTCACGCTGGCTGCCTGCTCGGCGCCAACGTGGAATTCGGCGATCAGCGTGCCGCCGGTGACACCCGCCTTGGCGAGGTGTCCCGCCAGAGCCTTGTTCACCCGGCTTGCGCGGCGGGTGCCATACACCACCTGAACGGCAGAGTAGCCGTCGTTTTCCGTGGTCTTGATTTGTGAAACGCGGTTATCACCGACTTCGACGACCGTCACGGGAACGGAATCGCCATCATCAGTAAAGACCCGCGTCATGCCGACTTTGCGGCCAACGAGTCCTAGTGCCATCGCCATGTTCCTTATGGAATTGTTTGCCTGTCGGGAAACGTCGCTGCGTCCCTGACTAGGTGCCGGTTGCTATTGACCGGCGGGTACTCCCGGAAGACCAGGGCGTCTGGTCAGCCGGCTTGAAATGCACAACCCGCACGGCGGCGCGAAGGCTGCAGTGCGGGGGCGCAAATTATATCAGACTTCGGCGAAAACCACACCGAAAACAGGCAGTCCCAGACCGTCGTCTGGCAAGCCCGTGCTGTGTGTCCGTTTACAGCTTGATCTCGACATCCACACCCGCCGGCAGGTCCAGCTTCATCAGGGCATCGACGGTCTTGTCGGTGGGATCCACGATGTCCATCAGGCGGACGTGCGTGCGGATTTCGAACTGGTCGCGCGACGTCTTGTTGACGTGCGGCGAACGCAGCACATCAAAGCGCTGAATGCGGGTGGGCAGGGGCACGGGGCCCTTTACCACGGCGCCGGTGCGCTTGGCCGTTTCCACGATTTCCAGCGCCGACTGGTCGATCAGGCGATAGTCGAAGGCCTTCAGGCGGATACGGATTTTCTGATGCGTCGTCGTTGCCATGTCATCTCTCTTTAAAGAACACCCCGACGGATCTGCCCGCCGGGTCGGGCTGGAAGCGCCAGCCCCTCGTCCAACCTTGCTGTTGTGCTTACTTCAGGACCTTGGCCACCACCCCGGCGCCGACGGTACGACCGCCTTCGCGGATGGCGAAACGCAGGCCTTCTTCCATGGCGATCGGGTTGATCAGCTTCACCGTGACCGACACGTTGTCGCCCGGCATCACCATCTCGGTGCCTTCCGCCAGCGTGATCGCGCCGGTCACGTCCGTGGTACGGAAGTAGAACTGCGGACGGTAGCCCTGGAAGAAC
>CAIPBT010000020.1 GCA_903863375.1 uncultured Ferrovum sp.
CACCCGTCTGGCCTGGCCGAACCGAGCGAAGCCGACCGTTTGCTCACCGAGGCGCTGAAAACAGCGCTCGCACTGGTCGATGTCCGGGTGCTCGACCACTTTGTGATCGGCCAGGGTAGTGCCACGTCGTTTGCCGAGCGCGGCCTGCTGTAAGCCGGCTCGATGCAACCTGCCCTGCTATAGCCAAGCTCGATGCAACCCGGCAGCCCAGCTCGATGCCACCCGCCCTGCTGTAACCCGCCTCGCTGAAACGCGGCCTGCTCTGGCCTGGCCTGCTGAGCGCCGTTGAGGCGCCTGCGACGCGCCCCTCAGGTGCGGAACACGACGAAGCGATAGCCCAAAAACGCGAGCAGCGTGTAGGCCACGTTGGCGCACAGATGGGGCAGGAAGGAGTCCACCGACAAGGAATGGCGGGCCAGCAACAGCACCAGCAGGCTCATTGCGTACGCCGAGCCAGACACCAGCACAAAGCGCCACAGCGCCGAGGCATGGGCCTGCTGGCTGCGGAAGGTGAACCGGCGGTTGAGCAGATAGCTCCAGCCCAAGGCCACGGCAAAGCCAGCGGGATTTGCCACCAGGTCCGGCCAGCCCAGGCCGTGCCAGCACAGGTAGACCGTGCCGAGGCCGACCGCCGTGTTCGACACTCCCACCAGGCCAAACCGGAGCAGCCGGCCCAGTTCGGCTTGCAGGCGTGGTTCTCGGGCGGTGGGCAGGGTGGGGACGGTGGTGTCTTCGGCTGGTCTTGTCATCGCGGCATTGTGCCTGTGGTCCCGGCCGGTTTCGACCTTTTCGCAACCGGGCCACGCAAGGCTTGATCTTAGGGCATATCACTGACATACTTGCGGGCTAAACGCTCAACCAATTACTACTGGAGCAAGCCCATGGCTCGCGTCTGCACCGTCACCGGCAAGAAGCCGATGACCGGAAACAATGTATCCCACGCCAACAACAAGACCAAGCGTCGTTGGCTGCCGAACCTGCAATACCGCCGCTTCTGGCTGGAAAGTCAGAATCGTTGGGTGCGGTTGCGTGTGTCGAACGCTGGCCTGCGCCTGATCGATAAGAAGGGCATCGAAGTGGTGCTGGCCGAACTGGGCGAGCAGGCCCTCGGCGCCTAACAGGAGAACAACACCATGCGCGACAAGATCAAGCTCGAATCGACGGCTGGCACGGGGCACTTCTACACCACCAGCAAGAACAAGAAGACCATGCCGGAAAAGATGGAAATCAAGAAATTTGATCCCGTGGCCCGCAAGCACGTGATCTACAAGGAAACCAAGCTGAAGTAAGGCTGGCATCCCATCCGGGCGGCAGCGCCGGATGTCCCGCGAAAACGCCACGTGCCTGCCGCCGTGGCGTTTTTGTTTGGTCCGCCCTGCACTTTCGCTCCTGACAGAAGGATTCCTGATGCCAGCCACCTTGCACCGCCAACGGCTGCTGGCCGTTCTGCTGCTGCTGATTGCCATTGCGTCGATCCAGCTGGGTGCCTCGCTCGCCAAAAGCCTGTTCAGCCAGGTGGGAGCAAGCGGTGCCACCACCCTGCGGCTGCTGCTCGCCACCTTTTTACTGTGGGCGTGGCAGCGGCCCTGGCGCACGCTGCCACCCGCTGCGATCTGGCCCCTGCTGGTGGCGTATGGCAGCGCCCTGGGCATCATGAACCTGCTGTTCTACCAGGCACTGCGCACGGTACCGGTGGGCTTGACCGTGGCGCTCGAATTCACCGGTCCGCTGTGCCTGACCCTGGCGTCAACCCGCCGGTTGCGCGACCTGCCCTGGCTCGCGCTGGCGCTGGCCGGCTTGTTCGTCCTGTTGCCTCTGCGGGGCGTTGCCAGCGTCGATCCTGTGGGTGCCGCCTGTGCCCTGGGCGCTGGCGTCTGCTGGGCTGCCTACATGCTGGCAGGGCGGCGCGTGGGTGCCCGCCTGGGACGGGCGGCCACGCCCTGGGGCATGGCCGTTGCCCTGTTGTGGGCGCTGCCCTTTGGAACCACCAGCGCGGCCGCCAGGCTGTTCGATCCGGCGGTATTGCCGACCGCCCTGGCCGTGGCGATCCTGTCGAGCGCCCTGCCCTATCCCCTGGAAATGGCTGCCATGCAACGGCTGCCCACCCGTACTTTTGGGGTCTTGCTGAGCCTGGACCCGGTGGTCGCAGCGCTGGCGGGCTGGCTGGTGCTGGGCGAGGCCCTGAGCCCGGCGCAGATCGCGGCAATCCTCGCCATCATGGTCGCCTCGGCAGGAACCACACTCGATGGGCAGCCTCCGGCCGACGCACGATCAGACGAGCTTCCGGTGCCCTGACTGCCTGCCATGCGGTATGCCGCGCGTGGCCGCGAGCGGCGCATCCTGCGGTCTCAATAGGATTCAGGCGCTGTCCAGACGGTATATTTTTGTAATAAAACCGTCAGCTTGAGAGAAAATCAGCCTATAACACGCTCCGGTTCCGTCCGCGCCAGTGGCGCCTGATGCCATGCCTACCTCAGCAAGGTCTGAGCGCCTGGAAAACCGATCCATCCCGACCGGCAGCCGAGGCTGCCGGTCTGCTACCGGAGCGTTGTACATCCCATGAGATATGACCACACCGTGGAACAGAGTGGTGAACTGCTGCGCATGGTGCTGCCGATGCTGGCAAAGCATCCGGCGGCCTACCACCCGATCAGTTATGCCCTGTGGTACGAGCACGTGGCGCGCATGAATCCTGACCTGTCGCGCGATATTGAGGCGCTCCTGCGCGAGGGCGAAGCCATCAGCGACCAGCGCGCCGTGGAGCTCTACCAGGCCCACATCCTGGACGCCTGGAGCCGCCGTACCCTGACCCTGAATTCCCGCATCGAGCGCCTGCTCGATACCTTTCACACCAACGCCGCGCATTTCACCGATGGGGCCGGCGCGTTTGACGAGGACTGGCAGGCCCTGCGTGAGGCACTGATTGCCGTGCCGGACAGCATCCATGACAACCTGCGCACGCGCATCCTGTCGAGCGGCGACCAGATGAACGGCACCCTCGACCGGCTGCGTGCGGAAATCGATGCTGGTGCGGAAGAATCCCGGCGCCTGCGCCTGGAACTCAGCGCCCTGAAGGCGCAGGCCATCACCGACCCGCTGACCGGACTGCTGAACCGGCGCGGCCTGGAGGGCGCCTGGGACGACTTGTGCGAGCGGGAGGGCGGGCTGAAAACCCCTTGCACCGCGATCCTGCTCGACGTGGACCATTTCAAGAGGTTCAATGACATGTTCGGCCATGTCCTGGGCGATCAGGTCCTGAAAAGTGTTGCTGCGTCCATCCAGCAGCGCACCCGCGAGCAAGATCATGTGGCGCGTTATGGCGGCGAGGAATTCCTGCTGCTGTTACCCGGCACGAGCCTGCCGCAGGGCGCATCCGTGGCAGAGTCGATCCGGCGTGTGGTCGAACAGACCGAGCTGACGTGCAACGTGAAGACCGGGCGGACCGCCAATGTCACCGTGTCGCTGGGCGTCACCGCCCGCCGTCCGGAAGATACGCTGACCAGCCTGATCGCGCGGGCCGACGAAGCGATGTACCAGGCCAAGCGCCGGGGACGCAACGCCGTGGTGCCAGTGGCCTGAACGGACGCCAGCTGGCTCAGGGTGCGAGCCGCGATGGACGATCCCGGTCGGTGTCCTCGCCGGAATGGGCCGCCACCCAATCGCCGAAGACCGCGCCGACCAGGATCAGGGCCGGACCGCTCAGATGGGCACGGGCGAAGTGCTCCAGGCCGGCCAGGTTGGTGCCCTGTTGCAGGCCTTCCGCGGCCAGGGACGCATTGACCACCACCACCACCGGTGTCCCGGCAGGTCGCCCCGCCCCGATCAGCGCGCGCGACACCGGTCCGGCGTCCTCCCGGGCCATGTAGATCGCGACGGTGTCCGCGCTTTGGGCGCAGCGCAGCCAATGGCTCTCCCCCTCGGCATCGCCGATGCGCGGCGTGACCAGGGCCAGGGAGCGCGACACGCCCCGGCGAGTCAGCGAGACGCCCAGGTCGGCGGCGGCAGCCAGCGCTGCGGTCACGCCCGGCACCACCTCATAGGCGATGCCCGCTGCGACCAGTGCATCGACTTCTTCCTGTGCACGACCGAACACCAGGGGGTCGCCGCCCTTCAGGCGGACCACACAGCGATGCTGACGGGCGGCCTCCACCAGCCGGGCGTTGATGAAGGCCTGCGTGCTGGAATGCTGACCGCAGCGCTTACCAACCGCCACGCACTCGGCCTGGCTGGCCAGGGCGATGGTGTCGGGATGCACCAGCGCGTCGTGGAAGACGATGTCGGCCGCCGCCAGCAGTCGGGCGGCACGCAGGGTCAGCAGGTCAGGCGCCCCGGGACCGGCCCCGACGAGAAACACCTTGCCGGGCAGACCCTGGTCCATACGATCAGTGACCGGCCACGTGCAGACCGCATTCCTTGGTCTCGGGATGCTCCCACCACCAGCGTCCCGCCCGGGCATCTTCTCCCGGTTGCACGGCACGGGTGCAGGGGGCACAGCCGATGCTGAGAAACCCCTGGTCGTGCAGGGCGTTGTAGGGCACCTTGTGGTTGCGCAGATAGGCCCAGACGTCGGCCTCGCTCCAGTCGGCCAGCGGGCTCCACTTCGCCAGGCCATGGTCGGCATCCCAGGCTTCGGCGGCCAGCTCGGCCCGGGTTGGCGACTGTTCGCGGCGCAGGCCCGTAATCCAGGCCAGACGACCGGCCAAGGCGCGCTGCAGGGGCAGCACCTTGCGCACCCTGCAGCAGGCCTTCCGTGCGTCGACGCTTTCGTAGAACCCGTTGATGCCCTGGCTTGCCACCAATGCCTCGACGCCCGCCGCTTCCGGGAAGTACACGCGGATGGCACGGCCATAGGTTTCGCGGACACGCGCCAGCACCCGCAGGGTTTGCTCATGCAGGCGCCCGGTATCGAGCGTGAAGATGTCGACCGGCAGACCGGCGCGGAACACCAAGTCAGTCAGCACCATGTCTTCGGCACCCAGGCTGGATGCCATCACCAGGCTGGCCGCGGCACCGGCCTGCCCGTTGCCGTGCTTGTCCACCGCGTCCAGCAGGATCTGCCGGGTGGTCGCCACCCGCGCAGCGAGTTGCTCCGCCGATACCTCGGCTGCCTGCCGTTGCCCGGACGGGGTGGCTGGCCGGGCACCGGCCGACGATGGATTGGCAGACAGGGCCTGCTGCGACGAACCGGGATCGGCAGACTGGGTGTCCTGCGACGAACTGGGATTGCGCATGGTGCGGCCTTAGCCCAGGCGGCGGCGGAACAGCGGTTCCGGCCGTTCCACCGAGGCCTGATAGGCTTCGCTGAAGGTATCCAGTGCCGCCAGGGCGTCGTCGGCGGTTTCCCCTTCCCGCAGCAGGAAGGCATCGAAACCCACGCGCGACAGGTAGAACAGCTGGTCCTTGAACACATCGCCAACCGCCCGCAGCTGCCCGGCATAACCGACACGTTCACGCAACAAGCGGGCGGTGGAGTAACCGCGCCCATCGGTGAAGGCCGGGAAATTCACGGTCACCAGCGCGAGGCAGTCCAGATCGTCAGACAACGCCAGCGGGTCGTCCGCCGGCTCGAGTGCCACGCCGAGGCGGCCGCCACGGGCGCGCCAGGCATCGCGGTGTGCCAGCCAATCGGCCAGGGAAACCAGGGCGTCTGCGTCCGCCGGCAGACCCGCCGGCGTCTGGGCAACTCGCCAGGTGTCGTCAGACAGTCGGCGTTGATGAATGAGCCTTGAGGCCATACACGCTTTCCTTGAAAGGTTCGATACCCACCCGGGCCACCACGTCGACGAAGCGCTCGACCTCGCTGTCACGCAGGCCCAGATAGCGGTCGATCATGCGTTCGACCGCGTCGGGTACCTCGTCCTGCTTGAGGGACGGGCCGATCACCCGGCCGAGGGCGGCCGGCGCTGTCTGCGAACCACCGATGGTGACCTGGTAGAACTCCTCGCCGTGTTTGTCCACCCCGAGAATGCCGATGTGGCCGACATGGTGGTGACCACAGGCGTTCATGCAGCCGGAGATGTTGAGGTCCAATTCACCAATGTCGTACTGGTAATCGAGGTCGTCAAACCGTTCCTGCAGCGCCTGCGCGACCGGAATCGAGCGCGCATTGGCAAGGGAACAGTAATCACCACCAGGGCAGGCAATGATGTTGGTGATCATGCCCACATTGGGATGGGCGAGGCCGAGCGCACGGGCGGCGGCAAACACGGTGGGCAGTTCGGCCACCGGCACGTCCGGCAGGATCAGGTTCTGTTCATGGCTGACCCGCAATTCACCAAAGCCGTGGTGGTCTGCAAGCGCAGCGACCGCATCCATGGCATCGGCGCTGATGTCGCCGGGGGCAACCCCGGTGCTTTTGAGGGACAGCGTGACGCAGGCGTACCCGGCAACCTTGTGCGCGAACACATTGCGCTGGTGCCACCGGCGGAACGCGACATCCTCCTGCAGCATCCGCTCAACCCCGGCATCGGTGGCCGGCAGTGTGGCGTAAGGATGCACGGCGATCCGACTACGGATGCGGGCGAGCTCCTCTGGCACCACCGTGGCCGGACCATCCATCAGGTGGCTCCATTCTTCTTCGACCGCCGCCTGGAACACGGCGAGGCCGCGCTCCTTGACCAGAATCTTGATCCGCGCCTTGTATTTGTTGTCGCGTCGACCAAAGCGGTTGTAGACCCGCAACACCGCATCCAGATAGGTGAGCAGATGACGCTCGGGCAGAAACTCGCGGATCACCTGCCCGATCAGTGGCGTGCGACCGAGGCCGCCACCCACCAGGATGCGGTAGCCCAGGGCCCCGTCGGCTGCGCGCACCAGATCGATGCCGATGTCGTGCACCCGGGTGGCGGCGCGGTCATGCACGGCACCATTGACGGCAATCTTGAACTTGCGCGGCAGGAATGCGAACTCCGGATGGAAGGTGGACCACTGGCGGATCAGTTCACAATAGGGCCGGGGATCGAGCAGCTCGTCGCCGGCCACCCCGGCAAAATGGTCGGTGGTGGTGTTGCGGATACAGTTGCCGCTGGTCTGGATGGCGTGCATCTGTACCGTGGCGAGATCAGCAAGGATCTGCGGCACGTCTTCCAGCTTCGGCCAGTTGAACTGCATGTTCTGCCGCGTGGTGAAATGACCGAAACCGCGATCATAGGTGCGTGCCACCTGGGCCAGCATGCGCAGCTGGCGGCTGGACAGCACCCCATACGGAATGGCGACGCGCAGCATCGGCGCGTGGCGCTGGATGTACAACCCGTTCTGCAGGCGATGCGGCCGGAAATCCTCTTCCGACAAACGGCCGGCGAGGTACCGGTTGGTCTGGTCGCGGAACTGGGCGACCCGCTCGTCGATGATGCGCTGGTCGATGTCGTCGTAGAAATACATGCCTGGAGAGCCGAAGCGGCCCCGGATAGGGTCGGGAACCGGTCATTGTATCGCTGCGCCCGGGCTTCCCCAAGTACTAGATGCACTGGCCATAGAAGCCAAAGGCATAACCTGAATGCACAACGCCGCCCGAAGGCGGCGTTGTGGAAGGGCAGCGCGGCGGCGCGCCGGTCAGGCGTAGCAGCGCAGCCGCTGGGAGAAGCGCTGCAGGCCAGCGATGTTGCTCTGCTCGGCACGCACACACCAGTCCTGCAGGGCGTGGATCAGCTGATCCCGGGTCAGGTTGGTACGGGTCCAGATGGCCACCAGTTCCTCGCGCATCGAATACACGGTGCGCAATGGAGCGCTCTGATCGAGCAACGCTCCCACGGCAGCACGCTCGCCCTCATCGAGTTCCGCGGCTTCGCGGTGCAGCCAGCGCGACAGCATGGCGGTACCGCTGCTGCCGGCCGGCAGCGTGACCCGATGGGCCAGACGCTCGACTTCCTGCTGGGTCAACCCGGCGAGGTAGCGGGCATAGCGGGCCAGCACGTCATACCGGTGGGTGATCACTGCCTGCAGGGTGTCGGCATCGACCACCGTCTTGCTGCGATCAAACTGCACCCGGGCCGCCACATTCTTGACCTTGGCCTGACCGACCATCTCCAGCAGGCGGATGTACATCCAGCCAATGTCGAACTCGTACCACTGGTTGGACAGCTTGGCCGACGTGGCATACGCGTGATGGTTGTTGTGCAGTTCCTCACCGCCGATCAGGATGCCCCAGGGCACCAGATTGGTGCTGGCATCCTTGCTCTGGAAGGTGCGGTAACCCCACCAGTGCCCCAGGCCGTTGATCACCCCGGCCGCCCAGAACGGGATCCAGACCATCTGGGTGAGCCACACCAGAAAGCCGGCAATCAGGCCGAACATGGCCACATCGGCCAGCAGCATCAACACCACACCGAGCTTGGAATGCGGCCCGTAGACATGCCGTTCCATCCAGTCGCTGGGGGTGCCATGACCGTAACGCTCCAGTGTCTGCGGGTTGCGACTTTCCTGAACATAGAGCATCACGCCGGTCCACAGCACCTTGTGGATGCCATGGAACTGCGGGCTGTGCGGATCTTCTGCCGTTTCGCATTTGGCGTGGTGCTTGCGATGGATGGCCGCCCATTCCCGGGTGACCATGCCAGTGGTCAGCCACAGCCAGAGCCGGAAGAAATGGCTGGCTACCGGACCGAGGTCCAGCGCACGGTGGGCCTGATGACGATGCAGGAAGATGGTGACAGATGCGATGGTGATGTGCGTCAGCACCAGCACCACGCCCACCAGTTCCCAGAAGGACGGGTGAAACAGACCGGAAAACAACAAAGTGTACTCCCTGAAGGACGGGGCTTATGAATGTGGGTGAAAACGCTTTACGCCCCATCCATCAAGATACGCGACTGACGCTATCGCGGCAAGGGATTGACCGCGCTGCGCAGGGGTGCACGGGCCAGACCGATCCCGGCCTCGCGCAGGATGTCGAGTGCTTTCAGCAACATGACGGAACGGAATGCCGGATCGTTGTGTGCCAGATCGGGCACCCACCAGCCAACCGTGAGCTCGATGCCGATGTCGGTGACCTGCACCACCTGTGCGGCCGGGGGGGGCGTGGCGATCACCTCGGGCTGGGCGCGCAACATCGCCTCGAGCAGCGCGATGGCGGCGTGCACATCGGCATCATGGTCCAGCCAGAGGTGGAAGGAGACGCTGCCGGCGCGGTCATTCAGGGTGTGGTTGATCACGATGGCCGTGACAAAGGTTTCATTGGGAATGATCGTTTCGTTGCCGTCCGTGCCCTTCAGCACCGTATACCGCGCCTCCATGTGGGAAACCAGACCTTTGCGCCCATCCACGGTGATCACGTCGTTCAGGCGTACCGAGCGTTCCAGCAGGATGATGAAGCCGCTGACATAGTTGCTGGCGATCTTCTGCAGGCCAAAACCCAGCCCGACGCCGAGGGCCCCGCCCAGCACCGACAGGAAGGTGATGTCAATGCCAACCAGGGGCAGGGTGAACAGCACCGCCAGGGTGAGCAGGGCACCATGGATCAGCTTGGTGAACATCACCCGCAGGCTGGCATCGATGCGCGACATGGCCATCACCCGCCGTTCGAGCAAGCTGCTCAGCCACAGCGAGACCAACAGCGACAGCACCACCAGCAGGCCGCCCTGCAGCAGATGCAGGATGCTGACATGGTGCGAGCCAAGGGGCAGGGTCTGTTCGTCGAGCATCTCGAGCACCGGGTCGAGCACGCCCAGCACGTGCAGCGCAAAGCCGCCCCAGACCACCTGCGCGAGGCGGCGCTCCCAGTCACCCGAGCTCTCGTCTCCCGCCTTCAGCACGCCGCGCAGGATGCGGATACCCACGCGGATCAGGCTCAGCGACAGCAGCAGCGGCACGGCCAGATGCAGCAGGGGTACGCCCTCTGCTGGCCCGCCGTGATGATGGAAGAGCAGCCGCCATCCCAGCACCACCACGGCAAGCGCAACCAGCGGCAGGACCAGGTCAGGCGAGCCCCTGTGCCGGCCGTTCACCATGGATCGTTGCATCATCCACCGCGCCATCCAGCCCGCCAGCAGTGCCATGGCGATCAGCCCCCACTGATCGAGGTTGGCCGGGTTCAGGGCAGCCGCTCCCAGGTCCTGCAGGTGACTGCGAATTTCCAGCAACGACTCGTTCATGCCTGCCGTCGCCACGCAGCGGCAAAGAAGCCGTCCGTGCCATGCCGGTGTGGCAGCAGCTTCAGGTAACGCCCCATCTCCAGCGGAATGCGCGCATGTTGCAACAGGCCACCACAGTCTTCTGGAACAAACCCGGCATGCCCGGCCGTGAAGGCCTCGGCACGGGCTTCGTTTTCGGCAGCCAACAGACTGCAGGTGGCGTAGACCAGCAGGCCGCCCGGTTTCAGCAGGGTGGCGGCGGCGGCCAGGATCGCTTCCTGCTTCTGCACCAGTTCCAGCACCCCGTCGGGATGTTGCCGCTGTTTCAGGTCTGGATTGCGTCGCAAGGTGCCAAGGCCGCTGCAAGGCGCATCCACCAGCACCCGGTCGACCTTGCCGGCCAGCCGTTTCACGCGTGCATCGCGCTCGCTGGCAATCAGCACCGGATGCACATTCGACAGGCCGGAGCGCTTCAGGCGCGGTTTCAGGTTGGCGAGCCGTTTCTCGGAGACATCAAACGCGTACAGCCGTCCTTCGTTCTGCATCAGCGCTCCGAGCAGCAGGGTTTTGCCGCCAGCCCCCGCGCAGAAGTCGACCACCATCTCGCCCCGACGGGGTGCCAGCAGATGACCGAGCAGCTGGCTGCCCTCGTCCTGCACCTCGATCAGGCCATCGCGAAACACCGGCAAGGCCTGCAGCGCCGGCTTGCCTTCGGCACGCAGGCCGTTCGGGGCATAGGGCATGCGCGCGCTTGCCACTCCGGCGGCGGTCAGCAGCCCTTGCGCATCGTCTGCCCGGGCCTTCAGCGTGTTGACACGCAGGTCCAGCGGGCCTGCCTGCTGCAGGGCGCGTCCCAGCGCCAGTATCTCGTCATCGTCGTACTGGGCGCGCAGCTGTTCGATCACCCAGTCCGGCAGTTCAGCCTGCAGGCCAAGGTCCGCCGGCAGCGCAGGTCGTGCCTTCAGGGCCTTCAACCATTCCAGTTCGGTGCCCCGGCACAGCGGTTCAAGGTCGCGCATGCTGAAGCCGCGCAGCTGGGCCAGCACGGCAAATGCCATCCAGCGCGGTTCGCCGCCCGGTACCAGGGCCGCCAGAGTGCGGCTGCGCCGCAGCGCGATGTAGACCGAATCCGACACCAGGCTGCGGTCGCGGGCGCCCAGGGCCTTGCGATCCCGAAAAAACTGCTTGAGCAGCACATCGGCCGGCGCGTGCAGGCTACCGACCTGAATCAGGGCCTGCACGAGAACATCAAACTGGGCTTGCGAAATGGCCATGGAAATCCTGAAAAAAAACAGCAATCTGAGGATGCCGGCGGGGCAGCGCGTCGGTTCACAGCGCCCCCGTCGGGCTCGGCACGCGAATCGCGGTGGCAGACAGCGTGAGCAGCCGGCCACGGGCGCGGAAGCGGATCTGCACCGGCAGATAATGCCGGTCCTGCGCCAGCCAGACATCAAAATCGTCCTCGCTGGCGGCGTGCAGCTTGCTGATGTGAACCGTGGAAAACGTCCCGAGGGGCAATTGCAGGGTTGACCGGTCGGTCAATTCAAACGCCAGACGGTCAAGCTTGCGGCCATTGGTGACCGGATGCTCCAGTCCTTCGACGGTGGGCGGCTGCATGGCGAACTGCAGGAAAAAACTGAGCAGGTCCTGGGTACCGTCTGGCAAGGGCACTCCGGTCCCGGCCGGCAGGAAGGTGAGCTGATGGGCATTCCAGTCGAACTGCGCATCTTCCTCGGCCTGCGCACTGATCCGCCCCAGCACGCGAAACTGGTCCGGCACCAGACCAGCTGCCGTCACCCGGCCCTCACTGATCTGACTGACCGGGTCGGACTTGAGCAGTCGTGCAATGCCGACGGTGCGTGCCGTGAGATCGATGTGGTAGCGCTGGGGATCCAGTCGCCAGTGCAGCGTACCGCGGGCAACCTGCCAGCCATCCCCCTGCCCCAGGCTGACCTGGTAATCGACCTCGCCTTCGCGCGGCAAGGCGGCCGGCAGTGCAACCCCGGCTGGTGCCACACCCTGGCCACCCGGCAAGCCGGGATTCTCGCCCACCACCACCACCGGTTCACCGGACAGCGAGGGCAGCACCCCTGCCACATCGAGGTGCGCCAGCGCGTCGCCTAACCGGGGGGTCAGGTCGGCTTCGCCCGGTTCCGTGGCGGCCACCAGCGGCGCGAGGTCTGATAGCGGCGGAGCCACGCGGGCTGCAGCGGCCAGGTCCGGTGGCGGCGGCGCCCGTGGGGGTGCCGGTCGCGGTCGCGCCGGGGCTGCCGAGGCCGGATGGATCGCCGGCAGCGGCTGCCAGGGCCGCAGCTGCAGTTCCACCGTCACCGGCGTGTCCAGCACCACCGGTCGGGGCAGCAGCAGCCACCACAGCAATACCAGGTGCAGCACCAAGGTGACCACCAGCCCGGCCCAGAGGGCACGGCGGCCAGCGGGCGGCGGGGCTGGCGCGTTCATGCCGAGGGCAGGCGCAGACAGGCGTCAGGGTCGATCGGCGTTTGCAGCAGCACCCGGCCATCCGCGCCCAGCTGCAGACGTCCTTCCGCCCAGGCACGCACCACGGCCGGATACAGCTGATGCTCCTGCCGCAGGACACGCGCCGCGAGGATGGCAGAGGTGTCATCCGGGCAGACCGGCACCGCTGCCTGGGCGATGATCGGGCCGTGGTCGAGCTCTGCCGTGACGTAATGCACCGTGCAGCCATGCAGGCGCACCCCAGCGGCCAGCGCCCGCTCATGCGTGTGCAGGCCTGTGAAGCACGGCAGCAGGGACGGATGGATGTTGATCATCCGGCCGGCATACCGGGTGGTGAAGGCCGGCGTCAGGATGCGCATGAACCCGGCCAGGATCACCAGACCGGCTGTGGCGCCGGTGTCCTTGGCATCACGGTGGTCGGCGCGGTCCGGGGTACCGCCCAGGGCGGCATCGATCCGGTCCGCCAGCGCCGTGTCGAACGCGGCACGATCGGCGTAGGCCTGATGGTCCAGCACGTCGACCGGGATGCCCTGTGCCCGTGCCAAGTCAAGGCCGGCGGCGTCGGCGCGGTTGCTGATCACGGCGCGATACTGCACCGGTAGCCCGGCCGCCAGCAGGGCGCCCAGATTGCTGCCGCGCCCCGAAATCAGCACCACCACCGGTGGCAGACCGCTCATTGCACCACCGTAGGTGCCTCGCCAGGCGCCGACGCGCGGATGCCGCCAATCTCCCAGGCGGGCAGGTGGTGCGCCGCCAGATGCGCGAGCGCCGCTGGCACGTCGGCCGCGGCCAGCACCACCACCATGCCGATGCCACAGTTGAAGACCCGGTGCATCTCGGCCTCGTCGACCTGGCCCTGGGCCTGCAGCCAGTCAAAGACCGGGGGTCGCGGCCAGGCCGCGCGGTGCAGCTCGGCCGTCAGACCGGCTGGCAGCACACGGGGCACGTTTTCGGTCAGCCCGCCCCCGGTGATGTGCGCCATGCCCTTCACGTCGAGCAGCTCGCGCAGCGCCAGCAGCGGCTTGACGTAAATCCGGGTGGGTTCCATCAGCACCGCGCCCAGGCTGCGTCCTGCCGGATCTGGCGCAAAGGGTGCCGCCAGGTCGGCACCGGCCTGCGCAACAATGCGACGGATCAGCGAATAGCCATTGGAATGCGGTCCGCTCGACGCAATGCCGATCACGCGGTCGCCGGCGGCAATCGTGCGACCGGTGATGATGCGCGATTTTTCCACGACCCCGACCGCAAAGCCGGCCAGATCGTATTCCCCGGCCGGATACATGTCGGGCATCTCGGCGGTCTCGCCGCCGATCAGGGCGCAGCCCGCCTGTTCGCAGCCCAGGGCGATACCCTGCACCACCGTGGCAGCGGTATCGACATCCAGGCGGCCACAGGCAAAGTAGTCGAGAAAGAACAGCGGCTCTGCGCCCTGCACCAGGATATCGTTCACGCTCATCGCCACCAGGTCGATACCCACCGTGGCATGACCGCCCAGCTCGAAGGCGAGCCGCAGCTTGGTGCCGACGCCGTCGGTGCCCGACACCAGTACCGGCTCCCGGAAACGCTTGCCGATCTCGACCAGGGCGCCGAAACCGCCGATGCCTTCCAGCACTTCGGGGCGCATGGTGCGCCGCGCGAAGGGCTTGATGCGTTCGACCAGGGCATCCCCCGCCTCGATGTCGACACCGGCATCCCGATAGGACAGGCCTGCGACGGGTGGATTGGGATTGCTCATCGGCGCTTGATCTCCGGTAATCGGCCGGGGCTTGCTGTTAGAATTGCAATCGCGGTTCGTGATGGACTGCCCAATCCGATCCGCTGCGGTCCCAACGCTGCCCTGGTAGCTAGTAGCTAGGTTGACTTCAGCCCTCCAGTTTAACACCCGCCGCACCGGAGCGTTTCATTGCGCCAGTTGGCACTGCAAATCCATAGCACCGCCCCGCCCACCCTGGACAACTTCATTCCTGGCCGCAATGGCGAGGTGTTGGCCGCCCTGCGCGATGTGCTCGCCAGTGAAGATCTGACCAGCAGCCCCCATTTCCTGTACTGGTGGGGACCCGCCGCCAGCGGCAAGTCGCATTTGCTGCAGGCACTGGCGGAACAGCTGCGCGCCCGGGGCCACCAGCCGCATGGTATCGACGCCAAGCTGCCGGTGATGGGCGGATTGGCGGGACCACTGCTCCTGATAGACAATGTGGACAGGCTGTCGGCCCTGCACGCCGAGCAGGTGTTCCATGTCTGGAATGCCATCCACGAACAGGGCGGCCTGCTGGCTTGCACCGGCAATGTCGCGCCTGCCCAGCTGATGCTGGCGCCCGAACTGACCAGCCGGTTGGCCTGGGGTGCCGTGTACCGACTGCAGACGCTTGATGATGCTGACCGGCGACATGCCCTGCAGGAGCGTGCCCAGGCACTCGGGCTGCCGATCAGCCAGGACGTGCTGGATTACCTGCTGGTTCATTCGGCCCGCGACCTGCGAACCTTGCTTGACCTGCTGGCGGCGCTGGATGACTTCAGCCTGGCAGAACAGCGGCCTGTCACGATTCCTCTGGTGCGCGCCCTGTTGCAGGCCCGGCAGGCCACCGTTACCCCCCTGGAGCCCACGAAGTGCGACTGACCTTGTTTGACCTCGACAACACGCTGATCAGTGGTGACAGCGATTATGAGTGGGCACAGTACCTGATCGACGTCGGGGTTCTGGACCGCGGCGAATACGAGAAACGCAATCTCGATTTCTATGCGCAGTACAAGGCGGGCACCCTCGACATCCAGGCCTTCCTGGCGTTTGCCCTGCATCCGCTGGCGCGGTCGCCGCTCGCCAACCTGGAAGCGTGGCGCGCCGATTTTGTCCGCACCCGCATCCTGCCGCTGATTTCGCCGGCAGCCCGGGCGCAGGTGGCGGAAGAGCAGCAGCGCTCGCGCCTGGTCGCCATCGTCACCGCCACCAACAGTTTCGTGACCGAACCGATTGCCCAGGCCCTGGGCGTACCGCATCTGATTGCCACCGAGCCCGAGCGGTCGCCGGATGGCCGCTTCACCGGAGCCGTGGTTGGCGTGCCCAGTTTCCGCGAAGGCAAGATCACCCGGGTGGATGACTGGCTCGCCAGCCTCGGCAACCATTGGGAAGATTTCACTGAAACGGTGTTCTACAGCGATTCGCTGAACGACCTGCCACTGCTGCAACGGGTATCCCACCCGGTCGCGGTGGATCCCGACCCCACCCTCGCCGCGCATGCCCGCGCTGCCGGCTGGCCGGTGCTGTCCCTGCGCCTGCCGGGGGTTGCTCATTGACCGCGCGATGCTGCCTGACGGCCTCGACGCCCTGCCCCCCATGCCGCCAAGGAGTGGCCTGAAGCATGATCATTGACCTGTTCCGGCGTGTGCTGGGCCGCAAGGCCCGGATCGTCGATCAACCCCGCCTGCGCGTGCACGCCCTGGCCCAGCATGGCGTCCGGCGCGACCAGATCAGCGCCTGCGCCCTGCGCACCACCGATGCCCTGCACAAGGCCGGATTCGAAGCCTTTGTGGTCGGCGGCGCGGTACGCGACCTGCTGCTGAACCGTGCCCCAAAAGATTTCGATGTCGCCACCAATGCCACCCCAGACGACGTGCGCCGGGTGATCCGGCGTAGCCGCATCATCGGCCGCCGCTTCCAGATCGTGCACGCCATGTGCAATGACGAGGTGGTCGAGGTGTCGACCTTCCGCGCCCTGCAGGGCAGCAGCGAAGACGACCAGGCAGCCGACGAACATGGCCGGCTGATCCGCGACAACGTGTTCGGCAGCCAGGAGGACGACGCCCGCCGCCGGGACTTCACGGCCAATGCCCTGTTCTACGACCCGCGCAAACAGGAAATCTGGGATTACTTCGACGGCCTGGGCGACATCCAGGCCCGCCGCCTGCGCATGATCGGCGATCCGGCAGTGCGCTACCGTGAGGATCCGGTGCGCATGCTGCGCGCCGTGCGCTTTGCCGCCAAGCTGGGGTTCCGCATTGACGAGGGCGCCCGGGCACCCATCCGCGGGCTGGCAGACCTGCTCTCGAACGTGCCGTCGGCACGACTGTTCGACGAAATGCTGAAACTGCTGCTGTCTGGTCATGCCGTGGAGTGCCTGCGCCAGCTGCGTGCCGAGGGCCTGCATCACGGCATGCTGCCGTTGATCGACACGGTGCTGGACGAGCCGGAGGGAGCACGCTTCGTCAATCTGGCACTCACCAGCACCGATCAGCGCGTCGCCGACGACAAGCCGGTTTCGCCGGCGTTCCTGTTCGCCACCCTGCTCTGGCACCAGGTGCGGGTGACTGCGGCACGCATCGAGACGGAAGGGGAAAGCGCCGTACCGGCCCTGTTCACGGCCATGGATGCCGTGCTCGATGCGCAAAAGGTGAAGCTTGCCATTCCGCGCCGCTACGACGCCGTGATGAAGGAAATCTGGAGTCTGCAGTCGCGCTTCCTGCAGCGTGGCGGTCAACGTCCCTACCGTTTGCTGGAACATCCGCGCTTCCGTGCCGCCTGGGATTTTCTGGTCTTGCGCGCCGAGGCGGGGGAAGTGGAAGCCAGTCTTGCCCAGTGGTGGGAGGACTTCCAGGACGGCGACGACGACGCCCGCGCGGCCCTGCTGGTCGCGGAGGACCGCCCGAAACGCCGGCGCCGGCGTGGCGGCCGCAGTCGACGCGGCGGCAGCGATGAAGGCGGTGGCAATGGCACCAGAGGTTCGTCGGACGATGACGGAGAGGACGCATGACGGCAGTCGCCGCCTACATCGGCCTGGGCGGAAATCTGGACGACCCGGCCGCCCGCATGGCGCGCGCCTTCCTGGCCATGGATGGCCTGCCGGGCACCCAAGTGGTGGCACGCTCGTCCCTGTACCGGACCGCCCCGGTGGGCTTTCTCGACCAACCCGACTTCCTCAATGCGGTGGTGCGTCTCGACACCACGTTGAGCGCCCTGGACCTGTTGGACGCCCTGCTCGCGCTGGAGTTGGATGCCGGTCGCCAGCGGTCTTTCCGCAACGCGCCGCGCACCCTCGACCTCGATGTGCTGCTGTATGGCGAACAGCAGATCAGCACGGACCGACTGGTGGTGCCACACCCGCGCATGGGTACGCGCGGCTTCGTGCTGCTGCCCTTGCAGGAGATCGCGCCTGACCTGGTGATTCCCGGGCTGGGTCCGCTGGCCCCGCTGGCGCAGGCCTGCCGCGGGCAGGGCGTGGACCGGTTGCAGGACTGGCCGGCATGACCGGCGTCGGCGCGCCCGCCCGGCTGGAGCGCTTTCGCTACGTTGCCGTCGAGGGCCCGATCGGTGTCGGCAAGACCACCCTGGCCCGTCGGCTGGCCATGCATCTGGGCGGCGCCCTGCTGCTCGAGGACTTCGCCGCCAATCCCTTCCTGCCGCGCTTTTACCGTGACATGCCACGCTGGGCGCTGGCCACCCAGATGGCCTTCCTGTTCCAGCGCGTCGAGCAGCTGACCGGGCTGCGCGCACCCGACAAGCATGACCGGCCCGCAGTGGCCGATTTCCTGCTCGACAAGGACCAGCTGTTTGCGCAACTGACCCTGGCCGACGACGAGCTGGCCTTGTATCAGCAGGCCTTCGCGCTGATTTCCCCGCAAAGCGTGCGTCCGGATCTGGTGATCTACCTGCAGGCCGCGCCGGAAGTGCTGGTGGAACGGGTACAGCGGCGCGGCCTGGAGATGGAGCGCACCATTGCCCCGGACTACCTGCGTACGCTGGCTGGCCTGTACGCGGACTATTTTCATGCGTATGAGGCCTCGCCCCTGCTGATCGTGAACAGTGAGCACCTCAACTTCGTGGATGGCGAGGAGGATTTCGAGTGGCTGCTCGACCGCATTGCCGGCATGCGCGGCCAACGTGAATTTTTCAATCGGGGTTGAGATGGAAGTCATCGACAATGTGCGCGCCTTGCGTCACCGGCTGGCCGGTGAACGGGCCGTTGGCCTGGTGCCCACCATGGGCAGCCTGCATGAAGGACACCTGAGCCTGGTGCGCGAAGCCCGCGCCGAATCGTCCTGCGTGGTCGCCAGCATCTTCGTCAACCGCCTGCAGTTCGGACCGGGCGAAGACTTTGACCGATACCCGCGCAGCCTGGATAACGATGTCCGCCTGCTCGCTGGCGCCGGCTGTCAGGTGGTGTTTGCGCCCGGCGAACAGGAACTCTATCCGCGGCCGCAACAGGTGTTCGTTGAACCCTCCCCCCTGCAGCAGATCCTGGAAGGCGCGGTTCGACCGGGCCATTTCCGCGGCGTCTGCACGGTGGTGATGAAGCTGTTCCAGATGGTGCAGCCACAGGTCGCCCTGTTCGGCAAAAAGGACTACCAGCAGTGGCGCATCCTGTGCGAGATGGTGGAGGGGCTGGCCCTGCCGGTGCGCATGGTGGGCGGCGAAACCATCCGTGCCGCCGACGGACTGGCCCTGTCCAGCCGGAATGCCTACCTCGACGCTTCGCAACGGGCCGAGGCACCGCGCCTGCATCAGCAACTGCAGGCCGTGGTGGCGAGCCTGCAGGCAATGGCGCCGCCCGCAGACCAGTCCCTGGCGTCGGTTGCGCAACAGGCGGAGCACGCCTGCGCCGACGGGGCAGCGGTGCTGCGCAGCCGCGGCTGGGAACCCGATTACCTGTCGGTACGCCGGCAGCAGGACCTGGCCTTGCCGACCCCGGGCGACCGCCATCTGGTGGTGCTGGCTGCGGCCCGGCTTGGCACCACCCGTCTGATTGACAACGTGGAATTTACCTTGCCGGAGTTCCCGCATGGATGAACAGGATCCGGACGCGCCCAAACGGGCCCGGCTGGCCGAACTGCAGGCCGAGCACCGCACCCTCCATGCCCTGATCGCACGTTACGGCGAGGGTGGCGACGTGGATGAAGTGGCCCTGCGCCGGCTGAAGAAACGCAAGCTGCGTCTGAAGGACGAGATTTTTGCCCTCGAGTGTTCGCTGACCCCAGACATCCCGGCCTGATTGCCTCGGCCCGGCGCTGGCCAGCGCGCCTGAACACTGCCCCCCGGGCCACCGGGCTGGCGCAGCCGGGCCTGCAGGCGCAACAGCTTGGCGGCCATCGCCCGCCCCAGGGCCATCTGCGGATTGGAAGGGGTTTCGCCGGTGGCCTGCTCCCGGGCGGCAATGCGTTTGCGCGCCAGCTCGAAGGCCTGCGGAAAAGACTGCGTGTGGCGCAGGGCTTCGTCGAAAAAAGCCTGGCCAAACCACGTATAGCGGTCGGCCACGCCACAGCCAAACGACGGGTGGGTGGCGTCTGAGGCCGTGATCACCAGGGTCTGGTCGTTGCGCAGGGCATCGACAAAGCCGCCTGAATAGCAGGCCGAGACGATCACGATGCGCCAGCGGATGCCGGACTGGTCGAGCGCGCTGCGCAAGCCGGCCGGATCCAGATCGCCGAGGGCCAGGGCGGGTTGTGACAGCACCAGGGTGTTGGCCGACGACCCGTGGCTGCTCAGAAACAGCAGCAGGATGTCATCCTCGACGTCCATCACGTCGGCAAAGCGCTGCAGGGCAGCGCTCAGCGCCGTGCGGGTGGCAAAGGGTCGCTGCGGCGCAGGCCCGGCATCATTGGCGAGGACAAGGTTGCGCCCACCCGTGTCGAACCGTTCGGCCAGCAGACGGTCGGCCAGATCCACCTCATTGCGGATCGCCGGCGTGTTGGCATCGCCGGCAAATCCCAGGAAATACAGGTCGTCCACGCCGGGCCGTTCCGCCTGCACCCGGTCCAGCGCATCTTCCAGCAGATTGGGCTGGTTGTAGAAGACCTCCTCGCGCATCGCCTCGATGGTGGGTTCGCCGTCAGCCGGGTTGTCGTCGGCCTGCCAGAGGTCGTTCGTCGGGTACAGCAGCATCAGCGCCAGCGCCGGCCCGGCGAAGGCACCCCAGGCGAGCAGCAGCCGGGTCTTCCCGGCGCGCTGGTCGGATGGCAGCACCCGGGCAATCCGCACCAGCGCGGCCAGCAGCCACCACAGGGCCAGGCCATCCAGGGCATGGTCGATGGCGGCCTCCAGGGCTGGCCGCTCCGGCGGTGCCGGCTGCCCAGGCAGGGTCATGACCGGCAACTGGACCAGTACCGACAGCACCAGCCAGAGCACCCGGGCTGCGAGCAGGTCGGCAAACAGGGGCAGGATGGCTTGCGGACGGCGCAGCAGCACGCCGGCCGACCAGCACGAGATCCACAGCACGGCCAGCGGAAACAGCAGGTCTGGCGTGACGTTCCAGGCAATGTGCCCGGGGGTTCCGTTGAGCAGGAATCCTTCGATGCCCTGCATCAGCAGGCCACTGCACAGCGCCAGCAGTACGGCAGGAACAGCGCCGGCAGGAAGCCCCCAGGTGGCGGTATCAGGTCGACGGCGCAACAGGAAGACGCGCAGCGCAGCGCGCAGGAACTCGAGGGGAAGCACGACGGGCCAGCAGGAAGGGGAAGCGCTATAATGTACGCTTATGAAACGCGATGCACACCCCCGCCTGGCCTGGGCAATCACCGGGTCGGGACACATGCTGAAGGAATCGCTGGCGCTGGCGCGCCAGCTGCCGGATGTCGATCTGTTCCTGTCGCGCGCCGGCGAAGAAATCCTCAACATGTATGACATCAAGATCGCCGACCTGCGGCAGCAGTTCCGTATCTTTCGCGACAACACCGCCAGTGCCGCGCCGGTCGGATTGTTCTACCACGGCCACTATCATGGCGTGGTGCTGGCACCCGCCACCAGCAATACGGTGGCCAAATGTGCCCTGGGCATTTCCGACTCGCTGCCCACCAACATCTTCGCGCAGGCCGGCAAATGCCGCCTGCCGGCCATCGTGTTTGCCTGCGACACCGAGCCGGAAGTCGACACGGAGTCGCCCTCCGATTGGGTCACCCTGTATCCGCGCGAGATCGATCTGGCCCATGCCCGCACCCTGGCTGGCTTTCGTGGCGTGACCGTGGTGGGCAGCGTGGCGGCGCTGGAAGCGGCGGTGCAGCAGCACCTCGCTCAGCTTGCACAGGCCACCGGTCCGGTCGCTTCCTGAGCGGCGGCCACCTGATGGATTTTGCCAACCAGCATCTGCTGTTCCTGACCGGCCGCCTCGCCGAGCCAGGCCTGCGCCGCGTCCTCGCCACCCTGCAGCCCTGTCCGTTCACCTGGGAGGTGCGGGATCTGGGCATGCAGGTGGCTGGCCTGATGACCGCCGAGATGGTCGGGCGCCGTCTGGCCACGGTGGATCTGGCGCCGTTTGATCGTGTGATCGTACCCGGCCGCTGCCGTGGCGACCTCGACCAGCTCGGCGCGCGCCTCGGCTGCCCGGTGCTGCGTGGCCCCGACGAGATGAAAGACCTGCCGGCATTTTTTGGCAGCCGTCGTGCCCAGGTAGACCTGTCGCGGCACGACACCCTGATCTTTGCCGAAATCGTCGATGCCCCGCAGTCCGATGTGGCCACCATCGTGGCGCGCGCCGAGCGCTATCGGCGCGACGGTGCTGACGTGATCGACATCGGCTGCCTGCCGGAAACACCCTTCCCCCACCTCGAAGAAGCCGTGCAGGCCCTGAAAGCCATCGGCTGCCGGGTCAGCGTGGACAGCCTCGCCGTCGATGACCTGCGCCGCGGCGCCCGGGCCGGCGCCGATTACCTGCTCAGCCTGCATGAGGACACGCTCTGGCTGGCCGAGGAAGTCGACGCCACTCCCGTGCTGATTCCCAGCCGCCATGGCGATCTGCCCTCGCTGTTGCGTGCCGCCGGGCGGATGCAAAGCCTGGGCAAACCCTTCCTGGCCGATGCCATCCTCGACCCGATCCATTTCGGCTTCACCGAATCGCTTGTGCGCTTTCGCGATCTGCGCGCGGCCCTGCCCGAGGCCCGGCTGATGATGGGGGTTGGCAACCTGACCGAACTGACCGATGCCGACACTGCCGGCATCAATGCCCTGCTGTTCGGCATCATTTCCGAACTGCGCATCAATGCCGTGCTGGCCACCGAAGTCAGTGCCCACTGCGCCAGTGCGGTGCGCGAGGCCGATGCCGCGCGGCGCATGATGTTTGCCGCCCGCGCCGAGGGCGCCCTGCCACGCGATTTCTCGCCGCTGCTGCTATCCTTGCGCGCGCGCCGGCCCTTTCCCGACACCGTCGACGAGATCGCCGACATGGCCGCCCGGGTGAAGGACGCCAATTTCCGCGTGCAGGTCAGCAAGGCCGGCATTCACGCCTACAACCGCGACGGCATGCGCACCGCCAAGGATCCCTGGGCCTTCTGGCCCCAGCTCGGCCTGGAGGACGACGCCAGCCACGCCTTCTACATGGGGGTGGAGCTGGCGCGTGCCCATCACGCCTGGCTGCTGGGCAAGCGCTATGAACAGGACGAAGACCTCGACTGGGGTGCCGCCCTGCCGCCGACCAACGATGACCTGCTGCGCCAGAAGGCCGAGGGGCTGACCCTGACGCATCAGCTGCGCGAAGCCAAGGAAAACAAGCCCAAGGAAAATAAACCCGAGGAAAATAAACCCGAGGGAAACGAACCACAGGGAAACAAACCGTGAGCAGCCTGGCGGCAATCCGGCCCGGTGTGCGCCGATGATTCTCGAATCGGTGCTGGTGACCAGCAATCCGGACGGCAGCGCACACATTGCCCCCCTGGGATTGCATGTGCGTGCGGCCTGTCTGGTGGTTGCGCCATTTCGGCCCTCACGCACCCTCGACAACCTTGCCCGGACCGGCCAGGCCAGTGTCAATTGGACCACTGATGTCCGGCTCTTCGCCGGCCCGGTAACCGGGCGACGCGACTGGCCTGTGCTGCCCACCATCCAGCAGGACGGCTGGCGTCTGCGCGATGCCGACACGCATGCCGAACTGCAGGTGGTGAGCGTGGAAGACGACGCGCAACGGCCGCGGTTTGTGTGCGCGGTCACCCAGGAAACTGCCCACCGGCCCTTCCGTGGTTTCGTGCGTGCGCAGGCCGCCGTGGTGGAAGCCGCGATTCTCGCCACCCGCCTGCACATGCTGCCGGCGGGCAAGGTGGATCAGGAACTTGCCTACCTGCAGATTGCGATCGACAAGACGGCAGGACCTGTCGAGCAGGAATGCTGGAGTTGGCTGCAAGACCACATCAGCGCCTGGCGCGCGCGGAATCCGGCACCGTGACAGGCCCCCGTCCCGGTCTGCTGGCCAGTGTACGCAGCGCCGAGGAGGCCCTGCTGGCCTGCGTGGTACCAGGGCAGGTCGCGCTGGTCGACGCCAAGGAGCCCCGTCACGGCGCCCTCGGCAGCCTGCCCAGCGCTGTCCTGCACGCCATCGTGCAGGCGGTCGCTGGCCGCGCCGCCGTGTCGGCCACCACGGGAGACCTTCCACTCGATGCCGCCACCCTCGGGCCGGCCATGCAGCGGGTTGCCGCCTGTGGTGTCGACTTCGTCAAGATCGGCATTTTCGGGGCTCCCGATCCGGCGGCCCTGGCCCGCTGCCTCGCCGACCTGCCGCCGGTGAAGGGCAGGATTGCCGTGCTGATGGCGGATCAGGGCGGTGCGGGATGGCCGCTGCACCTGTTTGCCGAGCACGGCTTTGCCGGCGTGATGCTCGATACCGCGCACAAGCAGGCGGGCGCCCTGCCAGACCTGCTGACCACCGACGTCCTCGTCGACTTCGTGCAACGTGCCCGCGCGCTGGGACTGCTCTGCGGTCTGGCCGGCAGTCTGCGCTTGCGCGACATCGCGCCCCTGCAGGCCGTGCAGGCCGATTATCTGGGCTTCCGCTCGGCGCTGTGTGGCGACGCGCCGCGCACCGCCACCTTGCAGCCACAGGCCCTGGCGGCCGTTGCTCAGGCCATGGCGTCTGCCCAGACCTGCTGACCCAGCAGCTGTACCTGGCCACCGGCCGCCAGCAGGGCGGCCACATGACCGGCAAAATTACCGTCCACCCAGCCTGCCGCCGTCCAGTGCGCCCCCGCCTCGGTGGTCCAGGCGAGGCGCCCGCAGGGCAGCGACTTCAGCAGCCATAATTCGTCCGCCCCCATCGCGCCGGCTACCCAGGCCGCCAGGCTGTCGGAGGTGGTGTGCCAATCCTCGGCAATGGCCGGGTGTCCAGGCAGCAGGTCGCGCGGAATCCAGATGTGACCCGGCTCTGGTCGGGTGGTCAGCAATACCCGGCGGCCGTGACGCTGCTGCCAGGCCGCTTGCAGCCAGTACGCCGTCTGTTCCATGGCGAGCAGCGCCTGACGGTGCGCAACGGCGTCGGCATACCCCAGACACTGCTGTGCGCCGCGCGCCGCATCGGCAAAGTGGCCGCCGCCACAAACCACCACCCAGGGCGTGCCGGCCTGACGCTCCAGCCAGTCAAGCATCGCCTGCGCCAGCACCGGATCGCGGCAGGCGCTGCCGCCCACCTTGATCACGCGGCAGGCAGCGCCCTGGCTTAAGGCCATTCAGATGGGCGTCGACTGCAGCGGCAGGCGCCGCAGCGGCTCGCCTGCGCGCAGCCCATGCACTGCCGCCGCCAGCGCCGGCGCGACGGCGGGGACGCCAACTTCTCCGATGCCGCCCGGTGCCATCTCGGGCGTCTCAACCAGACGCACCGTCACCGGCGGGGTCTCGTCCATGCGCAGGCACGGATAATCATCAAAGTTGTGCAGCCGTACCTGCCCATCAGTGACCGAAACTTCCCCGCGCAAGGCCGCGCCAAGGCCGAACAGCAGGCCGCCCTCGATCTGGGCACGCACATTGTCGGGATGCAGGGCCTGGCCACAGTCGACGGCAGCCGTGATGCGCGTGACCCGGAATCCTGCCGGCACCTGGGCGACGTCCACCACCACGGCAATCACCGAACCAAAACAGGCATGCACTGCCAGCCCACGGCCGGCACCGGCTGGCAGCGGACGGTCCCAGCCCGCCTCCGACGCCGCGAGGCGCAATACGGCAAGATGCCGCGGCTGCGCCGCCAGCAGGCGCAGCCGATAGGCCAGCGGATCCTGACCGGCCTTGCTGGCCAGCTCGTTCACCATCGACTCGACGGCAAAGGCATTGATGCTGTGACCGACGCTGCGCCAGAACCCGACCGGCAGCCCGGCGGGCGCCAGCACATGTTCCACCCGCAACGCCGGAACGGCATAGGGCAGTTCGGCAGCGCCGTCTACCGCCGTCTTGTCGGGACTGAGATCGGAAGCCACCACCGGCAGCAGCCGTTGCAGCACCGACTGCACGATGGACGGCGTGACCACCCGGATGTGCCAGGCCAGCGGCAAGCCTTGCGCATCCAGCGCCACGCGCTGGCGCACCAGGGCCATCGGCCGGTAGACATCGCTGCACAGGTCGGTGGTGCGGGTCCAGACCAACTTGACCGCCTTGCCGGGCAGGCGCGCCGCCACGGTGACGGCCTGCACCACCATATCGAGTTCGAGCCGGCGGCCGAAGCTGCCGCCGAGGGGCGCGGCATGGAAGGTGACCTGATCGGCGGAAATGCCGGCAGCCTTTGCTGCCACCCAGCGCAGCACGGTCGGCATCTGATGCCCGGCCCAGACCTCGCACTGGCCATCGGCCAGGCGGGCGGTGCAATTGACGGGCTCAAGGGCGGCATGGGCGAGGAAGGGCAGCTCGACATCGCTTTCCACCACCTGATGGCCGGCCGCCGTGCGGGCCTCGGCCTGGTCGCCGACCTTGCGGTGGACATGCGCGGTAGCCCCGGCATCTGCAGCCAACGCACGATACCGTGCCCGCAGCGCGGCGCTGTCGGCACGCTGTGCCGGCACCGTGAAGCTCACATCCAGCCCGCCAAGCGCCTGCTGGGCGCGCCACCACTGGTCGGCCACCACGGCAATGCCACCCGGCACAGTGACCACGGCCAGAATGCCGGGCAGGCCCAGGGTATGGTCTGGGTTGACACGCTGTACTTCCCCGCCGGCATGGGGCGCCATGCGCACGGCGGCAAACACGAGGCCGGCCGGCTGGGCATCAAGACCGTAGGCGGCGTGCCCGTTCACCTTGCCCGGGATATCCAGGCGCGGCAGGTCATGGCCCAGCAGTCGCCAGTCCTTGCGGGTACGCAGCACCGGCTGTGCCGCCAGCGACAGGCGCGCCGCCGCCGGTGCCACTTCGCCGTAACCCAGGCTGCGCCCGCTGACGGCATGCAACACCCGGCCCTCTTCGGTATGGCAGCTGGCGGGCTCCACCTGCCAGTGGGCGGCGGCGGCCTGCAACAGGAGTTGACGCGCTGCGGCACCAGCCGATCGCATCGGCAGCCACCCATCGCGGATGCTGGTGCTGCCGCCGGTGGCGACCATGCCGGGCAGACGCATGCCGTTGGCGGCCAACTGGCGCACGAAATCTGCCATGCCACCCGACCCAGCCTCCGGCAGCAGGGCCGTGCCATCGACCAGCATGGTGGTGTTGGCGTACAGCCTGGCCTGCGGCGGCATTTCCACCCGGACATGCCGCCAGTCCAGATCCATTTCCTCTGCCACCAGGGCCGCCAGGGTGGTGGTGGCACCCTGACCAAGATCGGCACGCGGCACGGCCACCGTCACACTCCCGTCGGCGGCCACCCGCACCCATCCATTCAGGGTGGTCTCGCCAAGGATCCGGCCGAAGGCCGCCGGGTCGCCGGTCAGGTCTGGTGGCTGGCCGGCCCAGCCGAGCACCAGGCCACCGCCAACGCCAACACTGGCAAGTCCGAGCAGGAAGGTGCGGCGCTGCACGCTCAGACCGCCGCCATCGATACCCGTCCGCGCCAGAGGGCGCGCAGTGCGGCCTCGGTGTCGCGACGGAATTCGAGCGGATAGGGGTTGCTGGTGGCGTCCGGGCTCAACAGTTGCCAAAGTCCCATGATCAGACCGTAACTTGCGAGCAACAGCGAGACGCCACCCCCCGGCTCCAGTCCCTGGAAGTCGCGCTCCACCAGGGGGCCGACCAGGGCCAGATGACCCGCAATGCGCGACCGGTAGGCCTGGCGGACACTGGGCAGCACCGAGAAGTCGAGTACGCCCAGGCACCGGCTGGCGAGTGGCAGGTAGAGTTGCGAGCTGAGCAGGAAACGGTCGATCAGGCCGAACAGGCCATCGAAATCCAGGCGGTGCTGTTGCGAGGCCTCGGCGAGGGCGGCGAAGAAGGATTCGGTCTGCCGCTCATGCAGGGCAAGGAGCAGCTCCTCCTTACTCGGGAAATACAGATAGACCGTGCCCTTGGCGAGCCCGGCAGCGGCGGCCACTTCCGCCACCCCGATGTCCCGGTTGGGCGAATTGCCCAGCACTTCGGCGGCCGCATCCAGAATGCGGCTGCGCCGCTGTTCCTTGGCATCGGCCTGCAAGGCCCGGCGGGTGCCGCGTTGGTCGGTGCCATCCGCCGCAGCCGGCTCGCCTCGCGCAGCCAAGGCACCGGCGGCCGCCCCTTGGCCACCCGCTGGCAGGGGCACGGGCGGATAAATCAACAACGGGCGATTGGCCATTCGTGATGCTCGGCTGCACAGCAAGACCTGCAGGCTATTGGACGGGTCCAGCAGCGTCAATCTTGCAGTGCGGCACAAGCAGGGCGGTCTGGGCCCGCTAATCAAATGGTTTCCAGGCCCATCGCCGAGGCTTGGCCCGCTTCGGCAACCGGCACCGATGCCGCCCCGAAGTCGAGCGGAAAATCGTCCACCCGGATCACCGCATCGCGCAAGGCGTTGCGACGTTCGACCACGGCGTACTCTTCCGCACTGAGAATGCCGTGCCGGTGCGCCAGCCGCGCAATGTCACGCACATTCGCCAGCGGATCGTGACCAAAAGCGCCCTGCCGCTGGGCCGCGCGCACCTTGGCTTCCAGCGGCTCGGCAGCGATCGCTGCCAGCAGCCCTTGTTCCAGGTCCCGCAGCGGTTCGCCATCGGCCGAGGGGATGAACACCGAACCGGTCAGCCGTGCCCGAGGTGCACCGGGATCCAGCAACAGGCGCGCCACCCGGGCACCGAGGCGGTCGGAGGGCGGGCGCACAAAACGGCCGAACGGCAGGATCACCAGCCGGAGCAGCAGGGCCAGGGGGCGGTTCGGGAAATTGGCCAGCATCGCCACCAGGGCTTCCTGGGCTTTGTGCACGGCGTCCTGCACCGCCCACGCCACCAGGGGCAGGTCTTCCGCCGGATGGCCCTGACTGTCGAAGCGTTTCAGCACGCACGAGGCGATGTAGAGCTGCGCCAATACATCGCCCAGGCGCGCAGACAGTTTTTCCCGGCGCTTCAGTTCTCCACCCAGGCTGAACATGGCGAGATCGGCGGCAATGGCAAGGTTGGCCGACACCCGCGACAGCTGGCGGTAGTAGGGCTGCACCGCCCGCGCGGCGGGATCGTCAGAGGCCAGTTCCGGGGCGCCTGCGAAACGCGCCCCGGTCAGGCCGTGCCCGATGCTGCGCAGCAGGTTGCCGGCCGCGTAGGCGAGGTGCGCCACGATCGCCCGATCAAAGCGCACCAGGCCACGCTGCGCGTCCGGATCCTGCGCAGCCTGCATTTCGGTCAGCACATAGGGATGACAGCGGATCGCTCCCTGACCAAACAGGATCAGGCTGCGCGTGAGGATGTTGGCGCCCTCCACCGTGATGCCGATCGGCAGCTGCTGGTAAGCGCGGCCGAGGAAATTGGCCGGACCAAGGCAGATGCCCTTGCCGCCGATGATGTCCATGCCGTCGTTCACCACGCGGCGTGCATTCTCGGTGCAGTGATATTTGGCGATGGCCGAGACCACCGCTGGCTTTTCACCGAGATCGACGGCACCTGCCGTCATCACCCGCACCGCTTCGCTCTGATAGGTCAGTCCCCCCATGCGGGCAAGGGCCTCTTCCACCCCTTCAAACTTGCCGATGGCGGTTGCGAACTGGCTGCGGATGCGCGCATAGGCACCCACACTGCGCACGGTGGCCTGGGCACAGCCGGCGTTGGACGATGGCAGGGAAATGGCACGGCCCGCCGACAGGCATTCCATCAACATGCGCCAGCCCTGCCCGGCCATCGCCGGACCGCCGATGATGAAATCCAGTGGCATGAAGACGGCGTCGCCCTGGGTCGGGCCGTTCATGAACATGGCATTGAGCGGGAAGTGGCGGCGGCCAATGCGCACGCCGGGATGTTCGCGCGGAATCAGGGCACAGGTGATGCCAACCTCGCCGGCGGGACCCAGCAGCCCTTCTGGATCAAACAGCCGGAACGCAAGCCCCAGAACGGTGGCAACCGGGGCCAGGGTGATGTAGCGCTTGTCCCAGGTGACGCGCATGCCGAGCACGTCCTGACCTTGCCAGGTGCCGCGACACACCACCCCAAAATCGGGGATGGCGGCAGCGTCCGATCCCGCCCACGGACTGGTCAGCGCAAAACAGGGAATGTCCTCGCCCCGGGCGAGCCGTGGCAGGTAATGCTGCTTCTGGGCATGCGTACCGTAATGGACCAGCAGCTCGGCCGGACCAAGGGAGTTGGGCACCATCACCGCCACCGCAGCGCTCGACGCCCGGGTGGACAGCCGGGCGATCACCTCGGAATGGGCAATCGCCGAGAAGCCTTTGCCGCCGTACGCCGCCGGAATGATCATGCCGAGGAAGCCATGCGACTTGATGAACGCCCAGACATGCGCAGGCATGTCGAAGTCGTGCTGGCTGATCTGCCAGTCGTCGATCATCGCGCACAGCGTGTTGGTCTCGTTTTCCAGGAAGGCCTGCTCGGCCGCGGTCAGCCGCGGAACCGGCAACGCGCGCAGCCGGTTCCAGTCGGGCCTGCCGCGAAACAGCTCGCCTTCGAACCAGACAGTTCCCGCCTCCAGCGCATCGCGCTCAGTGGCCGACATGACCGGCAGGATGCGCCGGTAGAGACGGAACGCCGGACCGGTCAGCACCAGCCGGCGCACCGGCGGCACCAGCAGGACTGCCGCCGCCGCCAGGGCCAGCAGGAACAGCGCATTGAGAACCGGAGACAGCAGCATGACGAGGTCCTTGCAGGAGATAAAAAACTTTCAAACGACCGTTTGAAGTCTCCGACATGCCCAGCCAGGTGTCAAGGCGGAAAGCCCCCCCCGGGTGGGGGGGAATCGTCGTCGGCAGAGGCAGTCGAGGCCAGTGCGAAAGCCTGAGGTGGCAACAGGTCCTCGTCGGGAATCGGCGCCCGCATGCCTCCGACCAGGAAACTGTACAGACGCGACCACAATCGGCGCGTCTGCTCTTCTGGCAGTTCATCGCTGTCGAACTGCACCGACACCTGCAGGAAATCACTGCCGGCCAGCGCATAGGCCGTGGCGCCCAACATGAACTGGAAGCGCCAGGCCACCTCCTGCCGGGGCACGTCTGGCAGGGCATTGATGAAGGCCTGCTTGTAGCGTTCGACCACTTCCCGGTACTCCTCGGCCAGCAGGGCGCGGATGAAGCCGTTGGGCGAGGTGAAGCTGCGGCCAATCAGTTTCAGAAAGATCTGGCCACCGAGATCCTTGTTGCACCCCATACCGATCAGCGTGCCAAAAAAGGCCTCCACAATCTTGTGCGGGCGCGGTGGCAACCCGTCGCCCGCCGCCTCGAGCTCGTCGAGCACGCGCATGCGCTGTTCGTTCAGCCAGTCCAGGCGGCGCTTGAGCACGGCCTCCATCAAGGCCTCTTTGCCGCCGAAGTGATAGTTGACGGCGGCCAGATTGACCTGTGCCTCACCGGTGATCATGCGCAGGCTGGTGCCGTCGTACCCATGCTTGACGAACAGACGTTCACCCACATCCAGAATGCGTGTCCGAGTGTTGGCGGGATGGAGCGCGGCAGACGTCATGGCAAACACGTTTTAAAATGAACGTTTGAATCATACACCGGCCCCTCTGGAGCCGCCATGCGCCTGCGGTATGATCCAGGCATGCCCGACCTTGACCTGTTGTTTCCGGTGCCCGTCAGCGAGCTGACCAGTGCGCTCCTGGTGGGTGGCGTCTGCGCCGCCCTGTTGTTGCGCGCCCGTCGCGGTGAGCAGCATGTGGTGAGGCTGAGCGTGCTGATGGTGGTGGCGGGCCTGCTGGTGATGATGGGGGGAGCGGTATTGTCCACCCACCTGGCAGCGCCGCTGCTGGGCACCGGCCTGCGCGAGGTCGGTGTGCTGCTGTTTGGAGTCGGCATCCTGCGGGTGATCGGCCAGACGCTGTTCCAGTTCGTGCTGGTGCCCTTCGGCATGCCGCGCATCGTTGAGGACATCGCCGTGATCGGCGGCTACCTGGCGTGGAGCCTGGCGCGACTCTATCACGCTGGCATTCCGGTTTCGCAGCTGTTGACCACCTCGGCCGTGGTCACTGCCGTGCTCGCCTTTTCGCTGCAGGACACCTTGGGCAACCTGCTGGGGGGGCTGGCGCTGGAACTCGACGATGCCTTCAGCCTGGGCGACTGGATCAAGGTGGACGATGTGGCCGGGCGCATCGTGGAAATCCGCTGGCGCTCCACCTCGGTGGAAACCCGCAACGGCGAAACGGTGGTGATCCCCAACAGCGTGCTGATCCGCAGCCGCATCTTCGTGGTCGGCAAGCGGACCGACCAGCCACTGCAGTGGCGCCGGTGGATCTGGTTTCATGTCGATTTTGAGCAGGACCCGGCGGTGGTCATCCGGGTGACCGAGCAAGCCATCCGCAATGCCGGCATCCCGTTTGTCTCGACCGATCCGGCTGCCACCTGCCTGTTCATGGACTTTGACCAGAGCAGCGCCCGCTTTGCCCTGCGTTACTGGCTGCAGCGCTTTGATCTGGATGACACCACCGATTCCCTGGTGCGCTGCCAGCTGTTCGAGGCACTCCGCGCGGCCGGCATCAGCCCTGCCGTGCCGCGGCAACGTGTCGCGCTGGAGGGCGAAAGCGGCAGCGGCCGGGCCGGACAGGACCCGGCCGCCGACATCACACCCTAGAACTTTTCAAAGGTGCCTGCGGCACGCCTTTATACCTTTTCAAAGGTGCCTGCGGCACCCATGCCCGTCCCGATGCACATGGTGACCAGACCCTTGCTGACCTCGCCGCGCTGCATGGCAGACATCAGGGTGGCGACGCGGATGGCACCGGTGGCGCCGAGCGGATGGCCCAGGGCAATGGCTCCACCGAGCGGGTTGACGCGTGCCGGATCGAGGTGCAGCTCGCGGATCACGGCCAGGGCCTGCGCGGCAAAGGCCTCATTCAGTTCGATCCAGTCGAGGTCGGCCTGCTGCCAGCCGGCCTGCGCCAGCGCACGTGGCACCGCCTCAATCGGGCCGATCCCCATGATTTCGGGTGGCACCCCGGCCACGCTGTAACTCGCCAGTCGCGCAATCGGCGTGACGCCGAAGCGCTTCAGGCCAGCCTCCGACATCAGCAGCACGGCGGCCGCGCCATCGGACATTTGCGAGCTGTTGCCCGCCGTCACGCTGCCCTTGGCAGCGAACACCGGTCGCAACTTGGCGAGCCCCGCCAGGCTGGAATCCGGGCGCGGCCCTTCATCCTCACGCACGTCGCGCTCCACCACGCGCACCGCCCCATCGGCCCCAGGCATGTGCGCGACAGTGGTGAACGGCGCAATTTCGGCCGCAAACCGGCCAGCGGCGCGTGCCGCGCTGGCGCGCTCGTGGGAAGTCTGGGCAAAGGCATCCTGATCCTCGCGTGACACGTTCCAGCGCTGGGCCACTTTTTCGGCCGTCAGCCCCATGCCGTAGGCAATCGACAGGTGCTCGGCGTGGTCGAACATGGCCGGATTGGGGCTCGGCTTGTTACCCATCATCTGGGTCATGGCGCTCATGCTTTCCGTGCCGGCCCCGATCATCACGTCGGCCTCGCCCAGCCGGATGCGCATCGCAGCATCGGCCACGGCCTGCAGTCCGGAAGAACAGAAACGGTTGATGGTGTAGGCCGGCACCGACTGCGGCAGCCCGGCGAGCAGGCTGGCGATGCGTGCCACATTCATGCCCTGCTCGGCTTCCGGCATGGCACAGCCCACAATCACATCGCCCACCGCCGCCGGATCGACATCCGGCACGCGCTGGAACAGCGCCCGCAGGGCATGGGCCAGCAGGTCATCGGGACGCGTGTTGCGGAACAGACCGTTTCGTTTCGCCACCGGCGTACGCACCGCTGCAACGATATAGGCTTCCTGCATCTGCTTCATGGGGTTCTCCTTTGCCTGGCGATCTTCTCCGGCCAGGCTGATCTATGGGGGGCCGGATGGTCTGCACGCGGACCGGTGGATTGGCGATCAGTTGCGCAGCGGCTTGCCGGTTTCCAGCATGTGCGCAATGCGCTGTTGGGTGGGCTCCTGCCGCAACAGGTCGATGAACAGGGTGCGTTCCACATCCAGCAGCCACTGTTCGTCGACGCGACTGCCGGCATCCACCTCGCCGCCGCACAAGGCAACGGCGGCCGCCAGGGCGACGCGATAGTCATAGGCCGAAATCAGGCCACCCTCACGCATGTTGACCAGCATCATCTCGCACACCGCAATGCCGGCTCGGCCCGCCACCACGATGTCCCGGCCCGGCAGGGGCGGCCGCGTGCCAGCCTCTGCCATCGCCCGGGCGCGCCGGATGGCCACATACAGCAGCTCCTGCGGATGGAACACCACATCGTCGGTAGCCTTGCCGTATCCCATGGCGATCGCCTGATGGGCACTCTTCGAGACGGTCGCCATGGCCACCTGCTGGAAGATGTTCTGGATGAACGGAAAGACATCCCCGCCGGGGGTACCGGCGGCCAGCTCGTGTGCGCGCACCGCCAGATATTTGGATCCGGCACCAGCCGGAATCACGCCCACGCCAGCCTCCACCAGGCCGACGTAGGATTCGAGCGCGAATACCCGGTGCTGGGCGTGCATCGTGAATTCGCAGCCGCCTCCAAGGGCCATGCCTGACACGGCCGCCACGGTGGGCACCTGGGCATACCGCAGGGTCTGTGAGGCCTGCTGGAAGCGCGCGATCATGCGGTCCATCTGCTCGAAGGCACCGGCCTTGCAGCCCTCCAGCACTTCCTTCAGGTTGGCCCCTACCGCGAACGGGGCCGGATGCCAGACCACCACGCCGTCGAGTTCGCGCTCGGCAAAGGCCACTGCCCCGATCAGGCCGTCCAGTACCGCCGCGCTGGCGCTGTGCATCTTGCTTTTGAACGACAGGATGCCAATGCGCGCATCAACCTCCGGCAACACCCACAGCCGCACACCATCGCGTGCATCGCCGTTTTCCCAGACGGTGGTGCCGCTGGTCGGCACCGCCTCGCCAAACAGGCGCTCCGGTTGCAGCTGGCGGGCATACACCGGCAGGGCCGAGCGGGGACGCCAGTTGTGGGTGACAGGGGCATACGAACCCTGCGGTGTATGCACCGCCTCGATCTGATCGACCCAGGCCGGCAGCGGTACGCTGCTCATGGCCCGACCGGCGGCGATGTCTTCGGCCACCCAGCCGGCGACCGTTTTCCAGCCAGCCGCCTGCCAGGTCTCGAAGGGGCCCATGCTCCAGCCAAAGCCCCAGCGCAGGCCACAGTCGATTTCCTGCGCGGTATCGGCAATCGTGCCCAGATGGTAGGCGCAGTAATGGAAGACATCGCGGAAGATTGCCCACAGCAGCTGCGCCTGCGGATGGCTGCTGGCACGCAAGGCGGCAAAGCGCTCTCCCGGCGCCTTGATGGCCAGGATGGCTGCCACCTCGGCCACCACATCGCCCGTGGACGGCCGATAGTCCTGCAGCTTCAGGTCGAGCACCTGGATTTCCTTGCCGACCTTGCGGAACACGCCAGCCTTGGTCTTCTGCCCGAGGGCCCCCTTGCTGATCAGGGCGGTGAGCCAGTCGGGCTTGCCGAAATGCGCCTTCCACGGATCGGCACCCGACCCGTCGGACAGCGTGGTCTGCATGGTGTTGATCACGTGGCCGAGAGTATCCAGACCCACCACATCCGCCGTGCGATAGGTTGCGCTCTTGGCGCGCCCGATGCGCGGCCCGGTCAGCGCGTCCACTTCGTCAAAGCCCAGCCCCAGGCGCTGGGTGTGGTGCATCACGGCCAGCATCGAGAACACACCTACCCGATTGGCGATGAAGTTGGGCGTGTCTTTGGCACGCAGGGCATTCTTGCCCAGCCGCGAGGTGACGAAAGTTTCCAGATGGTCCAGCAGCACGCTGTCGGTGTAACGCGTCGGAATCAGTTCCACCAGCGACATATAGCGGGGCGGATTGAAAAAATGCACCCCGCAGAACCGCGAGCGCAAGGCCTCGGGCAAGTTCTCGGCCAGCGCGGTGATCGACAGGCCGGAGGTGTTCGAGGCGAAGATCGCGTGCGGCGCCAGATGCGGTGCCACCTTCAGGTAGAGGTCGCGCTTCCAGTCCATGCGCTCGGCAATCGCCTCGATCACCAGGTCGCATTCGGCGAGCAGGGGCAGATCGGTCGCGTAATTGGCGGCGGTGATGGCGCGCACCCGGGACGGATCGCTGAACGGGGCCGGCTCCAGTTTCAGCAGTCCGGCGATCGCCTTCTCGATAAGGGCGTTGGGCTTGCCCTCTGGGGCCGGCAGGTCAAACAGCAGCACCGGAATGTCGGCATTGGCACAGTGGGCGGCAATCTGGGCACCCATCACACCGGCGCCCAGCACCGCAACACGTCGAACAATCAGCTTGCCTGGATTCATGCAGCCCCCTCCCTGGAGGAATTTTTGATGTCTGGCCAGCACCAAGTCTGACCGATGTTGCGCAGCGTATGCCAGCCCCGGCTGCTTGCCGCCCCCCCGATCGGGGAGAAACCGGTACCGGGCGCACCGCGCGGACAGGGATACCGCCCCCGCTCAGTCCGGATCGGCCTCTGCCGCCGGCGCCGCCCGGATGCCGAGACCGGCCTGGACAGCCTGCACCCGTCCCGAGACCTGCAGCTTGTCGTAGATCTGTTTCAGATACCACTTCACGGTTTCTGGCGAAATGCCCAGGGCACGCGCGATTTCCTTGTTCGACAGGCCGCGTGCCATGTACTGCAGGATTTCGGTTTCACGCGCCGACAGGCGCGGGGTGGGGGCCGGACCGGCCGGAACCGTTCGCGCGTACACCGGATCGAGCAGCAGTCGCAGCCGGCGCAGGTATTCCGGGTCCACGTCGGGATGGGCCACCCCGCTCAGCAGCAGCCGGGCGATAGGGCCGGCCAGCACGCTGCCTTCGTCGGCAAAGGTACGCACCAGGCCATTCTGCTGGCCATAGATCAGGGCCTGCCAGAGCGGCTCCAGGGCCCCCTCGGGGTCGCCGGCCGCCTCCAGCGCGCGCACCAGGCTGACCGCAACGCTCGCCGCCATGTAGGCACGCCGGCCGTGCCGCAGGTCGTCCCACAGGCTGCGCAGCACCGGCACCGCGCGTCGTGGCGCGTTCAGGGCCAGCAGCATGCGTCCCTCCGCCAGCCGCACCATGTCGGCGGTATCACTGGCCGCCGTCGGCCGCTCTTCCGGTGCATGAATGCCCAGCACCAGCAGACGGCGCAGCAGCCGGTCGGCCTCCAGGGTCTGGCCGTGGGCCAGTAGCAGGCGCACCGCTTCGCCCAGGCATCCCGCCTGCAGCCGCCGCTGTCCACGCGCGTGTCCTAGGCGTTCGCCCTGTTCGAGTGCCGTCAGGGCGTCGGGAAGATCGCCGCGCAGGCTGGCCAGGCGCGCCTCCGTGCGCAGCAGGTGCAACAGGGCGCCCAGCGAGGCGCCAGCGGTGACGGTGTCGCGTCGCCCTTCCAGCAGGCTGCGCGCCCGCTCGGCATCGTTACGCTCGTAGTGGATGGCCGCAAGGTAGGCGGCGGCCACGGCAGCAGCCTGCGAATCTGCCATCCCGGCAGCGGTGGCCCGCGCCAAAGCATCCTCGAAAATCAGGCCGGCCTGGTCGAGCCGGCCTGCCAGGAACGCGCTGTAGCCAAACAGGTTCTGCCGATACAGTGCCGACAAGGTGCCCGGTAGCAGGATGCCGGCTTCGGCCGCGCGCAAGGCATCGACCTCCTCGAAACGCGATGCCGATCCCAGGCCAAAGATCACCGCAGTGTGGGCCGCATGATCGACCAGAGATCCGGGCGTCGGTGACTGGGCCAGCACCTGCCGTCCCGCCTCCAGCGCGCTCGGGCTATCGTCCGACAGTGCGAGCAGCGCGGCACGAACCCCCATGGCCTCATGCTGCAGGCGCTGCAACTGCTGTTCCAGACCGTGCAGCGCCTGGCTGGCCTGCTCGCGCTGGTGCAGAAAGGCCAGCGCCCAGGCCTGCGCCAGCTGAAGCCTTGGCCGACTCTCGCGCGTTTCGCCCGGCAGCCGGGCCAGCCAGTCGAGCAGTTCACCAAAGCGGCCCTGCTCTAGCAGGTTCTCCGCGCCCTGCTCAAGCCAGCCGGCAGCCGCGCTGAATTCGGCGCCCTCCAGGGCATGGGAAATGGCCGCTTCCCACTCGCCCTGCTCCGCAAACCAGGTCGCTGCGCGCCGATGCTGCAGCAGGATCCGCCCGGGCTGCTCGCGCTGCAGGCGCTCGCGCAGGCTTTGGCACAGCAAAGGCTCCAGACGGAAGCGCATGCCGGGCTGCCCCGGCACGCGTTCGACCAGTCCCAACAGCGCGAGCGCGTCGAGCAACTCGGGGCCGTCCTCAACGCCGGCAAGCGCTTCCGCGAGGCCCGGCGACAGTTCCGGCGTCACTGCCACCAGCAGCAGGAATTCCTGTTGCCGGTCGGTCAGGCCCGGCAACACCGTTTGCCGCACGAATGCCTCAAGGGCCCCCAACATGGCCGGCCGACGCGCCTGAGCGGTGCGCGCGTCCCAGGGCGCGCGCAATTCGCGCAAGGCACACTGCCAGGCCAGCGGCCAGCCGCCGACCAGCGCGTGCAGGTAGTCCAGCGTCTCTGCCGGAAGACGCTGGTTCAGCACGCAGGCGGAGAACGCCGGCAGCCCGGCAGCCGGGAGGCGCAGGTCGGCGGGCCCCAGCATCAGCACATCGCCACGGGCCTGCAGGTCGGCTACCGACAGCGGGGGCGGCTGACGTCCACACAGCACCAGATGGACGTGCTCGGGTGCCTCGCGCATCAGCCGCTCCAGCCAGACACACGCGGCCGGGTCCGACAGCCAGTGCACATCATCCAGCACAAGCACCAGAGGCACCGCCTGCGGGCGTCTGTCGTCGCGTTCCGCCAGCGCGGCGAGACACAAGGTCAGACTCTGGCGGGCATCCAGATCGGCAGCGGGACTCGTCAACAGGGTGCGGCCAAGACGCGGCCGGCGTTCGCCGACAGGCAGGGGTGCCAGCGCCGCCTGCACGTAGGCGGCAAGACTGGCAGCATCGCTCTCCCCAGCCTCCAACCGCACCCAGGCCGCCTGAACCCGGGCACCAGCAGGCACGCCGTCTGCCGGCGGCACGGACCGGTCACGCAGACGTAGCTCCCCTGGAAGGGGTCCTGCAGGAGGGGCCTCACCCGGGAGGGCCTCATCTGGGAGGGCGGCGTCGGACCGTTCCTGACGCTCCAGCCAGTCGGCGAGTGCCAGCGACTTGCCGAAGCCGGCCGGGGCCAGCAGCAGGGTCAGACGGTGCGACAGGATGCCCTGCAAACGTTGCTGCAGGAGAGCATGACGCCAATACCCGACCGGCAGTTTCGGGCGCTGCAGCCGGGTGCGGATCAGGATGCCAGGATGGGTATTCACCCTGCCGAGTATAGCGGGGCCACCTACTCCGTCGGGGGGTTGGCGCTGCGCGACAAAACACGATATCTTGATTTAAACGCTCGTTTGGATGCGGATGTGCCGGCTCAAGCAGACCCGTCCGACCGATCGCCGCGGGTTGGCCAGACCAGAGTCCAGACCGGAGAAAAGAGCAGTCAGGGACAAGGCCAGACATTGGGGCAGGAACAGGCCACCCGTCCGGCAATCCCGCGCCACCGAACACCTGAACACAACAAGGAAGGGCACGCCGGCCAGCATGACTGGCGGATGCGCCCCGCAGGAGAGGGAAAGCTTTCATGGAAAAGATCTGGCTGGCCGGCTACCCGGCAGGCATTCCCCACGAAATTGATGCGGCAGCCGGGGGGACCCTGGTGGACGTGCTGGAGCGCGCGTTCCAGCAACACCGCCGCCTGCCAGCCTTCCAGTGTCTCGGCAAGCAGATCTCCTACCAGGACCTGGACCACGGTTCGCGCGCGGTAGCCGCCTGGCTGAGCGCCCGCGGGCTGGGGGTGGGCAAGCGCGTCGCACTGATGTCGCCCAATGTGCTGTCCTATCCGGTGGTGCTGGCCGGCATCCTGCGGGCCGGTTGCACCCTGGTCTCGATCAACCCGCTCTACACGCCGCGCGAACTGGAACACCAGCTGAAGGACAGCGGGGCCGAAGCGATCTTCATCTTCGAGAATTTTGCCGCCACGCTGGATGCCGTCAACTGTCCCCAAGTGCAGCATGTGGTGGTGACCTCGATGGGCGACCTGCTCGGCTTTCCGAAGGGCGCGATCGTCAACTTCGTGGTTCGTCGCGTGAAGAAGCTGGTGCCGCCGTGGAGACTGGCCGGTCACGTCCGGCTAGCCAGTGTGCTGGCGCAGGGCGCCGCCCTGCCCTGGCAACGCGTGCAGCCATCGCGCGATGACGTCGCCATGCTGCAATACACCGGCGGCACCACCGGGGTTTCGAAGGGCGCCATGCTGCTCCACCGCAACATCGTGGCCAACGTGCTGCAGATCGAGGCCTGGATCCGCATTGAACTGCCCGAGACCGAACACCCCCAGGTGGTTTGCGCCCTGCCGCTCTATCATATCTTTGCCCTGACCTTTTGCGGTCTGGTCGGCTTGCGGCTCGGGGCCTGCAACCTGCTGATCCCGAACCCGCGCGACCTGCCCGCCTTCATCAAGACGCTGCGCTCCTTCCGGTTCTCGATCTTTCCCGGGGTGAATACCCTGTTCAATGCCCTGCTGCACCAGCCAGCGTTCGCCACCCTGGACTTCTCCTCCTTGCGCATGGCCATTGGTGGGGGCATGGCGGTGCAGTCCGCCGTGGCAGCGCGCTGGCAGGAGATCACCGGACGCCCGATCATCGAGGGCTATGGCCTGTCGGAAACCTCGCCGGTGGCCTGTTGCGGACCCGCCAACCGCAAGGCCTACTCCGGCACGATCGGGCTGCCAGTACCCTCCACGGAAGTGTCGATCCGCGACGATGAGGGTGTTGAGGTGCCACTCGGCACCCCGGGCGAGATCTGCATCCGCGGACCCCAGGTGATGGCCGGATACTGGCAACGGCCCGCCGACACGCAGGCCGTGATGACGGCGGACGGCTATTTCCGTTCGGGCGACATCGGCGTGATGGATGCGCACGGCGACACCCGCATCATCGACCGCAAGAAAGACATGATCCTGGTCTCCGGCTTCAACGTGTACCCGGCCGAAGTCGAGGAAGTAGTCACCCAGCATCCTGGCGTGCTGGAGTGCGTGGCGGTAGGTGTGCCGGATGAGCACAGCGGCGAACTGGTGAAGGTGGTGGTGGTGCGCAGCGACCCGGCCCTCAGCGCGCAGGACGTGCGCGACTGGTGCAAGACCCGGCTGACCGGATACAAGCGGCCGCATCAGGTGGAGTTCCGCACGGAGCTGCCGAAATCGAATGTCGGCAAGGTGCTGCGCCGGGTGGTGCGCGAGGAAAGCCGGGCCCGGTCGGCGGCCTGAGCGGTTGCCGGGCCATGTGGTCGACTTGGTCAACTTGGTCGACTTGGTCGACCGCATGAGAGGCAGTCAGGCGCTCACGCCGGCAGGGCGGTCAGCCCCTCCGGTCGACAAGGTGGCCAGGAACTCCCCGAGGGTCGAGAACTGGTGCTGATGACCCAGACGTTCCAGCACCCCAGCGCGGGCCAGCTTCAGCGCCACATTGACGCGTAAGTCCACCAACACCAGACGCGTGCCGCGACGCCGGCATTGCGTGAGCAGTTCCCCCAGCGCCTGGATGCCGGTGGCGTCGATGAACGGCACCCGGTCAAGGCGCAGTACCAGGGTGTGCATCGGGCTTTGCACCGCTTCCAGCGTGCGTTGAAGTTTTTCTGCCGCCCCAAAGAAAAACGGTCCATCGATGGTGAAGACCACTACGCCGGATGGCACCTCCCCGACCAACCCGTCCCCTGTCAGGGGGGCGGAGTTGAACAGAGCTTCACGCGGCTGCGCCGGTACCGCCTCAGCGCGAATCTCGACAGATTGCGCCATGCGCCGCATGAACAGCAGGGCCGAGACCACCACCCCGACATTCACGGCCAGCACCAGGTCGGTCAGCACCGTCAGCACAAAAGTGATCAGCAGCACCGCCACATCCGGCGGCGGTGCCCGCCGCACCAGATGCCAGAAGTGCGGCAGGTCACTCATGTTGTAGGCCACCACAAACAGCACGGCAGCCAGCGCACAGAGCGGAATGCTGGCCGCCAGCGGCGCACAGAACACGATCACCAGCACCAGGGTCAGCGCATGCACGATGCCCGCGAGCGGGCTGTCGCCGCCATGCCGGATGTTGGTGGCTGTCCTGGCAATGGCTCCGGTGGCGGCAAAACCACCAAACAGCGGCGTGAGCAGGTTGGCGACGCCCTGGCCGATCAGTTCCTGGTTGGCGTCATGGCGGGTACCAGCCATGCCATCCGCCACCACCGCCGAGAGCAGGGATTCAATGGCGCCCAGCAAGGCGATGGTGAATGCCGGACCAATCAGGCGCAGGATCTCCGCGAAGCCCAGGGCTGGCAGGGCAAGTGTCGGCAAACCCTGGGGGATGCCACCGAACACCGAACCAATCGTGGCCACGCCCTGCAGGTGTAAAACTTGGCTGAGCAGGGTGGCTGCCACCGTTGCCACCAGGGGTGCCGGAACCTGCGGCAGCACCCGGGGCGAGCTCACCAGCAGGAACAGACTGAACAGGGCAAGGCCCGTGGTGGCCCACTGCAGGTGCGGCAGGGCCTGCAGCAACAGGACGAATTTCTGGTGGAAATGTTCGCCGCCGACGGCCGGCAAACCGAAGAAATCCCGCCACTGTCCCACCCAGATGATCACGCCGATGCCGGTGGTGAATCCGGCAATCACCGGGTCGGGGATGAAGCGGATCACGCTGCCCAGTCTGGCCATCCCCATCGCCACCAGCATCAGCCCGGCCAGCAGGGTGGCCACCTGCAGGCCAGCGATGCCGTAATGCGCCGTAATGCCAGACAGGATCACGATGAAGGCACCGGTCGGCCCCGCAATCTGGCAGCGGGTGCCGCCAAAGGTCGACACCGCCAGCCCCGCCACGATGGCGGTATAGAGCCCCTGCTCCGGTTTGGCGCCGGAGGCAATCGCAAAGGCCATCGCAAGCGGCAGCGCCACCACTCCCACCACGGCGCCCGCCAGGATGTTGCGCCGCCAGTGTTGCGGACGCAGCAGGCCGGCCTGCCAAGCGTAGCGCAGGGCGATCATGGCGCGTGGCTCTGCAGATGCGTGCCGATTGGTGGCACACAATCGCCCGGCGCAGGCGCACCGGGCGTCTGGCCACACCCAAGCATCACAAGCACACCAATCAGCGCGTTGAACAGCCGGTACATTTTGCGCACGGCACCGGTCTCCTAGGTTTGGATACCAGGATTGGTCGGCTGCACCTCAATGGGGGCGCTCAGCTACCTCGGTTTGGATCTCTCGACAAGATTGCTGAGGCCCGCCCGGCGATCCAGGCCGGCACCGAGGCCAGTGCGCCGGCAATCGCCGCGACATCCGTGCCCCCCGCCTGCGCCATGTCCGGACGGCCACCGCCCTTGCCGCCCACCTGGCTGGCTACATGATTCACCAGCTCGCCCGCCTTGATCCGGCCGACCAGATCCGGGGTCACGCCAGCGATCAGCGCGACCTTGCCGTCGGCATCGCTGGCCAGCACGATCGCCGCGCTGCCCAGCTTCTCCTTCAGGCTGTCGAGTGTCTCACGCAGCACCCGACTGTCTGCCCCGGCCAGTTTCACGGCCACCACTTTCACGCCGTTCACATCCTGCGCCTGGCCCGCCAGATCGGCGCTTTCGCTCGCGGCCATTTTGGATTTCAGGCGACCCAGTTCCTTCTCCAGCGCGCGCATATGCTCGAGCGCCTGCCCAACCTTGAGGCGGATCTCGTTCGGCTGGCTTTTCAGCAGATCGGCAATCGCCTGCAGTTCGGCGCGCTCGTGCTGCATCAGTTCGAGGGCAGCGGGGCCGGTGGTGCCTTCGATCCGGCGTACGCCAGCCGCCACGCCGGATTCCCCGATCACCCGGAACACCCCGATGTCGCCGGTGCGCCCCACATGCGTGCCACCACACAGCTCGGTCGAGAATTCTCCCATGCGCACCACGCGCACCTCGTCGCCATATTTCTCGCCAAACAGCGCCATGGCGCCCTTCTGGATGGCGTCGTCGTACTTCATCACCGCCACTTCGGCTTCCACGTTGCGGCTGATCTCGCGGTTGACTAGGCGCTCCACCTCGGCGATTTCGGCGACCGTCATCGGCTTGCCGTGCGAAAAGTCAAAGCGCGTGCGCGTGGCATCGACCAGCGAGCCCTTCTGCGCGACGTGATTACCCAGCACCGTGCGCAGGGCGGCGTGCAGCAGGTGCGTGGCCGAATGATTATGGGCCGCGCGCGCGCGGGGTTCGGTATCGACCCGCGCATCGAGGTGGTCGCCCACGCTCAGCGTGCCGGTGGCCAGCCGTCCATGGTGCCCAAAGACATCCGCCTGGATTTTCAGGGTGTCGGCCACGGTGAAGGTGCCGTGTTTGCCGACCAGCACGCCCTGGTCACCCACCTGGCCGCCGGACTCGGCGTAGAACGGCGTCCGGTCGAGCACCACCACCCCGGCCTCGCCGGCGCTCAGGCGATCGACGGCGCTGCCGTCGTGGTACAGGGCCAGCACCTGGGCGGGCAAGTGCAAGGTGTCGTAGCCGTGAAATTCGGTGGCGCGCCCGTCGTAGCTGACATTGCCCTGCGCCGAGAAGCGGCTGGCGGAACGCGCGCGCTCGCGCTGGCGCTCCATGGCCTGCTCGAATCCGGCCAGGTCCACCGTGAAGCCCCGTTCGCGGGCGATGTCGGCCGTCAGATCGATCGGGAAGCCATAGGTATCGTAGAGGCGGAACACGGTCTCGCCATCGAGCATGCGGTCTTCCTTGTGCATGGCCGCTTCGAGCACGCCCATGCCGTGCTCCAGAGTTTCGGCAAAGCGCACCTCTTCGGTGTGCAGCACGTCGGCAATCCGCGCCCCCTGCTGCACCAGTTCCGGATAAGCTGCCCCCATCACTGCGGCGAGATCCGCCACCAGGGTATGGAAGAACGGCTTGCTCTGTCCGAGCTTGTAGCCGTGGCGGATGGCCCGCCGGATGATCCGGCGCAGTACATAGCCGCGCCCTTCATTGCTCGGGATCACGCCGTCGCAGATCAGGAAGGAACAGGCGCGGATATGGTCGGCAATCACCTTCAGCGAGTTGTTCTCGAGGTCGGTCGCCCCGGCGGCGCGCGCGGCTGCCGCGATCAGCGCCTGGAACAGGTCAATCTGGTAGTTGCTGTGCACGCCCTGCAGGATGGCCGAGATGCGTTCCAGCCCCATGCCGGTATCCACCGAGGGCTTGGGCAGGGGGTGCAGGGTGCCGGCTTCATCCCGGTTGTACTGCATGAACACGAGATTCCAGATCTCGATGTAACGGTCGCCATCGGCCTCTGGCGTACCCGGCGGCCCGCCGGCAACGTCGGGACCGTGGTCGTAGAAGATCTCGGTACAGGGCCCGCAGGGACCGGTGTCGCCCATCTGCCAGAAATTGTCACTGGTGCCGATGCGGGTCAGGCGATCGGGATCCACCCCGACTTCCTTCAGCCAGATGTCGGCGGCTTCGTGGTCGTCGGCATAGACGGTCACCCACAGCTTGCCCTTCGGCAGGCCCAGTTCCACCGTCAGGAATTCCCAGGCAAAGCGGATCGCGTCGCGCTTGAAGTAGTCCCCGAAACTGAAATTGCCCAGCATCTCGAAGAAGGTGTGATGGCGGGCGGTGTAGCCCACATTCTCGAGATCGTTATGTTTGCCGCCCGCCCGCACGCAGCGCTGGGAACTGGTGGCCCGCACGAAGGGGCGCTTGTCCTGGCCCAGGAACACGTCCTTGAACTGCACCATGCCGGCATTGGTGAACAGCAGGGTGGGGTCGTTGCCGGGTACCAGCGCGCTGCTCGGCACAATGGTGTGCCCCTGGCGCTCGAAATACTGGAGGAAGCGTTCGCGGATGTCAGACGATTTCATGGGAGAAGTCAGCGCGCCCCGGTGGGACCGGTCGACGGAGGTCGTAAAACCTCAACTCTAACGCAGGGCGGCACGCGGCGCACGGCAGCGTTCAGGCAAGCCAGTCGTCGCCACCATCCATGCCGTCGGCGGGTGCCTCTTCGTCGGCCACGCTGCCGCCCAATACCGCGCGGATCACATCGAAATCGAAACCCCGGCTGGCTAGAAAACGCGTCTGCTTCTGGCGCTCGGCCAGGTCGCGCGGCAGGCTGCCAAAGCGGCGCGCCCAGACCACCTGCGCCAGTGGCACCTGCTGGGTACGCACTTCCGCCAGGGCCATCTGCGCTTGTTCCGGCGCCACGCCCTTCTGGGCGAGTTCCTGTGCAATCCGGCGCACGCCGCGCCGGCTTTTGCGTGCGTCCACGATGGCTTCGGCGGCCCGCTCGTCTGAGAGCAGGCCCTGAGCCGCGAGCCGCTCAAGCAGGCGATCGATGGCGGCACGCGCGGCAGCCCCGTCAAACTGCGGCGGATCTGCGTCGTCTGCGGTCATTTCGGTGGGTGCCAAGGCATCCCCGGCGGGATGCGCCAGCCCAGAACGGGGCGGCGGCGGGGCGAACTCGTCGGCCAGGGCTTCTTCCTGCCGGGTGACATCCTCGGCAGCGCGCTGCTGCTGCCCAGCCTGCCGGTGCGACTGTCGGACCTTCTGCAGCAGGCGCCGGGCCAGTTCGACGCGGGTGTACTCGCGTCGCACGAGCCAGGTCATGGCCCAGGTCTCCAGCTGCTGGTCGGCAGCGGCGAGCGCCGGGCTGGGCGGGTGGCTTGCCGCCCCTGCGAGCGCTTCGCCCGTACGCGCGCCGGCCGTGCCTTCCGCGCCGGCCGCGCCTGCCGCAGCCGGCACCGTGCGCCATGGCAGCGATTTACCGCGTTTGGTCAGGCTGCTGGCGCCACAATGGGGGCATTGCTGTCCGGCACTCCGATGGCAGCCCGGATGCGGCTTTCGATTTCCTGCGCCAGCGCGGCATGCTCTTTCAGGTACTCGCGGGTGTTGTCCTTGCCCTGACCGATCTTCTCGCCGTTATAGGCATACCAGGCGCCCGACTTGTCGATCAGCTTGTGCAGCACCCCCAGTTCGATGATCTCGCCCTCGCGCGAGATGCCCTCGCCGTACAGGATGTCGAAATCGGCAACCTTGAAGGGCGGTGCCACCTTGTTCTTGACCACTTTCACCCGGGTCTCGTTGCCGACCACTTCCTCGCCCCGCTTGATCGCGCCGATGCGGCGGATGTCGAGACGGACCGACGCGTAGAATTTGAGCGCATTGCCACCTGTGGTGGTCTCGGGACTGCCGAACATCACGCCGATCTTCATGCGGATCTGGTTGATGAAAATCACCAGCGTATTCGAGCGCTTGATGTTGCCGGTCAGCTTGCGCAGCGCCTGCGACATCAACCGGGCGTGCAGGCCGACGTGCGAATCGCCCATCTCGCCTTCAATTTCCGCTTTCGGCGTCAGGGCGGCCACCGAGTCGACCACGACGATGTCGACCGATCCCGAGCGCACCAGCATGTCGGCAATTTCCAGCGCCTGTTCGCCGGTATCGGGCTGGGACACCAGCAGGTCCTGGGTGACCACGCCCAGCTTGGCCGCGTACTGCGGGTCGAGCGCATGCTCGGCATCGATGAAGGCGGCAACACCGCCGCGACGTTGCATCTGGGCAATCACCTGCAGGGTGAGCGTGGTCTTGCCGGACGATTCCGGTCCGAAGATTTCCACCACCCGGCCGCGCGGCAGGCCGCCCACGCCCAAGGCGACATCCAACCCCAGCGAACCGGTGGAAACGACATCGATGTCCTTTTCCGCACCCGCATCGCCAAGGCGCATCACCGAGCCCTTGCCGAACTGCTTCTCAATCTGGGCGAGCGCTGCCGATAGCGCCTTGCTCTTGTTGTCGTCCATGGAAAGTCCTGTTTCTGTAAGGCTGCAATTATGCCATGCGCGGTGTCTGCGCCGGTGCCGGAGAAGCTATGCCGAATGCCCGCTGGCGGCCTGCAGCAGCCCGAGCAGCGCGACCCAGATCGTGCCGTGACGCACCGCCGCCCGGTCGCCCGGAAAGTGCAGCTGCTGCGCCTGCACGCCGGCGGTCGTGGCCCAGGCAAGACAGACCGTGCCGACCGGCTTGGCCGGACTGCCGCCGCCGGGCCCGGCCACGCCGCTCACCGCCACGGCACAGGACACGGCCAGACCGGCGCGCGCCCCTTCGGCCATGGCACGCACCACCGGCAGACTGACTGCACCATGGGTAGCGATAGTATCCGCCGGCACCCCCAGCAGATGCGTCTTGGCCGCATTGCTGTAAGTCACCCAGCCACCTTCCACCCAGGCCGAGCTGCCGGCTACAGCCGTCAGCGCGGTGGCGATGCCGCCGCCCGTGCAGGATTCCGCCGTTGCCACCTGCCAGCCACGCCGCTGCAAGGCCTCGCCCAGCGTCAGCACCAGCCAGTCGGTGCCCTGCACCGCCAACGCAGTCGCCGCCTGTGCCGCCACGGCCTGGGCATCCCGGGCCCAGTCGGCTGCCAGTTGGCCTGCCAGGGCCTGACGTTCGGCGGCCGACGATTGCAGCAATGGCGTGCCAGCGGACGGAATGGTGAACAGGCTCATGACAGCGGTCCTCCGGGCAAATGGAGCAAGGCAAGACCTCGGCATGCCAGCCAGGCAAGCGCCGCCGCCAGGACATCGTCCAACATGATGCCGGTGCCACCGTGCACGTGACGGTCGGCATAGCCCACCGGGAAGGGCTTGGTGGCGTCGAACAGGCGAAACAGCAGGAAGGCCCAGGTAAGCGTCGGCAGATCGGCCGGCAAGGCATAC
>CAIPBT010000021.1 GCA_903863375.1 uncultured Ferrovum sp.
TAGCAGGACGGAAACCAGCTGGCGGCCTCCCAGTTCAACCAGCGGTGGATGTCGGCGCGCGTGCGCAGGTCTTGCGGATAGACCTGGGTATTGCCGACCTTGTCGGCAGCGTATTGCAACATGGCATTGCTTTCCCACAGCACAAAGTCCCCATCGGTCAGCGCCGGAATGGCGGCATTGGGATTCAGGGCAACCACTTCTGGGCTCTTCTGCATACCCTTGAAATAGTCGACGTAGACCAGTTCATACGGCACGCCAATCAGATCGAAGCCGGCCAGAACCTTGCGGCAGTTAATGGTGATGGGGTCTGCGTGAACGCAGATGCTCATGATGTTGCTCTCCTCGGATATGCCGCACGGATGGGCCTGCAGGCAGCGGCTTGTCTCCGACTTTACGGTTTGACGCCACCGCGGCCAACTGCTGGAATGTGAACGGTTTGTCCTTGAACTGGAAACAATGACAGTCTCTCTCGACATGCTGCAGGCCTTGGTCCATGTCGCGGATTCCGCCAGTGTGAGCCAGGCGGCGCAGGCGCTTGGGGTGGGCAAAAGCGTGGTGAGCAAGCGGGTGGCGCAACTGGAGCAGGAAGTGGGTGCCACCCTGTTTGCCCGCAGCACCCGTCGTGTCGCCCTGACGCCGGCTGGCGAGGTGTATCTGGCGTACGCCCGCCGCGCCCTGGCCGAGCTGCAGGCGGGAGAGGAGCGGCTGCATGCCCTGCGCGCCGATCTGACCGGAACCATCCGGATCACGGCATCGGTTTCCTGGGGGCAACGGGTGCTGGCCCGGATCCTGCCGACGTTCCTGCAGCGCCATCCGGGGGTAGAGGTGGCCTTGCAACTGGTCGATCGTCGGGTGGACGTCGCCTATGAACGGATTGACCTGGCCCTGCGCTGGACGCCCCTGGCGCCCCCGGGGCTGGTCAGCACGCCGGTGACCCGGGTCGGCTGGAACCTGGTGGCTGCGCCCAGCCTGCTGGACACGCATGGCACCCTGCAGACGCCGCAGGATCTGGTGCAGCAGGACTGTCTGGCTTACTGGAGCGGCGCAGCCGACGACAACTGGACCTTGGTGCAGGGCGATCAGGCCGTGTCGGTGCGCGTCTGCAGCCGCTTTCACGCCGACAATCCGGAGGTGGTGCGCGAGGCGGCCCTGGCCGGTCTTGGTATTGCCCTGCTGCCGGACTTTCTGTGCGCCGACGATCTGGCGCAGGGCCATCTGCAGCCGGTGCTGGCCGACTGGACGCCACAAACCCGCTTCGGCAACACCATCAGTGCCATGGCAACGCCAGAGCGCATGCGTCTGGTGCGTAACCAGGGTTTGCTCGCCTTCCTGCGCGAGCAGCTCGGCGGCGCCTGAGCGCCTGGCTCAGCCCGACTGGAGCAGTTGTTCCAGCCGGTGCAGGCCCTCGCGCAGGTTGTCGCGCGACGACGCATACGACAAGCGGACGTGATGGTCGGCACTGCACACGCCGAAATCCGCCCCGGGCGTGAGCGCCACGCCGGCCTCCTGCAGGGCGCGCTCGCAGAACTGGACAGCGTTGCTCCCCGTGCCGCGAATGTCGAAGTACACGTAAAACGCGCCATCCGGCACCACCGGCACCGGCAGGCCGATTGCTGCCAGGCCCTCCAGCACGATGGTACGCCGGGCACGCAGTTCCTGCTGGCGCTCCGCGCACAGGGCCAGGGTTTCTGGCGTGAAACACGCGAGCGCTGCCTGCTGGGCGGGTGCGGACGGACAGATGTAGTAATTCTGCGCGAGCCGCTCCAATGCCGGCACCAGCGCCGGCGGCGCGACACACCAGCCCAGCCGCCAGCCGGTCATGCCGAAAGTCTTCGAGAAGCTGTTGATCACCACCGCGCCCGCATCGTGCGCCAGGATGGTGGGCATGGGCCGTCCGTCCGCCAGCGGGTCGGCCAGGTTCAGGTAGATCTCGTCGACCACCCGCCAGGCCCCCTGCAGCGCAACCCAGTCGCACAGTGCGGCGAGCTCTGCTGGCGGCACCGTGGTGCCGGTCGGATTGGAGGGGGTGGCGATCAGCACGCCGCGGGTCTCACCGTTCCAGTGCTGCTGCACCGCCGGCAGGTCAAGCTGAAAGCGGCTGGCAGCCGTGGTCGGTACCAGGGCGACGTCAGCGCCGAAGCCCGCCAGGAAATGGCGGTTGCACGGATAGGACGGATCGGCCACCAAGACGCGGTCGCCAGGATCGACCAGCGCGGCGGCCACCAGCAGCAGCGCGGCCGACGCGCCGGCGGTCACCACCACCTGGGCGGGATCGATCGTCACGCCGTGCACGGTGGCGTAGAAGCCGGCAATCGCCGCGCGCAAGGCCGGCAGGCCCAGGGCATCGGTGTAGGCCTGGGCACGGCCATCCATCTGCGCACGCATGGCCGCGATCACGGCCGGTGGCGCGCCGAAGTCCGGTTCGCCAATGTTCAGCCGGATCACCTCCCGGCCGGTGGCTTCGAGCAGGGCCGCCCGTTTGCCGAATTCCATGGCCAGAAACGGCGTGATCGCCTGGGCGCGTTGTGAGATGTGCATGGGGGGATGAAAACTCCGGGGCAGGGGCTGGCGGTGCGCGATCTACTGGCCGTGCGAGGTCAGACCCGAGAGCGAACCGGCCTGTCCTACCCCCGGGCCGGTCATGCGCGCCCGGCGACGCGCCGGGGCCGGCAGGGGCTCGTCGGCAGACTGGCGCGCCTGATCGCCGATCTGCGGCAGGGCATCGCCACCCCGTCGCATCATCACCCCGACCACCAGAATGTCGATCAGCAGCAGCAGCAGGATACGGCTGATCATGGGCAGATGCACGCTGGGATCTTCGGTCGGGTCGATCACCAGGCTCAGGTCGGCCTTGCGCGCCAGCGCGGACTGGCTTGCTGTGATGGCGAGGACCGGAGCCCCGCGGGCCTGCGCCTGGCTCACCAGATCGAGCAGCTCGGTCACGCTGCCGCTGACGCTGACCACCACCACCAGCACGCTGCGATCGACCAGTTGCACGGCCAGTTCCTGCAGGCGCGGCACGGTATAGGCGGTGGCTGGCACGCCCACCCGCAGGAACTTGAACTGGGCATCGTCTGCCACGATGCTGGAATGGCCGAGCGCGTGGATTTCCACCCGGCTGGCCGTCAGGATCAGCTGCGCGGCCTTGTCGATGGTGTCGCGATTGAGCTGGTCGCGCACCTGCAGGATGGAGGAGGCCGTGTTGCTCAGCACCTTCACCCCTAGTTCCAGCATGGTGTCGTCGCCCCGCACCTGGGTATGGGTGATGGGCATGCTGTTGGTCAGGCTGGCGGCCAGCCGCAGCTTGAAGTCTGACAGGCCATCACAGCCCAGGGTGCGGCAGAAGCGGATCACGGTGGGCTGACTGACCCGTGCCTGCAGGGCAATGCGCGCGATCGGATCATTGAGGGTGCCGTGCGCATGGGCAATCACATGGTCGGCCACCCGTCGCTCGGCGGGTGACAGGTTGGCCCGCGCCCGCTGGATCTGCCCCAGCAGGCCGTTGCCGGTGCCCTGTACCGCAGTCTTCTGCAGATGGGTATTGAGGATGATGGCCGCCCCGGCCAGGGTCGCGTTTTCGGTGGTCACGACAAACGTCGGGATCTGCGCCATGTAGTCCCGAAAGCGCCCCTTGTCTTCGAAGCGCTGGCGGAATCCCGATCGGTCGAAGGTGCTACCCAGTCGCGGCACAATGCCGCTCCCGATGAAGATGCCACCGAAAGCCCCCTGCGTGACCGCCAGATTGGCAGCCGCCGTGCCAAGGATGCGGCAGAAGGCATCGACCGTTTCCGCGCACAGGGCATCGCGTCCTTCGATCGCTGCCTGGGTGATCTGCTGCGGCTCCAGATCCACAACGCGCACGCTATGCCGCTCGGCCAAGGCGCGATGGATCAGTTGCAGCCCGCTGCCTGAGAGCAGCCGCTCGAACGAGACGTGGTCGTACTGTCGCCAAGCATGCTGCAGGATCACGAGCTCCCGTTCGTCAGACGGGGCAAAGCTCGCGTGGCCGCCCTCGGTGCCAAGCGCGATCCAGCCATCTGCCGCCGGAATCAGGCCCGAGACGCCCAGGCCGCTGCCGGCGCCGAGCACGCCGATCACGCTGCGCGGCTGCGCATTGCCACCCCCTACCTGACGCATTTCCTGCGGCAGCAGCGAGGGCAGCGCCATGGCCAGCGCCGTGAAATCGTTCACCACCAGCAGCTGCTCCAGCCCAAGGCATTCGCGCAGGGCCTCGATCGAAAAGGTCCAGGGATAGTTGGTCATGCGCACCTGGTCGCCGGCCACCGGGGTGGAAATGGCAAAGGCGGCATGCCGGACCGGGCCGAGCGGCTGCCATTCCAGGTAGCGGGTCACCGCAAGGTGCAATTCCGGAAAGTCGGCGCACCGCAGGCGCAAGGGGTGTCGGAATTCGCCAGGGGCGACTTCCAGGGCGAACTGCACATGCCGGCTGCCAACGTCGGCTAGCAGATGGGGATGGTCGTACATGGACGGCATGGCGTTCCAGTTCAGTCAGCGTCGGGTGGCTGCCGGCGGAGACGTCGGCCGCAACCCTGTCGCACTGGCCTCGCTCAGGGCAAGGTGATCGGAGGAATGTCGTCCATTATGCGCGGTGCCGCAGGGTTTGCGGCCCCGCCAAAGATGCCCGGGCCGGCGGTGGCAGCCAGGGCCCGGAAGACGCCATTGTCGACATCCCAGGTGCTCACGTACAGGCGCAGCGGCCAGCGCATGCCGTCGGGCAGGCTGGCGTTCTGCCACGGCATGGCGGCGCCCTCTGGCAAGGGATTGCCCCCCGGCATGGCAGTGCTGGCCATCACGGCAGCGTGACGGCCGCGCCGATGATGGCGGCCAGGGCATCGCCACTGCATCGCCAGGCCAACGCGGTCAGTGTGCCGGCGGCTGTCGTCTGCTGCACCGGTTGCCCGGCGTCGCCCGCCCGATGCAGCCGGATCTCGTCCACGCCGTCATAGCCCACCACCTGCACGCTGACCGGGCGCCAGCCCTGTTCCAGCGTTTCCACCTGCACATCGAGCCGGTCGCCCGTCCGCGTGGCCAGGAAGCGGTAGCGGCTGCGTTCGCCGCGCTGAAAGCCGTAGCTCAGGCCATCATCGGCGGTGTACTCCAAGCTGGCGTCCAGTTCGGCATCCCGGCCCAGAATGACATGGAGTTCGATCGTGGCAAGGTCATTCGCCGGTGTGGTGCGCACCCCCGGCTGCATGGGCAGGATTGCGCCCTCGCGCAGATAGAGCGGGGTGTGATCGGCACGGCTGTGCACGGTGATGGCCCGGTTGCCCGCGAGAAACCGGCCATCTCCGGCATCCATCCAGCGCCCCAGGCCAGGCAGGACCACCAGACGGCCCTGTTGTCCCTGCTGCACCAGCGGGGCCTGCAGCAGGTCCGGGCCGACCAGGAACTGATCGTCGATGCGATCCAGGGCGAGCTCGGCCGGGCCGACATGATCCAGAAACAGCGGGCGCATGACCGGGCTGCCATCTGCCTGCTGGGCCAGCCAGAGCTGGTACAGGTACGGCAGCAGCTTGTAGCGCAGGCGCACAAAATGGCGAATCACGTCGAGCGCTGCCGCACCGAAGGCCCAGGGTTCCTGATCGACCGTGCCGGCGTTGGCGTGATTGCGCAGGAAAGGGAACAGGAAGCCGCTCTTGTACCAGGCCACCGCCAGTTCCCGGTCGGCGTGGCCGCCGAATCCCGGCACATCGGGTCCGTTGAACGGGATGCCGGACAGGGCAAGGTTGAGTGTGCAGTGGATGCTGGTGCGCAGGTGATGCCAGTTGCTGACGTTGTCGCCAGTCCACACGGCGGTGTAGCGGCTCGAACCCGTGGCGGCGCTGCGCGCCAGCAGGAAGGGACGTTCGTCCGGGCGGGCGGCCAGGAAACCATCCCGGGTGGCCTCGGCCATGCCGGTCGCGTACAGGTTGTGGTAGGTCCAATGATCGCGCGTGCCATGTTGGAAGCGCATGTCATCGACTTCCGCAGCACCAGTGGAGGGGTCGTTCATGTCGAGCCAGGCACCATCAAACCCGGCCAGCCGGAAGCGGGTGGCGTATGCGGCCCACCAGGCCCGGCCGGCCGGCAAGGAGAAATCCGGAAACCAGGTGCGGCCCGGCCAGACAAAGCCGACATAGGGTTGTCCTTCGGCGTTCTGGCACCAGATGTTGGCCGCCGTGCCGCTCGCGGCCACCTCGTACCCTTCCTGCACTTTCACGCCCGGATCCAGGATGGGCACCACGCGACGGCCGTTCTTCTGCACGGTGGCGAGGTCTGCGCTCAGATCACCAAAATGCTTCGGACTGGTGGTGAACACCTTGTAGTCGTCCATGTAGTCGATGTCGAGCCAAAGCCCGTCATTCGGGAAGGCATGGTTCGTGAAGGCGGCGTCCAGTCGCTGCAGGTCGCGGGTGCCGGCGTAGCCCCAGCGGCACTGGTGGTGGCCGAGCGCCCACAGGGGGGGCACCGGTGTGGTGCCGACCAGGCGTTGCAGACGGCGGGTGACACCGATCGCCGTGTCACCGGCAATCAGATAGAACGCCGGTTGTCCCTGGCTTGCGCCGAACCAGAAAGCTGGGGGCAGGGCGGGGTCGTTGCGGCCGTCAAAATGCCAGTTCGAGCCGGTATCCATGAACACATCGCCCGGATGGTCGACCAGGATGCCGATCCAGCCCCCCGCCGTTTGCACGAGCAGGTAGGGTATCGCCGCATACTGCGGATCAGCCTGGCCATCCGCAATCGTGCTCCATGCGTGGTCTGCCCAGACATCCGCATTCCAGAATTTGGTACGCCGTCCGGACTTTTCCAGGCCGGTGGTTTTTTCGCCCTGACCGTAAAAGCGGAGGGTTTCGGGGCGCTGCCATTGCACGATCCAGGCCGGGCCGCTGGCCCCAAGGCTGGCGCCAGACGTGCCCGAGAGTACCGTTGCACCCGTCGGGTCTTCTACCGTCAACGTGCCGTCGCTTGCCAACCGCAAGCGCCACCGCGAAGCTGTCCCGGCGAAGGTGTCCTCCAGCATCTGCACGCCCCGGGCATCGATCGGCCAGCGCCGGGGCTCCTGCAGATGCAGGTGAAACACGTCTTCGCCCAGGTCGCGCAGTGTCAGGGTGGCCGGATCCTGACCGAAGACAAGCTGTGTCGGGGACTGCACCTTGGCAAAGACGAAATTCGACGGATGGCGGATCTTGTTGAAATACATGCGGCAGTCCTGGGTCCGGTTGGATGGGGCGCGAGCGCTTGGTGTCGAGCTTACCGCAGTGGCGCTCCCCCTTGGCAGAGGGCTGGTCTGCATCGGCGGTGCTGTGAAAAGATATTGGCAAATGTTGAAGGAGGGATGGCGTTGGAGGAACCAGAAGCGCTGTTGCCAATCCCGTCGCCCTGCGTGCAATGCGGTGCCTGCTGCAGTCATTTCCGGGTCTCGTTTTACTGGGCAGAGGGCGAGGGGCTGCCATCGCAACTGGTGCAGGCGCGTACGGCGGTCCTTGCCTGCCTGCGCGGCACGGACCAGGCAAAACCACGCTGCGCGGCGCTGGAAGGCACGGTTGGCCAGTCGGTGCGCTGCACCGTGTATGACCAGCGACCGTCGCCGTGTCGCGAGTTACAGGCCGGCGATGGTCAATGTGCCCGTGCGCGGCAGGTACACGGACTGCTGCCGTTGTCGGGCGTAGCGCTTGCCTGCGATGATCGCTGACCGGGCACAGCGCGGCGCCGTGCCTTGCGCCCTTGCCGGTGTCATGCTTAACTGGCGATACAGCAGCGTTCATGGTGCCTGACGTCCGCAGCAGGGGCGGCAGGTTAAACGGGAAGCCGGTGCGCAGGAGATCTTCCTGCAATGCCGGCACTGCCCTCGCAACGGTGATCGGGTCAAGCTGTCCGCAAGATGCCACTGGGATCTCCTGGGAAGGCGCGGATGGCCGGAGCAGCGTGCTCCCCCCGTCAGTCCGTATACCGGCCCTGGATGCATACACTTCACGCGTCGCGCAGGGCGGCCGGAGGTGGTCAGCAGCCTGTCGGGCCCGGCCGGAAACATCTGAGTTCCGGACTATTGTTTTCCGGACTACGGCGTTCTGATCCTGCAGCATTCCGATCAGCACCGCCCTGCCTCACGGTTGTCGGTCCGCCCCTTGCCCTCCCCGAACGGATGCCGGAACCGCGGTCTGCCACCGCAGGTGACGGTGTCTTGCCGACGGCAACAGGTCTGACATCGTGTTCGGCGCGATGGGGCAACGCTGGAACGGACATGCGGTTGAGCGAACGATTGGGGAACTTCGTGCCATCCATGGCCCGTGCGGCGGGTGCGACCGCCGCACGATCGGAGCGTGGCGTGGTTCCGATCTACCAGGGATTACCTCGCCTGCCTGGATTACCTCGCCTGTCTGGATGGCGGGGTTTGCGCGCATGGCCTGGCCTGCCTGGGTTGACGGGCGCGATTGGATTGACGGGTCTGGTTGGATTGACCTGTCTGGGGGCCTTGCCCGTCGTTGCCCTGGCCGACGAAGCCGTGGCACAAGGCACCGAACTGGTGGTCACCGCCAACCGGCTGTCGGAAACGGCGGCAAGCAGCCTGTCGGCGGTGCGGGTGATCACGGCGGAAGACCTGGCAGCGGCAGGTCAGATGTCGCTGCCCGATGTGTTGCGGCAATACGGCGGCGTGGAAGTCACGACCACCGGCGGACCGGGTCAGCCAAGCAGTGTCTCGATCCGGGGAGGCAGCAGCACGCACACCCTGGTGCTGGTGGACGGCCTGCGGATCAATTCTGCGACCAGCGGCACGACCGCGATCGAGCACCTGCCGGTTAGCCTGATCGATCACATCGAGATCGTGCCCGGCCCCCTCAGCGGCCTGTACGGTTCGGACGCCGTCGGCGGCACCATCCAGATTTTCACCCGCGGTGCGCAACCGGCCGAAACCACCCAGCTGGGCTTGGGGGTGGGCAGCTATGACACCCAGCGCGGCGACGTTTTCCACGCCGGCAAGGCGGGCGCGCTGGATTACAGCCTTGCTGCCGGTTACCTCTCGACGGCGGGTTTCAGTGCCACCAATCCCGCCGCTGGCAGCTTTACCTACAACCCCTTCAATCTGGGGCAAGACCCCTACCGCAATCTCGACACTGATGTGAAGCTGGGCTGGACTGAGGCCGAGGGGCATCACCTGCAGCTCAGCCTGTTGCGGTCCCGTTCGGTCACCCACTTCGATGCGGGTGCCGGTGGCGACAACTTCAACCGCGAGAGTCTCTGGCAAAGCAGCCTGCGCAGCGATGATCAGATCCTGGCCGGCTGGACCAGTCGCCTGCAGGCCGGCGTCAGTCGCGATCACTCGTTTTCCGGCGGAGCATTTCCGGGCTTCTTTGAGACCGACCAGCGCCAGGCCAGTTGGCAGAACACGGTCACGGTGCCCTATGGTCGCCTGATTGGCGGGCTGGAATACCAGCACGACCAGGTGGTCAGCGATACCGCATTTTCGGCCACGGAGCGCAGCAACCGGGCCCTCTTTGCAGGCTACGCCGGTGATGTCGGCGCACACGGTCTGCGCGCCAACCTGCGCCGGGAAGACAACAGCCAGTTTGGTGGCGTGACCAGCGGGTCGCTGGGGTATGGCTACCGGTTCTCGCCGGTATGGCGCGTGCGGGCCAGTTATGGCGCCGGCTTCCATGCGCCGACCTTCAACGACCTCTACTACCCCGGCTTCAGCAATCCGGCCCTGCAACCCGAGCATTCCCGCAACCACGAACTGGGCGTGAACGTTGACCTTGGCGAACAGCATTTCGTGATCACTGCCTTCGACAACCGGGTGCATGACCTGATCGTGTTTGTGGTCACCGATCCGGCCACCTTTGCCGGTGCCCCGTTCAACGTCGCCTCGGCGCGCACCCGCGGTCTGGAAACCAGCTACGCCGGTCGCGTCGAGGGTTTGCGCCTGGATCTGCACGCCACCTGGCAGGATCCGGTCGATGCGCAGACCGGGCTGCAGCTGCAACGCAGCGCCACCCGTTTCGCCAGCGCCCGGGCCAGCACGGCGTTGGCCGGCTGGCAGATGTCTGGGGAAATTCAGGCCACTGGTCCCCGATTCGATTCGCCCGACCAGCAAGCTGCCAGCCGCATGGGAGGTTACGCCCTGCTGAACCTGGTGTTGGGTCACCGGCTGGGCGCGGACTGGCACGTCGACCTGCGTTGGAACAATGTGCTCGACCATGCGTACACGCTGGCGCAGGGTTACAACACGGCCGGCAGCAACGTGTTCGCGACATTGACCTGGCAGGCGCCGTGACATGCTGAGCCTGCGCCCCCTGCACTGGTGCTGGACAGCCTCGGCGGTGGCCCATGTCGGGGTGTTGGCGTTTGGCGCCAGCATGCTCACCCTGCAGGCATCTCCCAAGCCGGGCGGACTGAATGGCGCGACGGCGATGGCCTTGCGCGCCGATCAGACGGCTGCGAATTCCGCCCCCGTCCCGCCGGCAACCCTGGAGTTGGTCGTGGACTGGCGTCCAGCGACGGTAGTGCCCGCCGTACCGGCGGTAGTACCGGCCGCAGCACCGGCCGCGCTTTTGCACCGCGCGCGTCCTGCTGTGCATCTGGCCGCCTTGTCAGTGGTCCCGTTCGCGCGCCCGTCCTCGCCAACGGCTGCCGCCGGGGCTGCTGGCGCGTTCGCCGCCGCCAAGCCGGCACCGGCATCGGCCGTCGAACCGGCAACTGTGCAGGCACCGGCAACGGCGCACGGTCAAGCACAGGCACCGGCACCGGAGCCGGCGAGCGCACCAGCGAGCCCAGCGGCGGGGACACAAGCCGTGACCGAGCCAGCGTCTGCCTTGCCCCCGGCCACGGCAGCCCTCGCCGCGACGCAGGCATCGGCGGGCGACGCCGGGCGGCGGGCAATCCAGAGTGTTGCGCGCCCCAATGACCCTCGACGGGATGCCTCCGGGGAGGGGGCCGACCAGGCAGTCGCGTATGCGCTCACGCCTCTGCCACCGTACCCTGCGCGTGCCCGGGCCCTGGGCCAGGAGGGCCTGGCCGTGGTTCGGGTGCTGGTGGCCGCCAGCGGGCTGCCGGCCGACATTCACCTGCTGCGCTCGAGTTCCTACGCTGACCTCGATGCTGCTGCCCTGACGGCGCTGCAGGCCTGGCGTTTCCGGCCAGCACTGCGCCAGGGTGGTGCGGTGCCGGCAACGCTGGATGTTCCAGTCCGGTTCGTGCTGGCGCATGACCATGCGGAGATCCAGGCCCAGCCATGATCGGCCGATCCGCACGCGCCGACGAAGGGGTGGCGGACACGCGGGGCAGCGCGGCAGCCTGGGCCTTGCCCCTGCTGCTGGCCTTGTCGATGCTGGTGATTGTTGCGGGTTGTCTGACTGGGTCGGTTGCCATAGGCCTACGCGCGGTTTTCCAGGCGCTGCTGTTGGCGCTGGGCAAGTTGCCGGGCCCGCCCGATGGCCCGACCCTGATCCTGCTCACCTTGCGCCTGCCACGCGTCCTTGCCGGCTTTGCCACCGGCGGACTGTTGGCGGTGGCCGGCGCCTTGATGCAGATCCTGCTGGGCAATCCGCTGGCCGAGCCCTACGTGCTTGGCATTTCTGGTGGCGCTGCCGTCGGCGCGCTGTTGGCCATCAGTAGCGGCCTTGGCCTGCTCGGCGTGAAAGCCGGCGCATTGGCCGGAGCGATGCTTGCCATGGTCCTGATCCTCTGGCCCATGCGCAACGATCGTTGGCGCAAGCGTGGGCCGGCGCGGCGGGTGAGCGTGGCTGGAGCATCGGCCATCCAGGCCAACACCCTGTTGCTGACGGGCGTGGTGATGGCCGCCGGCTGGGGTGCTCTGGTCACCCTGATCCTGACGCTGGCTCCCGAAGCCCGCCTGCGCGGCATGCTGTTCTGGTTGATGGGCGATCTCGAGGGGGTGCAGGCCTGGCAACCCGCAGCTGTCGGACTGCTCGTGCTGCTGGCCTGTACCGGGCGCCTTGCCGCCGATCTGAACATCCTGCTGCGTGGCAGTCTTGCCGCATTTGCCCTGGGTGTTCCGGTGGCGCGCCGGCAGGGGCAGCTGCATCTGCTGGCGGCAGCGGCAACGGCCTTGGCGGTCACCACGGCAGGTACCATCGGTTTTGTCGGCCTGATCATTCCGCATGCGGCGCGCCGCCTGTTCGGCCATGACCAACGGGTGGTGCTTCCGGCCAGTGCGCTGCTTGGCGGTTGCCTGGTGAGCGCGGCGGACAGCGTTGCCCGTACCCTGCTGCAACCGGTACAACTGCCAGTCGGGGTGATGATGGCGTTGCTCGGGGTGCCTGCCTTTCTGTGGCTGCTGCGACAGGAGCGCAGATGACCGAGGGGGGCCAGACGGTAGCCTTGCTCGAAGCCCGATCGCTGCAGGTGCGGACGGCAGCCCGGGTGCTGGTGCGCTGCCTCGATCTGGAACTGCGGGCGGGAGAACGCTGGGGGCTGTTGGGACCGAATGGCAGCGGCAAGACCTTCCTGCTCGAGACGCTGCTCGGACTGCGGGCGCCGGCAGCCGGCAGCCTGGCCTATCAGGGGCGGGCGCTGGCGGACTGGACGCCCATCGCTGCCGCGCGCCATCGGGCCTTCCTGCCGCAGGACAACGCCGAACCCTTCGACAGTCTGGTGCGCGAACAGGTGCTCTCGGCCCGCCATCCCTGGCGTGGCAAGGCAGGGCTGACCGCGCCGGAGGCAGCAGATCAGGCAGTGGTGGTGGACGCACTCGCCGCCGTGCACATGCAGTCCTATGCCGACCGACGCCTGTCCAGCCTGTCCGGGGGCGAGCGGCAACGGGTGGCCCTCGCCACCGTTCTCGCCCAGCAGACGCCACTGCTGCTGCTGGACGAGCCGCTCAACCACCTCGATCTTGCCAATCAGACGGCGCTGCTCGGTCACCTGCAGGCGCGCAGCCTCGCGGGGGTCGCCGTGCTGTGTAGCCTGCATGACCTGAACCAGGCGGCCGCTTTTGCCACCCATGTGATCCTGCTCCATCCCGACGGCACCGCCACGGCTGGTCCGGTCGAACAGCAGCTGCGCGCCGATACGCTGGGTGGTGTCTTTGGCCTCGCGCTGGATGAGGTGTGGCATGCCGGCAGCCGGTATTTTCTGCCAGCGGCTTCCGCTGGTGCTGCGGTGTTGCCGGCGGACGCCGGCCGGATCAGGCGATGACGCAGAACCCTCACCAGGGTCAGGTGCCCGGCAAGCAGCGCCGGTCGAATCGCCGGTCGGCTCCGCGGTGCCTGTCCGTTCTGCTCCTGTCCGTCCTGCTGCCCCTGGCTGTCCTGCTGGCAGCGCCAGGAGTCCGGGCCGACGTGATTGCGCTGGACGACCTGGGCATCCAGATCCGTCTGCCGCTGCCCGCCCGGCGGGTGGTGAGTCTTGCGCCGCACGCCACCGAGCTGCTGTACGCTGCCGGCGGTGCGGGCCACATCGTCGGCGTTTCGCGCTTTTCTGACTATCCGCCGGCAGCGCGGCAACTGCCGCAGCTGGGTGATGCCAACCGGATCGACCTCGAGGCGCTGTTTGCCCTGCAACCCGATCTGGTCGTGGCCTGGCGCAGCGCCCTGTCACCAGCGGTGACCCTGGCCTTGCAGCGTCAGGGCATTGCGGTTTTCCAGAGCGAGCCGCAGACCATCGAGGCAATCGCCACCAGTCTGGAGCGCCTGGGTCATCTGCTCGGTGAAGACCGCGCCGCGACGGCAGCGGCGGGTGCCATGCGTCATCAGGTGACGGAGCTGCGTCAGCGCTATCGCCAGCGGGCGCCGGTCAGCGTGTTCTACCAGGTCTGGGCACAACCGCTGATCACCCTGAATGGGGCGCAACCGGCGAGCGACCTGATCCGCCTGTGCGGCGGGCAGCCCTTGTTTGCTGATGCCCACCTGCTGGCGCCCACGGTCGACCCAGAGGCGGTACTGGCGGCCGATCCCGAGGTGATCCTGAGCGCCGGTCAGCCGGCTGAGGCCGGATGGATCTTCGAACGCTGGCGTGGCTTTCCGCAGCTGCGTGCCGTCGCCGGCGGTCATCTGCTGCTGCTCGATGGTGACCGCCTGAGCCGGGCCGGGCCCCGGCTGCTGGAACTGGCGCCAACCCTGTGCGAAGCGCTGGAGGCCGTTCGCCGCCAGCGCCGTCGGGACGGGCTCACGCCCTGAGCCTGCCGCATGGGACACTGCCGGTTTTCTCAATCCTGGGTGAGATACCTCTGCCATGCGCCTGCTGCACACTTCTGACTGGCACCTGGGGCGCCAGCTGCACGGCCGCTCCCTGTTGCCGGATCAGGCGCACATGCTCGACCAGATCGTCGGCATGGCGCATGACTGCCGGCCCGATGCCATCCTGATTGCCGGGGATGTGTTCGACCGCGCGGTGCCGCCACCGGAAGCGGTGGCCCTGCTGGATGACGCGCTGGCCCGCCTGGTACACGGTCTCGCCATTCCGGTGGTGATGATTGCCGGCAACCACGACAGCGGCGAGCGCCTGGGCTTTGGCGCCCGGCTGCTCGAACCGGCCGGACTTCATATCGCGGGTCCGGCCGCTCAGCCGGTGCGTGGCGTGCCGCTCGTCACCCGGCAGGAATCGGCCTGGATTTATCCGCTGCCCTATGCTGAACCGGGCGCCGTGCGCAGCCAGTTCGAGCATCCGGAATCCCTTGGGCATGCCGGTGCCATGCGCCTCGCCTTGGCGCCCGTGCTGGCGGCCCACCCGGCAGACAGCCTGGCGGTACTGGTCGCCCATGCCTTTGTCACCGGCGGCACGGAGAGCACCTCCGAACGCCCCCTGAGCGTGGGCGGCAGTGGCGCAATCGGCGGCGAGATTTTTGCAGGTTTCGATTACGTTGCCCTGGGTCACCTGCATCGCCCGCAAACCTTGGGCGGTGGTCGCATGCGCTATGCCGGCTCGCCGCTGCATTACTCGGTATCCGAGATCGGCGGGGCAAAGTCGGTCTCGCTGGTGGAACTCGCGCGCGGCCAGCTGCCGCAAATCACGGCGCTGCCGATCACGCCCCTGCATGCCCTGCACCTGCTGACCGGAACCCTGGCCGAGGTATGTGCGGCAGCAGATGGGATCGATCGGGATGACTACGTGGTGGCCCGTCTCACCGACCGGGGGGCACTGCTCGATCCGATGGCCCGTCTGCGCGTCACCTATCCGAATGCGCTGGGCATCGAACGCCTGATCCTGCAGGAAACCGGGGCTGCTGGCGCCCGTGGCGCGCGCCGGGCGAGCACCACGCCGGAAGGGCTGTTTGCCAGTTTTTTTGCGGAGGTCACCGGCGAGACGCTGCTGCCCGACCAGCAGGACATGCTGATGGCGGTGCTGGCCGAGCTGCTGGCACAGGGCCAGCTCGCGTCGTCAGGGCAGGGCGAGGCATGAGGCCGCTGGCGCTTTCCCTGCAGGCCTTTGGCCCCTTCGTCGGTGCCGAGCAGGTCGATTTCCGGCCGCTTGGCGCGTCGGCCCTGTTCCTGATCCATGGCCCTACCGGGGCGGGCAAGACCAGCCTGCTCGATGCCATCTGCTACGCCTTGTATGGCGAGAGCTCGGGCGGCGAGCGCGGCGATACGGATCTGCGCAGCGATCGTGCCGATCTCGACCTGGTCACACGGGTGGTCTTTCATTTTGCGCTGGGCGGACAGGAATATCAGGTCCTGCGCGAGCCGCGTCAGCGTCGGCGCCGTCTGCGGTCGGATGGCCAGGGCAGCACCGAGCAGCCGGCGAAAGCCGAATTTCATCGGCTAGAGGCAGGTGCCTGGATTCATGTGGTGTCGCAGCCTACCCGCGTGAGTGCCGAGGTGCAGCGTCTGCTGGGCTTCAGCCACCAGCAGTTCCGTCAGGTAGTGATCCTGCCGCAGGGGCGTTTCCGCGACCTGCTGGCCGCCAGTTCGCGCGACCGCGAACAGATTTTTGAGCAGCTGTTCCAGAGCACGGTTTACCGGCGCATCGAACAGCAGCTGAAGGACCAGGCCGGCACGCTGCGCAGCGACGTGGCAGCGCTGCAGGACCAACAGAAGGGGGCCCTGCTGACCGTCGGACAGGACACCCTGGGCGGATTGGCCAGTGCGGTGGAAGAGGCCAAGACGGACATGGCACCGCTACAGCAGGCCGTCGGGCAGGCGCGGGCGTTGCAGCAGGCGGCTGCCTCGGCGCTCCAGCAGGGCCAGCAGCAGCAGGCGCACCAGCTGGCAGCCGACCAGGCGCAAGGGCGCCTGCTGGCCCTGCAGGCCGGTGATGCCGCGCAGGCTCGACGCGAACAGCAGCTGGCGGCAGCGCGCCGGTCGGCCGAGGTGGCAGGGGTGCTCGCCGAATCGGCGCGCCTCGACGACGAGATCCGCCGCGCCGGGCAGCAGCGCACCGATGCCGCCAGCGCCGAGGCGCGTGCCACAGCGCAGGTCGAACAGGCCAGGCAGGCCCTGGCAGCTGCCCGGTTGGAATACGGGCAGCATCCCGACCGTCTGCGCGAGGTGCAGGAGCTTGAACGACTACAACCGCTGACGCAGCAACACGAGGGATTGCTGGCGCAGGAGCAGGCTGCGCGTGCCCACGAGGCCGCCAGTGTCGCCACGCTCGACCATACGCAACAATCGCTGCTGCGCAGCGGACTGGCTTACGACCAGGCCGCCCAGGCTGTGCAGGAGGCCAGCCAGGCGGCTGACCAGCACCGCGCCCTGACCGCTGCCGTGCAGCTCACGGCACTACAGTTGCAGCACCTGCAGGCCGAGGCAGACGTTGCCAAAGCCGGTCAGGAAGCCGCCGCAACGGGGGAGCGTGCGCAGGCGCGCCTGCAGGCCGCGCAGCGCGACCACAGCACTGCCGAAGCGCGGCTGGAGGATGTCCTGCAGCGCTGGGATGCCGGCCATGCCGCCCGGCTGGCGGACGCGCTGCCGGAAGGGGCGCCATGCCCCGTCTGTGGTGCCACCGACCATCCGGCAAAGGCGCAGGCTGGCGGTGACTGGGTCAGTGAAGAGGTCCTGCGTCAGGCACGCGAGGCCCAGGCCCAGGCCCTGCTCGCGTTGCAACAGGCGCAGGCGCAGGCGCAGGCGGCGGCGCTCCGTCTGGCGGCAGCCCGGGCGCAACAGGATCAGCTGGCAACACTTGGCGCGCCAGGTAATCCTGACGGCCTGACCCTGGCATCCTGCGCGGCTCGCGTCCGCGACCAGAATGCCGAACTGGCGGCCCTGCAGATCCGCATCGCACAACTGCCAGCGCTGCAGGCGACCTTGACCCAGCGGGCTGCGCAGCGCGATGCCCTGCAGGCTGCCCTAACGGATGGACAGAGCGCCGTGGAGCAGCACCGGCAGGCGCTCCTGCAGGCCACCGTGGCCCGGCAGCAACTCGAGCAGCAGCTGCCCGCGCAACTGCGCGCGCCACAGGCGCTGGCCACCGCGCTCGCGCGGGCGCGGGCCAGTTGCATCGACCTGGAAGCGACCTGGAATCAGGCGCAGGAGCGCGAACGTGCGGCGACATTGGCGCTGGCGCAGGTCTCGGTCCGTCTGCAGGAGGCCACCCGTCAGCAGGCGCACCTGCAGGCGCAGGGCGAGGCGATGGCCCGTCGGGTATCCGCGGCACTGCAGGCCGCCGGATTTGCCAGCGCGGACCAGGCGCACGCCGCCACCCTGGAGACGGCCGCCGTAACAGCGCTGGAGCGTGCCCGTGACCAGCACCAGCAGGCGTTGGCTGCCGCTGTCAGCGAGGTCGAGCGCACCCGGGCTCTGGTGCAAGGTGTGGCCAAACCCGACCTCGATGCCCTGCAGGCGGCCGCCACTGCGGCGATCGACGGCGTCCGGCAGGCCGAGGAAGCCTTGCAGCGCCGACGCCTGGATCTGGAGCGGCTGGCTGCGGTCGGGCAACAGCTGCACGACCTGGCGGCACGGCAGGCGCAGCTGGAAACCCGGTTCAACGTGCTGGGCCGTCTCGCCGAAGTTGCAGATGGGCACAACCCGCGCAAGTTGTCGTTCCACCGGTATGTGCTGGCCACCTTGCTGGACGAAGTGCTCGAGGCCGCATCGCAGCGCCTGCTGGAAATGAGCCGCCAGCGCTTCGCCCTGCGTCGGCTGGATGGCAATGCCCAGGGCAGGGGGGCGGGCGGACTGGATCTGGAAGTGCTCGATGGCGAAACCGGCACGGCCCGGCCGATTGCCACCCTGTCTGGGGGCGAGGGTTTCCTGGCCGCGCTGTCCCTGGCGCTGGGGCTGGCCCAGGTGGTGCAGTCGCGCAGTGGTGGCATTCACCTCGATACCCTTTTCATCGACGAGGGCTTTGGCACCCTGGATCCGGAAAGTCTGGATTTCGCCATCCGCACCCTGATCGACCTGCAAGGCGAGGGCCGCCTGGTGGGCATCATCTCGCATGTCACCGAGCTGCGCGAACGCATCGACGCGCGCCTGGAGGTGCGGCCGGCGGGGCATGCGCAGCGACTGGCATTCAGCCTGCCAGCGGGTGCACCGTGTTGACGCGCCAATCCCCCGATTGCACCAGCATCGTCGCAGGGGCGTGCCGCCGTGCGGGTTGATGATTTGTAATCTGCTGATTTGTCAATGAAGCTTGGTGAGCACGGTATTTGCTTGGTAGGCAAGGGTATATGCAATATCGAATAATCCTCGCAAACCCTGAGGGAGATACCGTGCGATGGCCAGCAATTTGTGGGATTCCCTGGACGTTCATCTGTTGCGCGTGCTGCATGCCCTGCTGACCGAAAACAGTGTCTCGCGTGCGGCCCGTCGGCTGAACCAGTCCCAGCCTGCCGTCAGTGTGGCGTTACGGCGTCTGCGCGATCTCACCGGCGATCAGCTGCTGGTGCGCAGCCGCAATGGCATGACCCCGACCGAACGGGGGGCATCCTTGCTCGATCCGGTGCGGATTGCCCTGGAGCAGATTGAAACCATCGCCCTGCGGCAGGTGCGTTTTGATCCAGCCCAATCGCGCCGCAGCCTGAACATCGCCATGCCGGACTATCTGAACGGGGTGCAGATTGGCGAAATGGTGCGACGGCTGCACGTGGCCGCCCCAGCAGCGCAGATGGTGTTTCACTCGCTTGGGGCAGATGGCGATTACGCCAGCGCCCTCGAATCCGGCCGTCTCGACCTGGTGATCGGCAATTGGCCCAGCCCGCCGGAATACCTGCGCATCACGCCGCTGTTTGAAGACGAAATGGTGGTGCTGATGCGGGAAGGGCACCCGCTGGCCAGTGGCGAGATGACCGTGGAACAGTTCCTGGCGGCAGAACATGTCGCCCCGACACCGTATTCGGTCGGGCAGCGCGGTGTGATCGATACCTTCCTGGCGCGTGAACGCCTGAAACGCAACATCGTCACGTGGGTGCCCTATTTCCATCTGGCACCCTGCATGCTGCTGAATACCGACCTGGTCTTCACGGCGCCGCGCCGCTTCGCCGAGCATCACACCCGCACCCTGCCGCTCGTGGTCCGGCAGCCACCGCTGCCCTTTCCGGCCGTACCCTACTACCTGCTTTGGCACGACCGCACGCACTATTCCGATGAATGCCGCTGGTTTCGCGAGTCGATCGTGTCGTCTATGCAGGAAAGCCGGGCGCTACGGCTGCAGTAACGCGGCTGCCGGCTCAGTCGGCGATCAGGGCTTGCAGCCGGAAACCCGCAATCCGGTTGATCTGCGCCAGCGCCGTGGTGAATTCTTCCTCGGGTTGGCTGGTGACGCGGGTGGCCAGTTGCGCCAGAATTTCCGCGCGCCCCAGTCCGGTCACCGCGACCACGAAAGGGAAGCCGAAGCGCAGGTGATAGGCCTGATTCAGGGCATGCAGCTCCTCGAACTCTGCAGGTGTGCAGGCGTCCAGTCCCGCACCACGCTGCTCACGCGCCGATTCGGCAGTCAGGCTGGCGTGCACGGCTGCCTTCCCGGTCAGTTCCGGGTGGGCGCGAATCAGGGCCAGCTGCTCGGCGTGGTCGGCGGCCGCCAGGGTGGTCGCCATGGCCAGCGCCAGCGCGGAGCGGTTGGAAAACGGGTGTGCTGGCCACGTGCGTTCGGCAACCCAGGGCGAATGCTCGTACACGCCGCCGAACCGCTGCATGAAGTCTTCGTAGGACAGCTGCTGGAGTTCTTGTGGGGTCAGACGCGAGGACGGCATGGCGGTGAGGGGCGGCGGCAGCTGCCCGGTCGTAAAATCGGAATGCCTAGTCTGGCGAAACCGCCCCTTGGGCTGCAATGGATGGACTGCCATAGCCAGATTCGCGGAATGCACATAAGCAGGCCCGTCGCGGAGCGCCGCCAGGCCGCCTATGCGTCTGGTCAGATACCCCCTATGTGGCAGCACCGACTCGGAAGCGCGGGCGCGCTTCCCTATACTGCTACCGTGACAGAACTCGGCGCGCATCTGCGTCCGAGCCCGACCTGAGGACCTTCCTTTCATGCGCAAGCTTTCCACCCATGTGCTCGACACCGCCCATGGAAAACCGGCAGCCGGTGTGGCCTGGAGCCTGGTGCAGCTCGCCGCCGACGGCATCACACGCACCGCACGCGGCCAGGGGGTGACCAATGCCGACGGTCGCACCGATGCACCACTGCTGGTGGGCGACGACCTTCTGCCGGGTACCTACGAGCTGGCATTTGCGGCAGGCGACTACTTTCGGGCGATCGGGGTGACACTGGCCAATCCCGCGTTTGTGGATGTGGTGGTGCTGCGTTTTGGCATCGCGGCGGGCGATCTTTCCTATCACGTGCCGCTCCTGGTTTCGCCCTGGAGCTGGTCTTCCTATCGGGGCAGCTGATGGACACGGGATATCTGCTGGAAGTGCTGGGCTTGCTGGGCCGCTGGCTGCACGTGATTGTGGCGATTGCCTGGATCGGCTCGTCGTTCTACTTCGTCTGGCTCGACGACAGCCTGGAGCCAGTCACCGATCCCGCGGCGAAGGCGCGCGGCGTGTATGGGCAGATCTGGTCGGTGCATGGTGGCGGCTTTTACAACGCCCAGAAATATCCACTCGGTCCGCCGGAACTGCCGGCTTCGCTGCACTGGTTCTACTGGGAGTCCTACAGCACCTTCCTCAGCGGCTTCTTCCTGCTCTGCGTGCTCTATTACGCGCAGGCACCGGCCCTGCTGGCCGATCCCGGCCTGTGGAAAGCCACGCCCGCGCAGAGCATCGCCCTGTCACTCGCCGTGCTGGCGGGCGGCTGGGTGGTCTACGACGTGCTGTGCCGCCTGTTGCGCAAGCGCAGCCAGCTGCTGTTCGGTGTCGTTTATCTGGCCTTCGTGCTGGCCGTGGCCTGGGGCTTGCTGCAGGTATTTCCCGGACGCGCGGCCTATCTGCATGTGGGCGCGATGATGGCGGCGACGATGAGTGCCAATGTGTTCTTCTGGATCATTCCAGGTCAGCGCAAGGTGGTCGCCGCCCTCCGCGCCGGCCTGCCGCCCGACCCCGTGCACGGACAACGCGGCAAGCAGCGCAGTGTGCACAACAACTACATCACGCTGCCGGTGCTGTTCTGCATGATCAGCAACCACTATGCCTTCACCTATGGCAGCAAACACGCCTGGGTGATCCTTGCGCTGATCCTGGTGGCAGCGGTGGCGATCCGCCATTTCTTCAATCTGCGGCACAAGGGCCGCCTGGCCTGGCAATATCCCGGCGGCGCGATCGCGCTGCTGGTCGTGGCATTCACCATCGCGCGGCCAGCTGGGCTGCAGGCCGGCAGCACGGCGCCCACCTTGACCCAGGTACGGCCGGTGCTGGAGGCCCGTTGCGTGCCCTGCCATGCTGAACAGCCGCGGCTGATCCCGGCACCACCGCTCGGGGTGATGCTGGACACCGAGGCGCACATCCGCGCCAATGCCACCCGGGTGGTGCAGCAGGCCGGCTACGCGCAGGCCATGCCGATGGGCAACGTCACCGGCATCACCGAAGCCGAACGACAGCTGCTGCGCGATTGGGCTGCCGGCGGATATCGCTGAGCGTCAGCGCGACCGGGCCTCGGCGGGGAGCATTCCCCCCTCGGCAAAGTGCGCGGCCAGCCGTGCCTGCCATGCCGCCTTCCAGGCGTCATCCCGCAGGCTGGCCTGAAAGCTGTTGCTGATGATGGTGAGCCACTGGTGTGCCGTCAACGGCGTGGCAGCCTGGACCGCTGCGATATTGGCGTTCAGATAGCCACCGAAGTAGGCCGGGTCATCGCTGTTGACGGTGACACACACGCCTGCGGCGAGCAGCTGGGGCAGGGGATGCTCGCGCAGGTCGGGGGAGACCTGCAGGCGCTGGTTGCTGAGCGGACAGACCGTGAGCGGCATCTGCAAGGCTGCCAGCCGCTGCACCAAGGCCGGATCTTCGATGGCGCGGATACCATGATCGATGCGCTGTACCCCCAGAACATCGATGGCATCGCGCACGTAGGCCGCCGGTCCCTCTTCCCCGGCGTGGGCCACCACCGGTTTGCCGAGGGCGCGGCAGGCAGCAAACACCCGGCTGAATTTTCCGGGGGGATTGCCGGCCTCGCCGCTGTCCAGACCGAAACCGGCAATCTGGTCCAGGAAGGGCAGGGCCTGCTGCAGGGTTTGCTCGGCCTCAGCCTCACTCAGATGGCGCAGGAAGCACAGGATCAGGGCGCCTTCGACGCCATGTTGCCGTTGGCCTTCGCGCAGCCCCGCCGTCAGGCCGCCGATGACGGTGGCCATCGCCACCCCGCGTTCGGCATGCACCTGTGGATCGAAAAAGATTTCCGCCCGAACCACACCATCAGCAGCGGCGCGGGCCAGATAGGCCAGCATCAGGTCCTGGAAGTCTTCCGCCGTGCGCAGCACGGCCGTGCAGGCGTAGTAGAGGTCGAGAAACGACTGCAGGTCGGTGAACTGCTGGGCGGCGCGCAGCGCGGCAACATCGGCGTAGGGCAGCGTGATGCCGTTGCGCCGGGCCAAGGCAAACGTCATCTCGGGCTCGAGCGAGCCCTCGATGTGAATGTGCAGTTCCACTTTCGGGGCGCCGCGCAACACGGCGCCCAGGTCGGCGATCGCCATGGTGGATCGCTTACTTCGGGATGGAACCTTCCACCCCTTCGACATAGACATTCATGCCGTGCAGATAGCCGTCATCCAGGGTCTTGCCGGCTGCGACCAGTTCCTTGCCGGTCTGATCCTTGATCGGGCCGGTGAACGGATGCAGCTTACCAGCCTTGATCGCATCCCGCCGTTCTTCAGCGAGTTTCTTCACGTCGGCCGGGGTTGCCGGACCGAAGTCCTCGATGTTCACGGCACCTTCCTTCACGCCCCACCAGTACTGCGTGGTTTTCCACCGGTTGGCCAGCACGTCACCCAGCACCGTTTCGTAGATCACCGACCAGTTCAGAACGGAAGCGGCCAGATGTGCCTTGCCGCCAAACTTGCTCATGTCCGAATCCCAGCCAAAGGCCATCACCCCTTTTTCCAGGGCAGTCTGCACCACGGCCGGCGAATCGGTGTTCTGCATCAGCACGTCGACACCCTGCGAGATCATCGCCAGCGCGGCCTCGCGCTCCTTGCCCGGATCGAACCAGCTGTTCACCCAGACCGCACGGGTCGTCACCTTCGGGTTGACGCTGCGCGCGCCCAGGGTAAAGGCGTCGATATTGCGGATCACTTCGGGAATCGGAATCGACGCCACCACACCGAGCTTTCCGGTTTTGGTCATTTTGCCGGCGACTACCCCCAGCAGGTAGGCCCCTTCATAGGTCCGGACATCGTAGGTGCCCAGATTCTTGGCGGTCTTGTAACCGGTGGCATGCATGAAGACGGTGTTCGGATAGGCCTTTGCCACCTTTTCCATCTGGTTCATGTAGCCGAAGGACGTCGCAAAGATCACCCTCGTGCCTTTCTGCGCCAGATCGCGGATCACCCGCTCCGAATCGGCCGTTTCCGGCACATTCTCGATGAACGAGGTCTGCACCTTACCTGCAAATTTGGCCTCGGCGGCCTTCCGCCCCTGGTCATGCGCATAGGTCCAGCCGTGGTCGCCCGTGGGACCGATGTAGATGAACCCCGCCTTCAGTGGCTCATCGGCCACCGCAACCGCGCCGGTGGCCAGAACACCGGCCAACGCGAAACAGGCCGATCGACGCAGGGCGCGCAGGGAGATCAGGCGGTGCAAGGAAAAGGGCATGGCGTTCTCCAGAAGGTGGCGGGCCAGCGTGGCCTGCACGGATTGTTGCACTGTAACAAGCGTTACACGTTCCGCCCATCAGGGAAACCACATGGGGGTTATTCGGTTATCGTTACGCGCAGGAGCGCCTGCGCTCTGGAACAATGCAGGATCACCTGATTGCCCCGAGAGGCTGCCGATGACCCCTTCCCAGAACCCGGGTGTTGCCCTCGCTGCTGCCGATGCCGTGCAGCTGCGCGCCACCTTTGTGCTGGCTCTGGAGGCGCGTCGGCAGGGCCGCCATCCCTTCGCCGCCCGGGTGGTGGGCGCCGATGGCAATCCCTTGGCCGAGGCCATCAACGCATCGATGCCGCCAGCGGGCGATCCTACCTGTCATGCCGAGCGGCTTGCCGCTGCTGCGGCGGCCCGCGCCGCTGGCCCGGCCGAACTCGCGCAGGCGACGTTGTATACGAACGCCGAACCGTGCGCGATGTGCGCGGGTGCCATTTACTGGTGCGGAATCGGACGGGTGGTGTACGGCCTGGCCGAGACGGATCTGCTGACGCTGACCGGAAATCATCCGGAAAACCCGACGCTGTCGCTGCCCTGCCGGACCGTGTTCGCCGCCGGACAGCGCGCCACGGCAGTGGTCGGACCGTGCCTTGCGGACGAAGCCGCGCTGGCCCATCGCGGGTTTTGGGAGGCCGGCGCGTGAACGGGCAGCCAGCAACTGCCACTCCGATCCGCTTTCTGTATCGGGGCCAGGTGCAGATGGTGGAAGGCGTCGCGGCCACCACCACCGTGCTCGAGTGGCTGCGGCTGAGCCAGCGTGCCCTGGGTACCAAGGAAGGGTGCAACGAAGGGGATTGCGGGGCCTGCACGGTGGTGATCGGCTCCCTTGATCCCGCAGCGCCCGGCGGTGTGGCCCTGCGCTCGGTGAATGCCTGTATCCATCTGCTCGCCATGCTGGATGGCAGGCTGCTGCTGACGGTGGAAGATCTGGCCGACCCGGTGGAGGGATTGCATCCGGTACAGCAGGCCATGGTGGAGTGCCACGGGGCGCAGTGCGGATTCTGTACGCCAGGGTTTGTGATGAGCCTGTTCCATCTCTATGAGAATCAGCCGACGCTGCCGGACCATGCCGGCCTCTGCCACGCCCTGGCGGGCAACCTGTGCCGCTGCACCGGTTACCGGCCGATCCTGGCGGCGGCGCAGGCTGCCTGGCAGGCACCGGCACGCCGGCGCGACCGCACCCCTTGGCGCGCGGCACTGACGGCGCTGGCCGCGCATCCGGCTCTCGATTATCAGGCACCCGCCAGCGCTGGCGGCGGACGTGTCCAGGCACCGCGGTCCCTGGCCGCCTTGGGCGCTGCGCTGCAGGCCGATCCCGCGGCCAGGGTGCTGGCAGGCGCCACGGATATCGGCCTGTGGATCACCAAGCTGGGACGGTCGCTGCCCCATCTGGTGCATCTGGATCGCGTGGCCGAACTGCAGGTGCTGGAAGTGCGCGATGGCTGCCTGCATATCGGCGCCGCTGTCACCCATGCCAGGGCCTGGCCGGCGCTGCAGGCTTTTTATCCGGAGGTGGCAGACCTGGCCCGCCGGTTTGCGTCTCCCACCGTGTGTCATGCCGGAACCCTGGTGGGCAATGTCGCCAATGGTTCGCCAATTGGTGATGCCATGCCCCTGCTGCTGGCCCTGGATGCCCGGCTCGAGTTGCAGTGTGGCGCCGATGTGCGGATCGTGCCACTGGCCGCGTTCTATCTCGGATACCAGCGTACCGTGCTGACGGCCGGCGAATTCGTGCGCAGCGTGCTGGTGCCAGTGCCAGTGCCAGTGCCAGTGCCGGCGCGATCCCGGCTTGCCTGCTACAAGGTATCCAAGCGTTTCGATCAGGACATCACCGCCGTCTGTGCCGCGTTCCGTCTCGACCTGGATGCCGGCGGCAGGATCATCCAGGCGCGGCTGGCGTGGGGCGGCATGGCGGCCATTCCGCTGCGCACGCCGGGTGCCGAGGCGGTGCTGGAAGGACAGGATTGGAGTGAGGCGACCTGCGCACGGGCGCAGGTCGCGTTGCTGACCGAGCTGACACCGATGAGCGATCTGCGGGCGAGTGCGGCTTACCGGCGCGAAGTGGCCGGCAACCTGTTGCAGCGTTTCTGGTACGAAACCTCTACCGGGATCGGCACGCCACCGGTGCGGCTGGATCAGGTCGAGGCCAGCCCGTGAACGCGCCGCAGGGCGTTGCCCCCGCCGTGATTGGCCAGGCCCTGGCTCATGAAAGCGCGGTGCTGCACGTCACCGGCCAGGCGGTGTACGTGGATGATCTGGCGGAACCGCAGGGTACGCTGCACGTCGCCCTCGGCCTGAGTCCGGTCGCGCATGGTCGTCTGCGTGGCCTTGACCTGACGTCGGTGCGGCGCGCGCCCGGGGTGATTGCCGTTCTGACCGGGGCAGACATTCCGCACAATCGCAGCGGGCCGATCCTCGCCGATGAACCGATCCTGGCCGACGATACGGTGTCCTTTCATGGTCAGCCAGTGTTCGCCGTGGCGGCCGAAACCCGGGCGCAGGCCAGAGCTGCGATGCGTCTGGCGGTGATCGATATCGAGCCCTTGCCAGCGGTGCTCGATGTGGCCGAGGCGCGTGCCCAGGGTCTGTTTGTGCTGCCCCCGGTCGAGCTGGTGCGGGGCGATCCGGCTGGCGCCCTGGCCAGCGCGGCGTTGACCCTGCAGGGATCCCTGCGCCAGGGGGGCCAAGAGCACTTTTACCTCGAGGGGCAGGTCTCGCTGGCGCAGGTCCGCGAAGACCAGACCCTGCACCTGTGGTGTTCCACCCAGCATCCCACCGAGATGCAACACCTGGTCGGTCACGCACTGGGTTGGCAGGCGCATCAGGTCAGCGTGGAATGCCGCCGCATGGGTGGTGCCTTCGGTGGCAAGGAGTCGCAGTCGGCCCAGTGGGCGATCATCGCCGCGCTGCTGTCCGTCCGCACCGGGCGACCCGTCAAGCTGCGGCTGGACCGGGATGACGACATGCGTGCCACTGGCAAGCGCCATGCGTTTCTGAGCCACTGGACGGTGGGTTTCACTCCAGATGGGGTAATCGAGGCCCTGGATGTCGAGCTGGCCTCGGACTGTGGCTTCTCTGCCGATCTGTCCGGCCCGGTGAATGACCGCGCGCTGTGCCATGTCGACAATGCCTATTTCCTGCCAGCCGTGCGCATCCGCAGCCTGCGCTGCAAGACGCACACCGTGTCGGCCACGGCCTTCCGCGGATTTGGCGGACCACAGGGCATGCTGGTGATCGAGACGGTGCTCGACGATATTGCCCGGCACCTGCAGCTGGATCCGCTGCTGGTGCGCCAACGCAATGTATATGCCCGGCAGGCGGGCACCGGCCGCGACACCACGCCGTACGGCATGGTGGTGAGCGATAATCTTGTGCCCCTGCTGTTCGACCATCTCGAGCCTGAGGCGCGCTATGCCGAGCGGCGCGCCGCTGTCGCGGCCTTCAACGCCGCCAGTCCCACCGTGCGCAAGGGCCTTGCCCTGTCGCCGGTTAAATTCGGGATCTCGTTCAACGCCACCCATTACAACCAGGCTGGTGCGCTGGTGCATGTGTATGCCGATGGCAGTGTGCTGGTGTCGCACGGCGGAACCGAGATGGGGCAGGGGCTCTACACCAAGATCCGTCAGGTGGTGGCACATGAATTTGGTCTGCCGGCGGCCCAGGTGCGTCTCAGCGCGACAGACACCACCCGGGTGCCGAACACCTCGGCCACTGCCGCGTCGAGCGGCACCGACCTGAACGGCAAGGCGGCGCAGGCGGCGGCGCGCAAGGTGCTGCAGCGACTGGCCGAGTTTGCGGCGGGCGTGTCCGGTGGCGATCCGGCCGCCGTCCAGTTCCAGGACGGCCGGGTGCGCGCACCCGGGGCGCACCCGCTGGACTGCCCCTTTGCAGAGCTCACTGCGCGGGCCTACAAGGCACGGGTGCAGCTGTGGGACAGCGGTTTTTATGCCACACCAAAAATCCACTTCGATCCGGTCACCAAGACCGGTCGGCCCTTCTATTATTTTGCCTATGGCGCCGCCTGTAGCGAGGTGGCGATCGACGTGCTCACGGGCGAGACGCGCGTGCTGCGCGTGGATGTGTTGCACGATGTCGGGCGGTCACTCAATCCTGCCCTCGACCTGGGACAGATCGAAGGCGGGTTCGTGCAGGGCATGGGTTGGCTGACCTGCGAAGAACTCTACTGGCGCGCGGATGGCATGCTCGCCACGCACGCACCCTCGACCTACAAGATTCCGACGGCCACCGACGTGCCGCAGGCCTTCCACGTCAGGTTGTTCGAGCGCGACAACAGCGAAGACAGCATCCATCGTTCGAAGGCGGTCGGCGAGCCACCGTTCATGCTCGCCATCAGCGTCTGGCTGGCGATCCGTGATGCCGTTGCCTCTACCCTGCCGGGCAACCAGCCCGTGCACCTGAATGCCCCGGCCACGCCAGAGGCGGTGTTGCGGGCGCTGGGGCGGCTGCCGCCAGCGCCGGGGGCGGCCGGCCCTGGCGGTGCGACGCCGCGAGGCACCGTGTCGACTGGCCGTGACAACATCCAGCCCGGCGGCACCATGCCCGGAGGGCCAGCGTGAATTGCCGGGGTGCAGACGCGGTCTGGTGGCAGCGCCTGCCCGACTGTCTGGCCGAAGGTGAGCCTGCCGTGCTGGTCACGGTGGTGCGCGTCACTGGTTCGACACCGCGCGAGCCCGGTGCCACGCTGCTGGTCGAACGCGAACGGGTGACGGACACCGTGGGTGGCGGCAATCTGGAATTCGAGGCGATTGCCAGCGCACGGGATCTGCTGGCCGGGGGCGGACAGCAACCGCTGGTGCGCTACGCACTCGGTCCGGGCTTGCGGCAATGTTGCGGTGGCGCGGTCTGGCTGCTCTACGAGCGACTGGAAGCCGACCCACAGCAGGCAGCGGCCTGGCAGGCACGCGCGCAGGCCCTGCAGCGTGGCGAGCGCCTGCTGCGCAACTGGCGCGCCGGTGCACCTGTCTCGCGCTGGCGCCTGCTGCAGCAGGGCGAACAACGCGACAGCCTGCTCGCTGATGGCCACAATCCCGGCTGGCAGCAAGTGGTTGGCGCGACCGCCTTTCCGCTGCGTCTGTTCGGGGCAGGCCACGTCGGGCGTGCGTTGGCACGGACCCTGGTGCAGACCGAGGCCCGCTTGCAGTGGGTGGACAGCCGGCCCGCCATGCAGGCCCTGGCACCGGAGCTGCCGCTGCGTGTCTGCGACGATCCGGTCGCGGCAGTCGACGATGCCCCGCCGGCCTGCTGGTTCATCGTCATGACCCACAGCCACACCCTCGATTTCGAGCTTGTCGAGGCCATCCTGCGCCGCCGTGACGCGGCGTTCTGTGGCCTGATCGGTTCGTCGACGAAGGCGGCGCGCTTTCGCCACAACCTGGTGAAACAGGGGCTTTCACCCGAGCTGGTCGCCCAGCTTACCTGTCCGATCGGCATTCCCGGCATCCGCGACAAAAGCCCGGCAGCGGTCGCGATTGCGGTCGCCGCACAGGTGCTTCTGCTGCGCGAAGCCAGTCGCCAGATGCCGGTTCCAGCGCCCCGGCCTTCCTTCCCACCTGTTCTGGTTCCTGCAAGGACATCCTGATGGCGTCTGCTGATTTGTCTGTTCCTGCGATATCGTCTGACCTGGGGGTGTCTCCCCCCGCTGAACCGGTCAGCCTGGCGGCGGCGTCTGTCGTGCCGGCTGCAGACCGTCTGCAGCTGATCGGCATCACCAAGCGGTATCACGCGCTGGTGGCCAACGATGCCATTTCCCTGAGCGTCGCGCCGGGTCAGATCCATGCCGTACTGGGAGAAAATGGGGCTGGCAAAAGCACCTTGATGAAGATCATCTACGGAGCAGTGCGCGCGGATGCCGGCGAGATGCTGTGGAATGGCCGCCAGGTGCAGGTTGAAAATCCCGACGTGGCGCGGCGGCTCGGCATCGGCATGGTGTTCCAGCATTTCTCGCTGTTCGAGACCCTGACGGTGGTCGAAAACATCGCGCTGGTGCTGGGCGGTCGCTTCGATCTCGCCGCGCTGGCTGAACGGGTGCGGAAGGTATCGACCCAATATGGTCTGTCGCTCGACCCACTGCGCCGGGTGCACAGCCTGTCCGTCGGCGAGCGTCAGCGGGTGGAAATCGTGCGCTGTCTGCTGCAGGATCCGCAGCTGCTGATTCTCGACGAGCCCACCTCGGTGCTCACACCGCAGGCGGTGCAGAAGCTGTTCCAGACCCTGCGCCAGCTGGCCCGCGAAGGCGTGTCGATCCTGTATATCAGTCACAAGCTGCATGAAATCCAGAGCCTGTGCGATGTGGCCACAGTGATCCGTGCCGGCCGCGTTACCGGTCACGCGATTCCGCGTGAAGAAACACCAGCATCGCTGGCACGCATGATGATCGGCCGCGAGTTGCCCCAGTGTGCGGTGGCCCCCTACCTAGGCGTCTCCCGACCCCTGCTGGAGGTGAACCATCTGAGCCTGCCCGCGCCAGATCCTTTCGGTACGTCGTTGCAGGACATTTCCCTGTCGGTACAGGCCGGCGAAATCCTGGGTATTGCCGGCATTTCCGGCAATGGCCAGAACGAGCTGATGGCGGCGCTGTCCGGGGAATTGCCCTGTGCCAGCGAGGCAGTGGTGCTGGAGGGCAGGGCGATTGGTCACCTCGACCCGGGAGCCCGACGCGACCTTGGCTTGGGGTTTGTGCCGGAAGAACGGCTGGGGCGCGGTGCCGTGCCGGCCATGTCGCTGGCGCGCAACGCGCTCCTGACTGCCCATCGTCGCGGCATGGTGCGCCTTGGTCTGGTCAACGATGGGCTGGCGGCAGCGTTCGCGCGCCAGGTGATCGCGCGCTTCGGCGTGAAATGTTCGGGAGAGGCAGCAGCGGCACGCGCGCTGTCCGGTGGCAATCTGCAGAAATTCATCGTCGGGCGTGAAATGGAACAAAGTCCGAAGGTGCTGCTCGTTTCCCAGCCGACCTGGGGGGTGGATGTGGGGGCTGCGGCCCAGCTGCGCCAGACCCTGATCGACCTGTCGCGCGAGGGCGTTGCCATTCTCGTGGTTTCGGAAGAGCTGGAGGAGCTGTTCGAAATCTGTGACCGCATCGCCGTGCTGGCGGCCGGGCGTCTGGCAGCACCGCAGGCCAAGGCAGACTGCAATGCCGAGCAGATCGGCCTGCGCATGGCCGGTCCGCAGGCCGAGGCCGCCTGATGCGCCTGGCCCCCCTGTTTTCCTGCACTGCCACGGACCTGAATCATGCACCTGCTTGAACCGCGTGCCGAACCCTCGCGAACGCTGCAATGGGCTGCGCCGCCGCTGGCCATCCTGCTGATGTTGCTGGCCGGGTCACTGCTGTTCCTGGTGTTGGGACGCAATCCGGTCGAGGCATTCCGGGTATTTTTCATCCAGCCGCTGGAAAGCGGCTATGGCTGGAGCGAACTGCTGCTGAAGGCTGGTCCGCTGATCCTGATCGCCGAAGGGCTGGCGATCGGTTTCCGGGCGCGCATCTACAACATCGGTGCGGAAGGACAGCTGATCTTTGGCGCAATCTGCGCAGGCGGGGTGGCGATCTATGCGCAAGGGCATGAGGGGCACTGGACACTGCCGGCGATGGTGCTGGCCGGGGCGCTCGGTGGCCTGTTCTGGGGAGCCATTCCCGCCCTGCTGAAGACCCACTTCAATGCCGAGGAAACGCTCACCACCCTGATGCTCACCTATGTGGCCAATTTCCTGCTGTCGTGGCTGGTGCATATTCCCTGGCGCGATCCGCAAGGCATGAATTTTCCGCAAAGCGTGATGTTCAGTGATGCTGAACTGTTCACGCCCCTGTTCGAAGGCAGCCGGCTGAATACCTCGATCGGGCTGGCCGTGGTCGCGGTGGTGGTGTTTCAGGTGCTGGTGCGCCGCAGTTTCCTGGCTTACCGTCTGGAGGTCGGTGGGCAGGCGCCCACGGCGGCCCGCTATGCCGGTTTTTCGCAGCGCGCCACCATCTGGGTGAGCCTGTGTGTGTCCGGCATGATGGCCGGTCTCGCCGGCGTTGGGGAGGTGGCCGGACCGATTGGCCAGCTCAACCTGAACCTGTCGCCGGGCTACGGCTATGCCGCCATCATCGTGGCCTATCTGGGGCGCCTGCATCCGCTCGGCATCGTGCTTTCCGGGCTGCTGATGGCCTTGCTGTATCTGGGGGGCGAAGCGGCGCAGATGACCCTGCAGCTGCCTGCGGCGATCACCGGCCTGTTCCAGGGCATGCTGCTGTTCTTCCTGTTGGGCACCGATGCCTTCATCGACAACCGGCTGCGTCTGCCGCGGAGAAACGCATGATCGACCATCTGACACCCGTGCTGGTGGGCACGCTCGGCGCGGCAACACCCCTGGTGCTGGCGGGGCTGGGTGAGCTGATCACCGAGCGTTCCGGCGTGATGAACCTGGGCGTGGAGGGCATGATGCTGATCGGGGCCATCGCCGGCTTTGCAACCGGTGTGGGCACCGATGGCAACATGACGCTTGGTCTGCTCGCCGGCGCTGGCGCCGGCGTGCTGGCAGCCAGCCTGTTCGCGGTGCTGGCCCTCTCGCTGGCCGCCAACCAGGCCGCCTGCGGACTGGCGCTGACCATTTTCGGGGTCGGGCTGTCTGCCTTCATTGGCCAGTCGTATGTCAGTCACAGTCTGCCCGGCCTGCAGCCCTACGATGTGCCAGGGCTGTCCTCGATTCCCTTCATCGGGCCGGTCCTGTTTCACCAGGATCCCGTGGTCTATCTGGCGTTCGGCCTGTATGTGCTGGTGGCCTGGGTGTTGGCCCGCACCCGTCTGGGCCTGCTGTTGCGGGCGGTCGGCGAGTCGCCGGAGGCGGCCCATGCGATCGGATATCCCGTGCTGCTGATACGCTGGTGCGCCACCCTCACCGGAGGGGCGTTCGCCGGACTGGCCGGCGCGTATCTTTCGACGGTCTACACGCCCCTGTGGGTACAAAACATGACCGCCGGACGGGGATGGATCTCGGTGGCCCTGGTGGTGTTTGCGACGTGGAAGCCGACGCGGCTGTTGCTCGGGGCCTGCCTGTTCGGTGGCGTCACCATCCTGCAGTTTCAAGCCCAGGGACTGGGGCTGGATGTACCGGTCGAACTGCTTGCCTCGCTGCCCTACATGGCGACCATTCTCGTGCTGGTGCTGATTTCGCGCGACCGCAGCCTGCTGCTGCTCAACCTGCCAGCCTCGCTCGGCCGGCCCTTCCTGCCCGGGCGCTGAGACCATGACCACACGCTTGCTATGTCACGCCGACAGGGTGGTGACCATGGATGCCGCCGGCACCGAAATTGCCGATGGTGCCGTGCTGATCCGGGATGGCTGGGTGGCGCAGGTTGGCAGCACGGCCGATCTGGCGCCGCTGGCCGCTGCCGCCGATGAGGTGGTCGACCTGTCTGGCTGCGTGGTATTGCCGGGCCTGATCAATACCCACCATCACATGTACCAGACCCTGACGCGCGCCCTGCCGGCCGCGCAGGACGCCGAGCTGTTCGGCTGGCTGCAGGCGCTCTATCCGGTGTGGGCGCGCATGACGCCCGACATGCTGCGCACGGCCACTCAGGTGGCGATGGCCGAATTGATGCTGTCCGGCTGTACCACCAGCTCCGATCATCTGTATCTGTTCCCGAATGGCTGCCGACTGGAGGACACCATCGATGCCGCGCACACGCTGGGCCTGCGCTTTACTGCCACCCGGGGCGCGATGAGTGTCGGGCGCAGCGCCGGAGGGCTGCCACCGGATGATCTGGTGGAAAGCGAACCGGCGATCCTGCGCGACATGCAGCGTCTGGTCGAGCAGTTTCATGATCCCCAACCGGGCAGTCTGGTGCAGATTGCGCTGGCACCCTGTTCCCCGTTTTCCGTCAGTCCTGGCCTGATGCGCGACAGTGCGCGACTGGCGCGGTCGCTTGGGGTGCGCTTGCACACCCATCTGGCCGAAAACAGCAACGATGTCGCGTACAGCCGAGAGCGGTTTGGCAAGACACCGGCGGAATACGCCGAAGAACTGGAATGGGTTGGACCCGACGTATGGCATGCGCACTGCGTGCACCTCGATGCGCCAGGCACGGCGCGCTTCGCGGAAACCGGCACGGGCATCGCGCATTGTCCCTGTTCCAACATGCGCCTTGCCTCCGGCATTGCGCCGTCACCCGCCTGGCGTGCAGCTGGAGTCCGGGTGGGCCTGGGGGTGGATGGCTCTGCCTCGAACGATGGCGCACACCTGCTGGGCGAGGTGCGTCAGGCGATGTTGCTCGCCCGGGTGGGCCATGGTCCTGCGGCAATGACCGCCCGCCAGGCCTTGGCGCTCGCCACGACCGGCGGGGCGCAGGTGCTGGGCCGGTCGGATATCGGCCACCTCGCCCCCGGCATGGCTGCCGATCTCGCCATTTTCCCGGTCGACAGCCTCGCGCTCGCCGGTCAGCATGATCCCGTCGCCGCGCTGGTGTTCTGCACGCCACCCGCTGTACGTCATCTGTTGGTACAGGGGGCCTGGCGGGTGCGCGATGGTCAGCTGCTTGGGGCAGATACGGCTGTGCTGGCCGAGCGTCAGCGTGCCCATGCGCGCGTGCTGCTGGCCTGACCATGTACAGCGGAGGTGCCGGACACGTCCTGATCCTCGGTAACCTGGTCGATTTCACGGGCGATCCCGGGAGCGCTGCCGAATTCCCGCTGGTCCGCCACGAACCGGATGGTGCGCTGTGGCTGGAACAGGGATACATCCGTCTACGCGGCACCCGCGCAGCAGTCGAAGCGGCAATGACCACGGCCCGGGTTGTGCCTGCCCAGGTGCAGGATCACCGTGGCCAACTGGTGTTGCCTGGCCTGATCGACTGCCATCTGCACTATCCGCAGATTGGCATGATGGCTTCCTGGGGCGCGCAACTGCTCGACTGGCTGCAGGGCTTCACCTTTCCGGCCGAACGCGCATTTGCCGATCCTGCCGTGGCGCACGAAGCAGCGGTCTTCGTGCTGCAACGCCTGCTGGCACACGGCACTACCACCGCCTCGGTGTTTGCCACGGTCCATGCCCACAGTGTCGATGCGTTTCTGGGCGAGGCCGCCCGAGTCGGGGCGCGTATGCTGTGCGGCAAGGTGATGATGGATCGCCATGCGCCGGCTGAGCTGTGCGATACCGTCGAGCAGGGGGCCCACGATATCGCGGACCTGATCGCGCGCTGGCATGGCGTGGACCGTCTGCGCTACACCGTCACGCCGCGTTTCGCCCCGACCTCAAGCGAGGCGCAACTGGCGCTGGCCAGCGTGCTGTATCGCCAGGCGCAGCCGGCTGGCCAGACCGCAAGGGGCGACCAGGCAAGAGAAGTCCCACCCCTGCATCTGCAGTCGCATCTGGCCGAGAACGCTGCCGAGATCGCCTGGGTAGCCGAACTCTATCCGCAGCGACGCGATTACTTCGATGTCTATCAGGTGCACGGCCTGGATGGGCCGCACGCCATCTATGGGCATTGCCTGCATCTCACCGACCGGGAACAGGCAGCGCTGCGCCAGACCCGCACGGCCCTGGCGTTCTGTCCGACGTCCAACCTGTTTCTCGGCAGCGGCGTGTTCGATATCACGCGTCGGCTGGATCAGGGGTTTACAGTCGGTCTTGCCACGGACGTCGGGGCCGGGTCGTCCCTTTCGATGATCCGCACCCAGGCGGCGGCCTATCAGCATTCCCAGCTGGCTGGCGCGCCGTTGTCCCCCTTGCGGGCCTGGTACCTCGCCACGTTGGGCGGAGCCCGCGCGCTCGCGCTGGACGCGCAGATCGGCAACTTTGATGTCGGCAAGGAAGCCGACATCGTGGTGCTCGATGATGGCGGCATCGCGGAACTGTGCCGACGTCAGGCACGGGCCAGCAACCTTGCCGAGCACCTGTTCGCGCTTACGATGCTCGGCGACGAGCGCTGCGTGGCGGCTACCTACCTGATGGGAAAACCGGCGCATCGGCGGGCCTGATCCGGTATGTGGATTTGCACATTTCGGATATAGAAAACGGGGCGACACCGCCGGGATACAGTGGGATTGTTGCAGCGCGATGACCACCATTTCAATGATTGCCCGGAGTCTGCCCATGAAATTGTCCCCCCTGTTTGCCCTGCTTGCCGGCATCGGCCTGGCCTCCACCGCCGGCGCTGCCACGTTCAGCGATACCTACATCGGCTGGCGCACCGGTTCGGAGTTTGCCGAGCCATTCAACAACCAGAGCATCAGCAAGAACATTTTCAACCTGAGCAACGTTAGCGGTTACAAGTACGGCAGCAACTTCTTCAACGTCGACCTGCTGATTTCTGACAAGAATGATCCGGCCAGCGCGGCGCAGCCGAATACCGGCGCGCAGGAAGCCTATGTGGTGTATCGACACACGCTCTCGCTGGGAGCCGTTACCGGAACACCGCTGAAGTTCGGCGGCATCATCCGCGATGTGATCCTGCAGGCGGGTTTTGACTGGAATACCAAGTCGGATGCTGGGTACAACTCGAAGAAACAGATGCTGGTGGTGGGACCTGGCGTGAGCTTTGACGTGCCGGGTTTCCTTGACGTGGCCGTACTCGAGTTTTACGAGAGCAATGCGCCCTACAACACGTTCACCAACACCGGAGTGTCGCGCTACCACTATGATCCCCACCCGGCCCTCTCGGCCGCTTTCGGCATCCCGATCGGCAACCTGCCCCTGTCGTTCGGCGGCTACGCCCTGTGGATTGCCGCGAAGGGCCGGGATGAATTCGGTAATCCCACGGTGGCCGAGACCCACTTCGACGTGAAACTGATGGCCGATGTTGGCAAGCTGGCCGGCGGTCCGTCTGGCACCTTCCAGGCGGGCGTGGCATACGAGTATTGGCAGAACAAGTTTGGCAACGACACCGCCATTGCCGGCAAGGGTGCCTTCGCCCACACCCCGATGGTCCGCGCCGAATACCACTTCTGATCGCCAGGTTGCTGGCCGTCAGAAAGGACAACGCCGTCCGGCTTGCGCGGGACGGCGTTGCCTCGTCACGGCCAAGTTCATCGCTGCGGAACACGTAGAAGTCGGTGCCGTCCCCGTCGGGGTGCCGTGTGATGGCGGGTGTTTCCCGGTGGCTGGTGGCATAAATCAATGCGTCGGCGCATCGGCATCCGGGAGCCTGCTGCCGAGGGTTGCGATGGCATCGATCGTGCCCAGGAAGGTTTCCTGCGCTCGCGCCAGATAGCCGTCACCACAGCGACCCTGGTACTCCAGCCAGTGGGCCGTATTGCCCACCATGACGATGCTGCCCGACACCACGGCGCTGCCGCCGGTGACCACGGCCATTACGGCCAGGACACCGGCCGCGCACATCTGGGTGCCCGTCTGCAGCCCACCCCGGCAGACAACCGGCGTGGTGCCCGCGGGCAGGGAATGGATTTCGAGCGACAGGGAGCGGGTGCGGGTTTCGCATGCGAGCGACGGTGATGCGGTATTCACAACCGGCACCACCACGCAGGCCGACAGCGCGCTGACCAGGGCCAGCGTCGGCAGGGTATGCATCAACAAGACCTACAGGTCGGCGATGAATGGCGCTTCCATCACGATCTCGTCGCAGTTCGCGTCGTTGGCGACCCGGTCCACCACCAGGAAATCAAGCGTCCGGTCGAGTGCGATCAGCGGGTGGTGCCAGACCCCCGTCGCGTACTGGACGCCCTGCCATCCGATGGCCAGAAAGGCGCGCAGTGCGCTGGTCTGCAGCACACCGGGCGGCGCCACCACCACGAGGTAGCGGTCGGCTGCGCCGGTCGCCAGCGGCACGAAGGCCTGGCTGCTGAGGGGATGGCGTTCCATCACGCGCAGGGTGAAGGGCAAGGTGAAACCCTGCCCCCGGAACAGGCTGATGCCGGTCCGCCCGCCCTGGGCGTCGGTATCGGTCATTGCCAGCGCGTGGAAGCGCTCCGTTGTGCCGGCGTTGATCGGATAGTGGTGCGCGCCCTCCAGCTGGATCACCGTGCCGAAGGGCGCGAAGGCCTCTGATGTGAGCGGTTCGATGCGCAGTCGGGTGACATCGCAGGTAGCGCGGGAACCTGGCGCGGCTTTGGTGGCGCCATGCTTGTCTGCCGCTTCCGGGATAGCGGCAGGGTGGGAGGAAGTGATCATGCGGTGATCTCCTGCTGTTGGCCCTACCCTGCGGCGTGCAGGCCGGCGCGACGACCCCAGAGGCGAAGGCGCGAGACGCCGCCGTCAGGGAATATGTTGAAGCGTACATGTGTGACCGGCATGGTAGCCGTCACGGCGAAGCGGTGAATCTGGTCCATGCCGAGCGGCTGGCTGGAGAGCAATTCCGGCCAGAACATGCTCTGGGTGGTGATCGAGGCATCGGTGCCACCGCGCATCACCGCGCCCAGCAGCGAGCAACGGTCGGGGAAGTTCCCCTTGAAGTGCGCAGTATCTACTTCTACCGTCTCGATCAGGCCGGGTTGGCCCAGGGCGATCACGCACCAGTCATTGCCGGGATCGCGCCGGCGGCGGGTCTCCCAGCCATCTCCCATGGTTACGCCCCGCCCGGGCAACAACAGGGTGGAGGCTGTACCGAAGTGCTCGTTGTTGGCACTGATCACCTGACCGCCGTTTTCGGCAGCCACCAGATCGATCAGCGCATCTGCCTGCAGCGCTGTCCAGTCCCGTTCTACCCTGCCATACAGGCGCAGCCGCGCGATACCGCCATCCGGATAGATCTGCAGGCGCACATGCGTGCAGGCAAATGCGTCGTCGAGGCGATGGAAGTGGTGACTGTTGCCCTGCAGGCCGACCGCGGGCAGCAAGGTATGCCAATGGGCGTCGGGCCCGGGGTCGCCATCGCTGTCGCAGCCCTCGAGCGACGCCGCTGGCGGAAAATTTCCCGTGAAATGACTGGTATCCAGGTCGACACCGAGCAGTCGCGCCCGGTGACCGAGCCGGATCACGGCCCAGTCATTGCCCGATACCCGTTTGCGCCGACTCTCCCAGCCATCCATCCACTTGCCGTGATCGTCGTATTTGCCGGGGATGAATACGGCAGGCGCAGGATCCAGCATGCGTGGTGCCGGGGCGAAAAAGTCGTCACTGACGGCAATCACCTCGGTGCCCAGCCGTGAGTCGGCAAGGTTGAGGCAGCGACGGGCAAACTCCGGCGCGTCGGCGGGGAGAGAAGTCAACATGGTGCGGTTCCGGCAGTCGGGCTGGGATAGGTGGCCTGCCAGTGGCGGGCGATGTCGCTGCGCCGGCATACCCAGACATGGTCGAAGCGTTCGAGATGGTCGAGGAAGCGCAGCAGCGCGATGAAACGCCCAGGCCGGCCCAGCAGGCGGCAGTGCATGCCGATCGACATCATGCGCGGCCGGTTCTCGCCGGCCGGATCGCCTTCGCGGTAAAGCACATCAAAGGTGTCGCGCAGATATTCAAAAAAATGCTGGGCGGTGTTGAAGCCCTGTGGTGTGGCAAAGCGCATGTCGTTCGTTTCAAGGGAGTAGGGCACCACCAGATGCGACTGCTGTTCCCCGGTGCTGAGGTCGACTGTCGTCCAGAAGGGCAGATCGTCGCTGTAGTCATCCGAGTCGTACAGCACGCCACCATGTTCCACCACCAGACGTCGGGTATTCGGCGAATCCCGTCCGGTGTACCAGCCGACCGCCGGGGTGCCGGTGATCTGTTGCAGGCAGGACAGTGCGCGGGCGATCTGGGCGCGCTCCTCCTCTTCCGGCATGAACTGATGATGAATCCAGCGGTAGCCATGGCAGGCGATTTCATGGCCTGCCTCCTGGCAGGCGTGAGCCACGTCCGGGTATCGCTCCAGCGCCATGGTCACGCCAAACAGGGTCAAGGGCAGTCGTCGGCGTTCAAACTCGCGCAGGATGCGCCAGACGCCGGTCCGCGAACCATATTCGTAGAGCGACTCCATAGACCGATGCCGGGCCGGGAAAGCCTCAGCCCCAACGATGTCGGACAGGAACCGCTCCGACTGCGCGTCACCATGCAACACGCAGCTTTCGGCCCCCTCCTCATAATTCAGCACGAACTGCACGGCCACCCGCGCCTGGCCGGGCCACTGGGCGTGGGGCGGTGTGCGGCCATAGCCGATCAGATCCCGTGGGTAGACTGCGTTCATGCCTCATTGTAAGCGCGGTCGCGCCAGCCCGGCGCACATAGCCGGGCTGTCGAAAAACGCATAAGCGCTGAGGGTGCCGTTCAGCCCGGTTCTGGTTGGTTGCGCATGTGATCGGCCAGTGGTGCCAGCGCTGCGTAGAGCGCTTCGCGCGCTTCAACGTGTTCGACGGTGGCGTCCAGCGCCTGGCGCATGCAGGCAAGCCATGCATCCCGTCCCCGCTGGTCGATGGCCACCTGCAGATGGCGGGCGCGCAACATGGGATGGCCGAATTCCTGGGTGAAGAGGGGCGGGCCCCCCGTCCATCCGGTCAGATATTTGAAGAGGCGGTCGTGCGCCCGGGGTAGATCCGGATGCAGGGCGCGCAGGTGGGCAAATGTCGGGTCGCGGTCCATGACGTCGTAAAACGCGTCCACCAGGCGGCGCACGCCGGCATCACTGCCGAGGGCTTCATAAAGGCTCAAACGCAATCTCCGGTTGGGAACCAGACCGCGATGACCGGACTGTCTTTCCGGTCATCGCTTTCGTTCCGGTCAGCGGTGCCTACCGGTGGTCATCTGACTTTGGCAGGACGGGGGCGGTCAGAGGGCAGTCAGGGCCGGGTAGTCGATGTAACCACCCGCCTGGCCACCATAGAACGTTTCGGGGTGCTGGGGGTTGAGGGGCGCGCCGAGCAGCAGGCGCGTGACCAGGTCGGGGTTGGCAATGTAGTCCTTTCCGAATGCCACAGCATCGATCGCTCCGCTGGCAATCGCGTTGCTGGCGCGCTGGGCGTCATAGGCGTGATTCGCAATGTAGACGCCACCGAACGCCCGTCGCAGGGCGAGATAGTCGACACGCCCCACCGCACCACCGGTCATGTCGCCTTCCACCACGTGCAGGTAGGCCAGTCCCGCCGATTTCGCCAGTGCCACCACGTGCTCGAACAGTGCCTGCGGTGCGCTGTCTTCCACATCGTTGAACCGGCCTTCCGGGGAAATCCGCACACCGGTGCGGCCAGCGCCCACCCGCGCGGTGACGGCTGCGATAACCTCTGCCAGGAAGCGCGCGCGGTTCTCGATCGAGCCGCCGTACTGATCGGTGCGCTGGTTGGATTTGTCGCAGAGGAACTGGTCAATCAGATAGCCATTGGCGGCATGGATTTCTACGCCGTCAAAGCCGGCATCCATGGCGTGACCCGCAGCCGTGGCGTACTGCGCCACGATGCCGGCAATTTCCTCGGTCTCCAGCGCGCGCGGCGTTTCCAGATCCACCGGGCCTTCGGTGGTATAGGCCTGACCGGCTGGCTTGATGGCAGACGGTGCCACAGGCAGACCATGGTTAGGCTGGAAGCTGCGGTGCGAGATGCGACCGACATGCCACAACTGCAGCACGATCCGGCCACCGTTGGCATGGACAGCGTCCGTCACACGCTTCCAGCCGGCAACCTGCTCGGCGGAATGGATGCCAGGGGTGAGGATGTAGCCTTGGCCTTCCGGGCAGATTTGTGTGGCTTCACTGATGATCAGGCCCGCGGTCGCGCGTTGCGCGTAGTACAGCGCGGCGATGGCCTGTGGCACGTTGCCGGCCCCGGCACGACTGCGCGTCAGTGGTGCCATCAGCACGCGATTGGGCAGATGCAGGTCGCCAACGGTCAAGGGGGTAAACAGGGTAGCGGTCATCAAAAAACACTCCAGGGTGGATAACGCAAAGCGGGAGCGTTCGCTGCGCAAACACTCCCGTCGTTTTTTATATGGGGGCAGTTTGCCGCATTTAAAGATCGTGCGGACTGCAATGATGCGGTGCCGCAGGCGGTTGCGTCCTGCGAGGATGCTGCGGGGGGCGCCTTCACGCAACCGGTCATTGTTCAGCGCTGGCGGAAGACTGTTATCCAGGGATGGGCGCGTCATCCGGGCAGACAATCCGCAGGGCGTGATGGATGGCGACCAGTTGCCAGGTCAGCGCGCCCAGGGCACCCAGTAGGTAGATCTGTTGTGCCAGAAGGTCAGAAGAGGTGACGGTTGCGGCATCGCCTTGCCGCAGGATCCACATGGCCAGTGCCACACCAACCGTGGCAAGGGAAGCGCTGATTGCACAGGCACGCCATGATCGTGTGCTTTCGTCGAGATTCGCGCGGGGTATTTGCCGCACCGTCGCAACGGAAAGCATGGCGATCGCGAGGCAGAGCAGGGAGGGGGTGTTCATGGCACAGGTTTCCTTCAAGATCATGGCGGGTATGGTGCGAGTGCTTAGCCCGCCGTGCGCGCCCTGGCTCACCGTTGTTGGGTAGGGGGAGAGGGGGGGGGCAGTCGCGGTGACGGGCCGGCTCCCTTGAACCTAGGCCATGGGTTGGCACGCGTTCGTGACGATCTGTGTCCACTGCGTCCCCCGCGCCCTTTTGATCCGCCATCCCCCCGTGCTCGGTCGGATCCTCATCCGTTTTTATGGGTTCTGCCGCCAGCTGCAGGCGGTGCTGCGCGGAGTCACAGCCGAGATTTTGGCTGCTGGTGCGTCTGACGGATCCGGACTGGATGGCGGCTACATCGCATGACAGTGCCACGACAGCGTCTCTGGGTCTGTGCTTAACCTCTTAAATTTAAGGTGTTATTTTGGGCGTCTGCGCGAATCCTGGTGGTGGGTTGGGAAAGGACTGTGAAAGAAATATGCGGACAGGGTGTTGACAGCACCCTGGGCCAACGCTAAAGTTGCGGTCTTTCGTCGCCGCAATAAAGCCTTCCGGGGCTGCAGCGACTGCTCTTTAACAAGACAATCAACCGATAGGTGTGGGTGCTGCGGGACGGCTGTATGGCTGTCCGGGACAGAAATGTTTAGCAGTACTCACACAGAAGTAAATTTCCGTTAGGAATCTTTTGAGTGAGGGTGCCAGGGGTTTTCGGACCTTGTGGTGCCAACTTGCAGTGATTGAACTGAAGAGTTTGATCCTGGCTCAGATTGAACGCTGGCGGCATGCTTTACACATGCAAGTCGAACGGCAGCACGGGAGCAATCCTGGTGGCGAGTGGCGAACGGGTGAGTAATACGTCGGAACATATCCTTGAGTGGGGGATAACGCATCGAAAGGTGTGCTAATACCGCATACGCCCTGAGGGGGAAAGGGGGGGACCGCAAGGCCTCCCGCTGAAGGAGTGGCCGACGTCTGATTAGCTAGTTGGTGGGGTAAAGGCCCACCAAGGCGACGATCAGTAGCTGGTCTGAGAGGATGATCAGCCACACTGGAACTGAGACACGGTCCAGACTCCTACGGGAGGCAGCAGTGGGGAATTTTGGACAATGGGGGAAACCCTGATCCAGCCATGCCGCGTGAGTGAAGAAGGCCTTCGGGTTGTAAAGCTCTTTCGGGAGGAACGAA
>CAIPBT010000022.1 GCA_903863375.1 uncultured Ferrovum sp.
AGGCCCGGCGTGGGGGCGTACGGATAGGCATAGGTGCCATTGCCACGGTCGTGGTGATAGTAGGCCGTGGTCTTCAGGCGCACGTTGCTGGCCAGCGACAGATCGGCGGTACCGCCGGTCAGGATGTCGTTGCGCAGGCCCGAGGCGTAGTAGTACTGGTAGTCACAGGCAGCCGGACTGGCAGCAGCGCAGCTGTTGTTCACGGCGATGTTGATGGCCTGCTGCAGGTTCGGATAGGTGTTGTCGTAGTAGTAACCACCCGGCTGGCTGATCATGTTCAGCGACAGGTCCTGATAGTCCATCTCGCGACGGCGCGAGGTGTTGTAGAACGCTGTGTACTTGTTGTCAGCCTGTTCGTAGACATACTTGAAGTTGAACTGGGCCGAGCGCTGATAACCGGAATCCGACTGACGCCACTTGTCCTGACTCTGCTCGGCATACGTGAACGAGGCACGGCCGTAGCCGGTATCGCCCGTCTCGCCGCGCAGCACGGTGCGCGTATCGTAGTGGCTGCCCAGGGTCTGGGCCACGAAGCCCCCGGCGGTCTTGGAAGGATCGATGCTGTAGAACTGCAGGGTGCCGCCCAGGTTGCTCGACGAGGCGGTTTCGAGCGAGCCCGAACCTTGCGACAGTTCCGAGCGGCCGAGGTTTTCGCTGATCACGGCGCGGCTGATGTGCAGGCCGTTGTAGTTGCCGTAGGACATATCCCCCAGCGGCACGCCATCCAGCGTGAAGCCGAGCTGGTTCTGGTTGTAGCCGCGCACACCGATACGCGCCGACCACTCATAGGCGCCCTGGTTGTCGGCCGACTCGAAATGCACCGACGGGAAACGGGCCAGCGCTTCCAGCGGGCTTGCGCCAGGCACCTGTTGCGCCTGCTCACGGGCGGTAACGGTTTCAACCTGACGGACTTCGCCCAGGCCGTAGCCCGTGACGTCGATCTTGTCGAGCGAGGTGACTTCGCTGTCAGCGACGGCGTGCAGCGCCGACAGGGCCACCGCGGCCGCGACGGCGCGGGCAATGGTCTTGGTTGCAGGAAGGAAAGTCATCGATGAAGCTCCGGAGTGAGTGAAACGGGGGTTTGTTATGCTGGTGCGCGTGGTGACAAACCCCGGAAGATAGAGCCGGCGCGTGAAAGCGCCGTGACAGGCAGGGGATACCCACGAAACGTCGGTCAACTGTTGCGGAATTACAACGCGGTGCAGCACAACAACACGGATGACCTGGAAGCCGGGCAGGCGGGCACGCCGCACCTGAGCTGGCCGCACCTGCCGGAACGCTCGCGCGACACCCCGGTCGGCGCAGAGCCCTTTGTCTGGCAGCCCATGCCGGACTGGCAGGTGCGCCTGCCGCTGGCCGGACCGCCCGGGGGTATTGCCGGGCCAGCTCCGTTTCCTGCCGCGCTGGCCCGTTGGGTGCATTGGTCGGATGAGGACGGGTTGGTGGCCCTGGTGGATGGGCAGCCCCGTCCGGACACGCCACCGACCACCGAAGAACTGCAGGCTGACCCTGGCCTGGCCTTTCTGATCGCGTATGCCGGGCGGGGCCAGTCGGCCCTGCGTCATGTGGAAGGGCCGTGGTCGCTGGTGCTCTGGGAAGCAGCGCACGGTCAGTGGCTGCTTGCCACCGACCGCCTGGGCCGCTGTCCGCTGTATTGGCGCGCGCAGGACGGCTGGCTGGAAGTGGCCGATCATCCGTTCGCGGCAGACGACAGCGGCAATGCCGTCCCGGCGGGCTGCCATCTGCGTCTGGGCGTCGATCCGACGGCAGCGGGTTTGGCCGTGGCCAGCAGCCCGGCCTTTCATGGCAGCTGGCGTCTGGAACGTCGCGACCGGCGCGGTTGGACGCAGGTGATCGAGGAATGTCGCGAACGCATGACCAGTATCTGCCGCACGCTGGACGTCTGGCCCACCCGCATCCTGTTGGCCGACGACCTGACGGGGGCCGCCCTGCTGCTCGCGTCCCTGCAGTGCTGCGCCTTGCTGCCGCAGCGGATCGTCTGGGTGGAGGGTTATGCCGGGGCAGGCTTGGCCGACTGGCGCCGGCTGGCGGCGTACTTCGGTGTGCCCTTGCAGGAGTCCGCCCGGCAGGAGCCAGTCCGGCAGGAGCCCG
>CAIPBT010000023.1 GCA_903863375.1 uncultured Ferrovum sp.
ACTCGCAGCCCATCCAACAGCAGCCGACGCGCCGCCAGCCCCCTCTGCCGCCACCGTACCGTCAGGCGCCGCCAGTCGCGTCAATGGGCGCGCGGGTCAGGCGCGCTGATCAAGGCGCGCTGATCGAGGCGAGACAGGGCCACACCCGCGGTCAGACCGGCAAGATGCAGGGCGGCCATGCCGCCCGCCAGGTGCAGGCTGCTCACGGCAAGCAGGGGGGAAATCACACCTGCCACCAGGGCATTCAGCAAGGTAGCGGTGAAGTTCTGCAACGATGCCGCCATGCCACGGATGTGCGGAAACAGATCGAGCAGACTGAGCGTCAAGCCTGGCGCCGCCAGCGACATGCCGATGGTATAGACCATGATGGGCAGCACGGCCCACGGCAGTTGCGGCAGCCAAATGGCATTCAGCACCAGGTTTGCAACAACGGCTGCCAGCATCACGGCATACCCCGTCCGGATGGCGCGCGTGCGCGACCATCGCCGCGCCACCCGCCCCGACCACCAGGCGCCCAGGCTGACACCAGCGATACCCGGCACGAACAACCAGGCATAGCGGGTTTCCGGCTGGTGCAGCAGCGTGCCGACAAAGGCCGGCGCCGAGGCGATGTAGAGGAAAAAACCACTGAAGTTGCCCGCCAAGGCCACGCAAATCAGCAGGAAGCGGCGGTCGCCAAGCACTTCGACATACGAGCGCAACAGAGGACGCGGCCGGAATGCCTGGCGCTGGGCGGCTGGCAGGGTTTCTGGCAGATGCGATCGTGTGAGCAGAAACAGGACCAGACTGGCGGCGCCCATGAACCAGAAGATCGCCCGCCATCCTTGATGCACCTGCAGGAAGCCCCCCAGGATCGGGGCAATCGCCGGGGCCAGCGCAAACCACATGGTGACCTGGGACATCATGCGCTGCGCGGCGGGCCCGTCGTGCAGGTCACGGATCACGGCACGTCCGATGACAATGCCAGCACCGCCAGTGAGTCCTTGCAGGAGCCGCCACAGGGTCAGGGTGTGCACGCTGTCACTGCAGGCGCCTCCCGCCGACGCGACGGCGAACAGTACCAGGTTGGCCAGCATCACGGCGCGGCGGCCGTAGGCGTCCGACAGGGCACCGTGAAACAGCAGCATGAAGGCAAATGCCAGCAGGTACAGCGACAGGGTTTGCTGCAACTGCAAGGGGGTGGCATTCAACCCACGCTCCATGGCGTGAAACGCGGGCAGGTAGGTGTCGATCGCGAAAGGCGCCAGCATGGACACCCCAGCCAGCAGCAGCGGCAGGAAGGGCAGAGGACGCACGGATGGAGGAAGGGCAGGAAAGGACGTTCAGTCTACCGCTTCTTGCGCGGGGCCCAGAAGCGCGACGACGAGGCCCAATCAACGGAAATTGAAAAAGGGACACCGCTGGGTGTCCCTTTTTTCAATCGTGGCTGCTCAGTCGCGGCAGCCGTGAGACGCCCGGTCTTGCTGGGGGCGCCTCAATCCCGGGCCGATCGGGCCGCGGGACGGTGAGCGTCGTGCTGTCGCCGACCCGACATGCCGCTTACTCGACATGCTCCCCGTGCAGGGCGATGTCGAGACCTTCGCGTTCTTCTTCCTCGGTCACTCGCAGGCCGATCACCATGTCGATCACCTTCAGCAGGACGAACGAGACGATAAATCCATACACCACGGTCACACCCACGCCCAGGGCCTGGGTGGCAAGGCTGCCGTCCACGCCGCTGATCTCGTGCACGTTCAGCGGACCGGTCAACAGCGCCCCGATGATGCCACCAATACCATGCACGCCAAAGGCATCCAGGGAGTCGTCATAACCCAGCATGTGCTTGAGCGAAGTGGCTGACCAGAAACACACCACTCCAGCCACCACACCAATCACCAACGATCCACCGATACCGACGAAGCCGGCGGCCGGCGTGACCGCTACCAGACCCGCCACCGCGCCAGAGGCGATGCCCAAAACACTCGGCTTGCCCTTGGTGAACCATTCGGCAAACATCCAGCCCAGCGCAGCCGCCGCCGTGGCAACGTGCGTCACCGCCATCGCCATGCCGGCACGGCCGTCCGCAGCCACCGCCGAACCGGCGTTGAAACCGAACCAGCCCACCCACAGCATCGAGGCACCAACCAGGGTCAGAACCAGGTTGTGCGGAGGCATCGGCTCCTTGCCGTAACCGATCCGCTTGCCCATCACCAGGCAAGCCGCCAGACCAGCAATACCGGCGTTGATATGCACCACGGTACCACCCGCAAAGTCGAGCACGCCCTTGCCGCTCAACCAGCCCGACGGCTCCCACACCCAATGGGCGATCGGGGAGTAGACCAGCAGCGACCACAGCGCGATGAATACCAGCATGGCACTGAACTTCATGCGCTCTGCAAAGGCACCCGCGATCAGGGCCGGGGTGATGATGGCAAACGTCATCTGGTACATCATGTACACCGACTCAGGGATATTCATGGCGGCGTGGTGGACCGTCACCTTGGCGGCTTCCTTCTGGTACAGCATGCCGTTCAACATGAAGCGGCTCATGTCGCCCAGGTAGGCCGACCCCGGCATGAACGCCCAGCTGTAGCCCACCACGATCCACAGGATCGATACCACACAGCAGATGGCGAAGCTCTGCATCAGCGTGGCCAGCACGTTTTTCTTGCGCACCATGCCGCCGTAGAACAACGCGAGTCCGGGAATGGTCATGAAGAGAACCAAGGCGGTAGACGTCAGCATCCACGCGGTGTCACCGGCGCTGATCTTGTCTTGGCCGATCAGCTGTGGACTGGTGGGCGCCGGCGGGGCTGCGGCCGGGGCTGCGGCTGCCGCAGGCGCGGCGGCGGCAGGAGCAGCTGCGGCGGGAGCGGCCGTTTCCGCCGCTTTCGCATCGCCCGTGGCGGGCGCCGCCGGCATGGCAGGCGTGGAGGGAGCAGCCGGGCTGGCTGGGGCGGCTGCCGCCGGAGCCGCTGGGGCGGGCGGGACCTTCGTGGCGTCATCCGCCCCGGCCCCCGTAGCAGACAACAGGCCGGCAAACAGGGCGAGCGCGCCCAGAAGTTGCTTCAGATTCATGGATTGCCCCCTATCAAAGCGCGTCAGCGCCGGTTTCCCCGGTGCGGATGCGGACAACGTGTTCGAGTTCATAAACAAAAATCTTGCCATCGCCGATCTTGCCGGTATTGGCGGCTTTTTCGATCGCGTCGAGCACCTGGTCGAGCATTTCCGACTTCACGGCCACTTCAATCTTGACCTTCGGCAGAAAATCGACCACGTACTCCGCCCCGCGATAGAGCTCGGTATGGCCCTTCTGGCGTCCAAAGCCCTTGACTTCGGTTACGGTGATGCCTTGCACGCCGATGTTCGACAAGGCCTCGCGCACTTCGTCCAGCTTGAAGGGCTTGATGATGGCAGTTACTAATTTCATGGGGGCTCCTTGGAATCATCTAAAGATTTCCTGCACTTCCAGCGCAGGCGAATCGGACGCTAGTTTTTGTTGTATGCGGAGACCACGGACACTGTGCAATCCAGACCACAGTCGCGCCTGTTCCCGCCTGATCACACACCACCCTCTACAGGCCAGCGCTTCCTAACCCGGTCGTACCGTCCAATCCAGCACCAAGACCGCTTCAAGCATGGAGCGTGCCAGGACCGCCAAGCCAGGTGGGGCAGCGGCTTATCTCCGTTCGGTAGTGATGCTCAAGCGCAAACGCACTAGATTAGGGCGGATCCTTGGCGCGTCGCACTGGAGCAGTGCGGCTCTAGGTTGGCGTCTGTTCCGGGGAAGATTGCCCGGACGAGGCAGCGGCCAACCCGAGGGAATGCCTTACTTTCCCGCGCCAGGAGTGCCGGCATGAACACCGGCGGCACCCGCAAGGCCCGCCTGCCCCGCCGAGCCTGCTTGCCCCCCCGCACCTGCATGAACTCCGGTGCGTGCCCAAACACCGGTGCCTGGTAAAACCCCGGGGCGGGCCAGCGCCTGGGGTTTTGCCGCAGGAGAACGCGGTGCTATGGGCGTGATGGGGTGTGGCACCAGTGATCCGGTATGGATTTTCGGCACGACCATCGCGCCGGGCGAGGCCGTTGCCACTCCAGACTGCCAAGGCAAGATGGACAGGACACACAACGGGAGAAAACGCAGAAATTTCATGGACGGGGCCCGCAAATAAGGCATTCAGCAAAATGGAAGGCGGGTACCGGGTACCCGCCGATCCTGCGCGATCCGGGCTGGAGAACAGCTGCCCCGGCCCTACGCCGCTCAGTAGTGCCAGATGATATCGCCGGAAAGGACCACCTCACTATTGTGGTTAGGGGCAATCCCGGCATTCGCGTTGCCGTTGAAGGCTGCCACCCCAAAGGAGTGATAGTAGGCAATCTCGGGGCGAACTTCGATCTGCGGCGAGTACCAGTGCTGCCAACCAAACGCCAGATTGCCGTAGTGCGTGGCGGTGCCGGTGCGCTGCCCTTCCGGATCCCAGAACAGCTCAGGACGGAACGAGAAGTTGTCCATCGGGTTGGGTGAATAGTTCAGGTAGGCAGTCGTGGCATAGGCGTCCGCCTGACAGGTCACGACCGCCGCATTGGCACAAATGGCCAGGTTGGGCGCATTGTAGGGAATGAAGGCGGGCGAAAAGGGTGCTCCGCCATGGGCATAGACCGTCTGCACATCCGTGTTGAGAGCGTTGGGCACATTGCGCTGGAAGCTGTGATAAGCCTCGAACGACAGATGCCAGTGCTCATTGAAGGAGTGATAGGCCGTGAAACCCAACCACTGGATGTTGTTGTAACCATACGTGCCGCGATTGAAGTCGTTCGCGCAGGCATTGATGTCGTCGCGGCCATCATTCGAATTCCAGCGCACGCACGCCGTATACGTTGCCATCGCGCCCGGATCGACCCGGAACGTGGCGCCCGGGTAGATCGGGTTGTAGCCAATCTGACCGGGGCCGGTGCCCGGCACATTCGGATAGGGGTTGGGAACCGTCGCATGCAGGTGCCGGATGCCGGCCTCGGTGCCATCGCTGATGCCAAACTGCAACATCCAGTTCTTGTTCAGGGCAAGCGTCGTCTGCACCCCGGTATTCGTATAGTTGTCATAGGTATACGTCATCGAATGCGTATACATGTAGTTGTTCGGCGCGAGTTGCGCCTCGATGTCCGGCAGCGATATGTAGCGCCCGGCGCGAATCATCAACCCCTCCATCACCTGCGGAATGAACAGCTCGCCGTAGATCATCGGGAAGTCGTAACCATTGACGTTGTTCTGGTTCAGCAGCTGGCCACTGGATACGCCATAGGCGGTGGTGTAGCGATAATTCTCGCCGTAGATCGCCGACAGCCGCATCCCCCAGTCGATGTGATCCTTTTGCACAGTATCGGGGAAACGGTCGAGGTAGAACACGATCTGGTCAAGCTGCACCGTATTCGGGTTGTAATCGTAGGCCGCTGGCGCATTGCCCCCGTGAGGCACCTCGCTGGAGCTGATGTTGGCGCCGACGTCCACCCAACCGTACAGCTGGAAATTGTTGTCGGCCATCCACTTGCCAACGCCGGTGTTGCCCAGCGCCGCCATCAGCGGACTGTCGACCGAATTCGGCCGCGTCACCCCGAGCGGTGTAGTTCCACCATAAGGCCATTCCGTGAACGGCATGGGCGGTGTGTTCTGTGCCGCTGGCGGCCAGTCCGGACGGCGGGCCTCAGGCGCCTTGGGGTCAGTTGGCGGCCCAGGCTGCCCCCATTCGAGGTCGTAGTAATTGATGAAGCGCTCCCAGAATCCATCACCCAGGTACTGGTCCAGGCACGCGTAGGTCTTGTAGGGATCGCAGACGGCCGGTTTGGCCGCGGCAGGCGCATCGGCGGCCGCCGCACCTGGTGCCGCCAAGGCACCGACCAGCAGGGCGGCGGACAGGCCGAAAGTGAGCGCGCGCCAGGGCTGCTGAAAGGGACGCCCGGTGGCGCGCGTCGGCGCAACAGAGATATGCATGTGAAAACTGACTCCAGTGGGGTTGAGTGCGCTTAGTTCCGAACTATAACTAGCAATTTTTAGGCCAACTCCAATCGTTACAAGACGCGTACGGCCCGGCAGATCCCTGTCACCGCGACTTGGCGACGACCGGGCAGGCAAGCCTGCAGGCGATCAGCGGGGCCAGATGACTGGCGGGGAGGGGCAACAGAGGGCCGGCAACCTTGACGATTCTTTGATGAAAACGCGGCAAAGCTTAACGGAAGCTTTACGGGGGGGCATGGTGCAATGGTTCATCCAACTGGAGACCACTGCACATGACATCTCGCCCGCCACGTTCCAGCCGTCCAACCCTGATTGACCTGTCAGTGCCACGCCGCCAACCCCTTGAGGCGCTCTGCCGCCAGCGTGGCCGACCGTTGGCCAAGGCCCTGGCTGTTGCTGTCAGCCTGGGCTGGGCTTCGCTTGGCCACGCAGCCGACGCTCCGGCGACTGGCCGCTGCGATCCCTACCAACATTACGAATGCCTCGACAGCTACCTGGGCGATGGGTTTTTTGAGCGTCTGGTGAATTACTACGCGCTGGAATGGAACCAGCCGAGTGGCCCCAGCGACCCGAAGGCCCCACCTGCCCGCCGGGATTCCTTCCCGCCGGCGGCACAGACCACGCCGCCGATGCCATTCACGGAATGGCCCTATGGCGGCACCACGTCCCTGGGGGTGACACGCCCCAATTCGGTCGACAGCCCGCTGATGACCGCGCTGGGCAACACGGCGCTCGGCAGCTGGATGAGCGACCATCACCTGCAGGCGTATGGCTGGGTGAACGTAGGCGCCAACTTCAGTACCAGCGACGTCGCCCATGGCGGCAATTCCCCGGCTGCCTACCTGTACAACCCGAACACGATCCAGCTCGACCAGGCCGTCATCTACCTGGACCGCTTCCCGGATACCGTGCAAAAGGACCATATTGACTGGGGCATGCGCCTGTCGGCGATTTATGGCGAGAACTACCGGTACACCACCGCCTATGGCATATCCAGCGGCCAGCTGTTGAACCAGAACAACGTCAATGGCTATGACTTCCCGATGGTCTATGGCGAGCTGTTCATCCCGCAGGTGCTGGAAGGACTGATGATCCGCGCTGGACGCTACATCTCGCTGCCGGACATCGAGGCACAGCTTGCACCGAATAACTACATGTATACGCACTCGATGACGTATACCTTCGACAACTACACGAATACCGGCGTGCAAGGTTCACTGGCGCTGAACCGCAACTGGATTGTGCAGCTTGGCGTTTCGGTCGGAACCGAAGCCTCGATCCGGCACCTGCACGATACGGTGCCCAATCCCTATCCCAATGTGCCGGGAACCGGCCCCGGACAAGTGGGCTACAACCCGCTCTACCCCGGAGCCACCTTCCGGGTGGACCCCGGCGCCATGCCCACCTGGACGGCTTGCGTGCGCTGGAACTCGGATGACGGCCGCACCGACGTCAATGCCTGCGCGAACGACCTCAATCGCGGTACGTATGGCTACAACAACCTGCAATGGTTCGGATTCACGGCTTATCACAGCTTCAACGAGAAGTGGCACCTGTCCTACGAGGCCTATCACCTGTATCAGAAGGGCGTGCCGAATGCGCTGAACGCCGATGTGCAGACGATTTATGCCCATGGCGGCGCACCGTTCTCGCCCACCTTCATTCCGTACAACGCGCCCAATCTGGCCAACTGCGGAAATGCCACCCAGCTGACCTGCCAGGCCGATGCCTATGGCACCACCGCCTACCTCAACTACTCGCCCGACCCCCTGAACAACTTCTCGATCCGCCCCGAGTTGTATTGGGATCCCGAAGGTCAGCGCACGGGCACCGCCACGCACTACGGCAATTTCGCCATCGGCTGGCAGCACTGGTATTCACCGCAACTGGAAGTGCGCCCGGAAATCGCTTATTACCACTCCTTCGGACCGGCCGCCTTCAATGGCAACGCCAACGCCGGCATCGCCCCCAACCACAACAGCCAGACCGTGCTGTCAGGCGATGTGATCTTCCACTTCTGATCCAGCAGCAGACGGGCTGCGCCAGGCAACCTGGGGCAGCCGAATGTCGAAACAGGCACCCGCCCCGGTCACCGGGGCGGTCACTGCGAAGTGTCCTTCATGCGCCTCAACGATGGCACGGCAGATGGCAAGCCCAAGACCCCCTGGCGCAGCCAGGCTGCCATCACTACCTTGCTGCAAGCGTTGCGCCACCGCAGCGGGCAAGCCGGGGCCGTCATCCTCCACCCGCAACAGAAACTGGCCATCCTGGGCAACCGCCGCGAGCGTCACCACGACCGCCGGCCCCACATGCGTCCGGGCGTTGTCGAGCAGGTTCCACAACACCCGTTCGAAGGCCACCGCATCCACGTGGATCATGCAGGGTTCGGGCTCCATCGTTACCCGAAGATGCCCGGGCGCTGCCGCCGCCCCGCCGTGTGCCAGGCTGGCCGCCAGTACCTCGTCGAAGGGCACCCACTCCCGACGCAGGCGAATGCCGCCGGCCTGAAAGCGTGCCAGTTCGAGCAGGTTGCCGGTCATACGGTGCATGCGCCGTGTGCCTTCGCAGCACTCATCCACCAGGGACGCCTGACGGGGCGTGAGCTGATCGCGGTTGCGCGCCAGCGTTTCCACGGCCAGGCACAGCGACGACAGCGGCGCGCGCAGATCATGCGAGAGCGCTGACAGTACGGCATGGCGCACTTCGCTGCGCGCCGCCTGTTGTCGGGCGGCTTCGGCCAGATCGACGTGCGCCACCCGCTCCAGCGCCAGGGCAATCAGGGCGGCGAAAGACTCCACCGACTCCAGGTCAACCAACGGGCGCGGCGTGCGCCGCCCATCGGGCAGCACCAGCAACCCCAGCACGTGATTGGCCGTCTGCACTGGTACCACCCAGGCCGCCCTGCCGGGCAGGCGCCGCGGTGCGCCGTCATCGGCCACCGGCATCCACGCGGCCTGCAGCAGCTGTTGCGCCACCACCAGCAAGTCCGCCTCGAGGGCAGGCGCCAGCCCGTCTGCCGAAGGCGACTTCCGCAATACCAGCGCGCCAGCCCCCAGTTCGCGCTGAATGGCGCGGTCGGCCGTCTGGCAAATCTCTTCAAGGGTGCCACAACCCGACAGATCCCGAGCCAGCTCGAAGCGGACCCGCACACTGGCCTCGCGCGCGGCAACCCGGCGGGCGCGAAACCGCAAATGGGCCGTGGCCTCACCGCCGAGAGCGGAGACGGCCAGCATCAGCGAAAATGTCAGCAGGTAGCGGCGGTCATCCACCGCAAAGGAATGCAGCGGTGCGACAAAAAAATAGTCAAACGTGGCAACACTGCCGACCGCGGTGAACAGGCCCGGCCCCCGTCCCCACAGCAAGGCCATGGCCAAGCTGAGAAACACGGCGATGATGGCCAGTTCGGTCTGCCCCAGCGCTGGCAGGCGGTCGGCCAGCCAGACCGGCCCCGCCAGCACCAGCGGCACCAGCAGATAAGGAATCGGCGAGTCGCGCAGAAAGGCGTGCACCGCCAGCAGCTGCCGGTTCATGTCCACTTACCCGGCGGCGATCCGGTATCCGATGGTGGGTTCCGTCAGGATGTAGCGCGGCTGCAACGGATCGGCTTCCAGCTTCTTGCGCAGGTTCGACATGTGCACGCGCAGGTAGTGGGCATCGTCGACGTGCTGCGGTCCCCAGACGGCCAGCAACAGCGCGCGGTGCGGAGTGATGCGACCGGCATTGCGCGCCAGGACCGCGAGCAGCTTGAATTCAATGGGTGCAAGATGCACCGCTTCTCCGCGTACCTGCACTGTACGGCGGGTGAAATTGACCTGCAGGTCGCCCACGCAGAAGTCCTCGAGGTCGGCGGCATCCTGGCGACGGCGACGCAAGGCCACACCGATCCGGGCCTGCAGTTCGCCAAACGAAAAGGGTTTGGTCAGATAGTCGTCGGCCCCGGCATTCAGGGCGGCGATCTTTTCCGTATCTTCCTGCCGCGCAGACAACACCAGCAGGGGCACCGGCGACCAGCTGCGCACTTCCTGAATGATGGTCATGCCATCCATGTCCGGCAGGTTGAGGTCGAGGATCACCAGATCTGCCTGGCGACGCAGGATGTCGGCCATGCCGCCACGCCCCGCTTCGCTGGCAAAGACCCGATACCCTTCCTCGGTGAGGCCGCGCGTCAACAGGCGACGCAGCTGGCGGTCGTCCTCGATGATCAGGATCACCGGAGCCTTCGGCGGTGCTGCCCGATCGCGCGTAGGCAGGATCACATCGGGATGCCACATCAACGCACCTTCCATCAGCCGTGGGCGCAAGCTGCCCGATCCAGAAAAAGCCCTGCCGGAAGACCGATCCAATCGACCTCCCGGCAGGGCAAATCACCCAGTCAAGACCGGCTCAACCAACAGCACGATCTGGAGCCAGGAAGGACACGAAAATCAGAAGTGAATGATCATGTCCGCGGCCAGCATCAGCTGCGAGCGATGGCCGGTGGTGGGGTTGAAGCTTGCCGAGGTCGGATCGACGTAGCCCGTCGGATTGTCGAAGGCGTTGTAGTCGTAGGCATGCTCATAGCGCAGCTCCGGACGGATGGTGATGGTGTCACCGATCCAGTGCGTCCAGCCGATCATGTGTTCGCTGTAACGCGTCTTGAAGCCGGTACGCTGACCCTGCTGGTCGTTGAACAGCTCATTACGGATCGAGATGAAATCCCGACCAGTCCACTGATACTCGACATAGTTGACCAGGGCATATTCGCTGGCACGGCAGGTGGCCACCGAGCTGTTGTTGCAGATGGCTGCAAACGGCGCGCCCTGACCATTCGGGAACGGGCTGGTCGAGAACAGGCCATTGGCACCGTAGAACTTGTCCCAGTAGGCGTTGCCGGTGTTCTGGCCCAGCGTACCGAACAGGGCGTTCGGCACATTGGTTTGCCACATGTACCAGAACTCGGTATCCATGTGCCACTTCTCGTTGAACTTCAGGTACAGCGTGGTCACGTACTGGTTAATGTTGTTGTACGCGAAGTTGCCGCCGTTCATCTGGTTCAGACAGGAGTACGAGTCGATCTTGCCGTCATTGGTCACCAGGTTCAGACAGGCACCAAAGGTGGGGCGGCCATCAATCCGGTCACCCGGGTTGATGTCGCTGCCCATGTTGGCATTCAGCTGTACGGTCACGTTCTTGTTCAGCTTGGCCGACGCCGTCACACCCGTGTAGGTGTAGGGATCGAACGAGTAGAGCAGCGAGTGGCTGTAGGTCAGGTTGTTGGGTGCCAGCTGGGCTTCAATGTCCGGCACCGAAATGTAGCGGCCGGCACGGATGTTGACGCCGTCACCGATCAGCTTCGGGAACCAGAAGTCGAAGTACATCATCACCGGGTCAAAGCCGTACGGCTGGGCATTCTTGGTGTACTGGTTGCTCAGGATGCCGTTGGTGTAGGTGTACTTGTAATCGGTACCCCACAAGCCGGTGAAGCGGTAGCCGTAATCCCAGTGGTCGGTCTGCACCATGTCCGGGGTGCGCTCGAGGTACAGCGCGATCTGATCCATCTGGATGGTGTTCGGCTCGTAGGAATACGCCGCCGGGAAGTTGCCACCCGTGCCGGAGGTGAAGTTGAAGCGCGTGTGCGACGAGCTCCAGTTGGCACCCGGCTGGAGCCAGCCGTACACCGTGACGCGGCTGTCCTTCCAGGCCTTGCCATCCGGACCGCAGTAGATGGTGTCCATCAGGGCACCGTAATACATGTTCTCGTAGCCGATCGCCGGCGTTCCGCCCATGTTCCAGGTGCTGTAGGGATACGGCGGATTGTTCACAGCCGGTGGCACGCCGTTGTAGGTCTTCGGATCGGGCGGATCCATGGTCGGTTCGACTTTCAGGTGGTCTGAATACACCGACAGGAAGCGGTCGCCGAAGCTCAGGTTGCTTTTGCCTTCGCAACCATCAGCCGGTCCGCTGTCGGCGGCCCAGCTGGCGACGGGAGCGAATGCCATCCCCACCATCAGGGCGCTGCCCAGCGCGATCGAACGCGCCAGTGAACGGCCAGGTGCTGCCAATTCTCGAGTCATGGTTTGAATACCCCTTTACATGTGCAACGTATCAAAAAAACCTTCCGTCCAATCCCCTGCCAGCCGGGTCAGGCTGTGCACGCGTCAACCATGTTGCGTTGCCGCACGCGCGGCAGGTTGTATTGCCATCCAGCCGTCTTGATTGCAACACGATGAATGTTCGGGCTTCAACAACTTTTCTGGTGGGAAAAACATCAAGGAATCATCAAGGAGGCATCAAGGCATGGTGAAGGGATAGACCTTCCATGTGCACTTGCAGCATGCACCACGCCTGGCACGCTTTCGGTGCATCGCGATCGGGATGCAGAAACATGCGCTTAGGATGCACTCGAAGGCGGCAGAATTTTTTGCGCTCCCCGGAATGGTGCACATCGCCTGTGTCCGTCGCCGGCAGCCGGTCTGTTGGGGTCTTGGCACCCAGTTGTTGCAAAACCGCAACAAAACAGCGCAAATCCGGGAGCAAACCTGGTGCCCTTCGAGCCACCCTTGTCTGCCTGTAACAGTCTGCTACGCTCGCGACATGATCCAACGGCTTCTACTGCGGTGACTCGCGTTCTCGTGATCGAAGATCAGGCCGACTCGGCGCACTTCCTGTGCAGGGGGCTGCGCGAGCACGGCTACACCGTGTCGCTCTGCACCGACAGCGTCAGTGGCCGGGATCTGGCCCTGAATGAAACCTGGGATCTGATGATCATCGATCGCATGCTGGAAGGAGATGCGGATGGTCTCGACGTGGTGCAGGCGGTTCGCGCCATCGGTCGCACCACGCCCCTGCTGATCCTGAGCGCCCTCGCCAGCCTGGATGAACGCGTGCGCGGCCTGCGCGGTGGTGGCGACGATTATCTGACCAAACCGTTTGCCTTTACGGAACTGCTTGCGCGCATCGAAGCCCTGCTGCGCCGGCAACAACACGGCACAACGCTGCGCGAGCTGAAGGTGGCCGATCTTAGGCTCGACCTGGTCAGCCGCCGGGCGCAGCGCGCCGGGCAGGCCATCCAACTGCAACCACGCGAGTTCCGTCTGCTGGAATATCTGGTCCGTCACCAGGGACAGCTGGTCACGCGCACCATGTTGCTGGAAGGCGTATGGGATTACCACTTCGATCCACGTACCAACGTGATCGATGTGCAGATCAGCCGCCTGCGTACCAAGATCGACAAGGGTTTCGCGGTGCCTCTGCTGCATACCGTGCGTGGAGCCGGCTACATTCTGGATGCGCGTGAGTAAGCTCTGGCACTCGGTGGCATTCGATCTTGCCCTGACCACCGTGGGCATGGTGGTCGGCTCGACGGCGCTGATGTCTACGGTTTTCTATTTCGGCACCATTGGCGTGCTGACCCGCAACGCAGATACCAAGATCAGCGCACTCAGTGACAGGCTCGCCCAGGACGCCGCCTGCGTCAGTGCCGCCACGTTCGCCAATCGCATTGGCCGGATTCTCAGTGATGGCGTGGACTCGGATACCGAGGTCTATTTCTATGAAGACAGCGCGAGCGGCATCCGGGCCGGCAACATCAGCGCCCTGCCCCGCCTGCTGCAGGCCCGTGGCCAGGTGGTCGACCGCGAGGTAGTGCGGGATGGCGTACCGACCCTGGCCCGGGTGCGCATCCAGCCCATTGCTGGCGTGGGCTGGCTGGTGGTCGGTCGGGACAAGCGCGATCTGGTCGAGATCGGCAATCTGGTGATGAGCGCCATCGCCGGCGGCGGCTTACTCACGCTGCTGTTTGCCGTGGCGGGTGCCGCGCTGTTTCGCCGCCAGCTGGAAGCCCGGATTGCCGAAATCCGCCAGGCCGCGCGCGAAATCGAAGCCGGCGATCTGCGCCGGCGTATTCCGCTGGCATCCCGCCCGGATGAATTCACCCGCCTCAGCGCCGACATCAACCACATGCTCGACCGTATCGAGCAACTGATGGACGGCGTACGCCATGTGTCGAACACCATCGCCCACAATGTGCGTACCCCGCTGGCACGTATCCGCAGCCACCTCGAAGACATCCAGCGGGGCGGGGGGCACCCGAGTCAGCAGCCCAGCCCGCAGTCGAACGCCATCGAGGAAATCGAACAGCTCGGCGTGGCCCTCGACAAATTGCTGCAGATCGCCGAAGCCGAATCCGGCACTCGCCGTCAGCCTTTCATTGCTGTACCGCTGGACGCCGTGCTGACCAACCTGCTGGAACTGTATGACGCCTCCGCCGAAGCCGAGGGCGTCACGCTGCGTAGCACCGTTCACGGCAAGCCGGTGGTCTTGGGCGACCCCGATCTGTTGTCCATGATGCTGGCCAACCTGATCGACAACGCCTTCAAATACGCCGGCACCGGGGCAACCATCGCGATCCAGGCCCGGGAAGAGGATGAGCAGGTTGCGCTGGTTGTCGAAGATGACGGCCCAGGCATTCCACGCAGTGAGCGCAGCAAGGTGCTACGCCGCTTTTATCGCCTGGATGGGCGCGCCCAGGGCAATGGCCTTGGCCTGGCGATCGTGGCGGCGTTCACATCACTCCATGAAGGCACCCTGCGCCTGGAGGACGCCCACCCGGGACTGCGGGTGTGCATCCTCTTGCCGAAGGCGCCCCTGCAGGGCTGAACCAGCAGCTGTCGGCCCGGCATCGCCGTTCGCACCGCCGCCCAGGGCAAGGAACAGGGCAGCAGAATCCCCCAAGCGCGCGCCGAAGGCCTGAACCGTGGCGAGCCGGGTCTGGGTGTAAGCCTGTTCGGCCGCCAGCAGGGCGGGCAGGTTGACGAAGCCCAGGTCGAGCTGCTGCCTGGTCAGATCGTAGGACCGTTTCGCGGCAGTTTCTGCCGTGACCGCCGCGCCGTAGGCCTTGGCGTCCTGATCCAGGGCATAGAGCGCATCAGCCACGTTCTGGAAGGCGACCAGGGCCACGCTGCGATAGGTGGCGACCGACTGGTCGAGGGCTGCCTCGGCGCCGCGCTGACGCGCCTTCAACGTGCCAAAATCATAGAGTGTCTGGGTGGCACTGCCCGCCAGGGCCCAGAAGGTGTTGCCGGCGGCGAACATCTGACCGATCTGGGTGGCCGTACCCCCCACGTTGCCACTGATCAGAAACTGCGGCAGGCGGTTGGCCAGCGCCACCCCGACCTGGGCGCTTGCCACATGCACCTGCGCCTCGGCGGCGCGCACATCGGGACGCTGTTCGATCAGCCTGGAGGGCACTGTCAGCGGCAAGGTGGCTGGCAAGGTCAGATCGGCCAACGTGAAGCGGGCCCCGGTTTCCTGCGACGGCAGATGCCCCACCAGCACGGCGAGCGCGTCGCGGGTCTGTTCCGCCTGTTTTTCCAGCGGCGGCAACAGCTGTTCGGCCTGCGCGACTGCCGTTTCCTGGGCAGCGATTTCCATACCCGACACCGCACCCGCCTGCAGCTGCTGCCGGAGCAAGGCAAGCACTTTCCGGTTGGCGGCGATGATGTCGCGCGTGGCCTGGATCTGGTCAGTCACCGTGGCGAGCATCACCACGGTACTCACCACGTTGGCGCTCAGCGTGATGGCGGCGGCATCCATCTGGTATTTCTGGGTTTCTACCTGTGCCGCCAGGGATTCGACCGCGCGACGGTTCATGCCGAGCACGTCCGGCACGAATCCGACGTTGAACTGGGCCGTGTGCAGGTTGTACAGGGGGTCACCGGAATTCAACGTCGGCGCGATCGTCCCGGTCGGGTTTTTCTGCCGGCTGCCGGTGTAATTGGCCGTCAGGGTGGGATAGGAATACCCCTCCTGCGCGGTCACGTTTTCCCGCGCCTGACGCAGAGCCGCCTGCATGGCTTCTACCGTCGGGTTGTGCGCCAGGGCATCGGCCACCAGCTGGTTCAGCGCGGGCGAGCCCAGTGCTTTCCACCACTCCCGATCGACCACACCACCGAGCACCAGCGTTTGTGCGGCGCCGCCCGGGCCCGGTGCGGCAACGGTGCCCACCAGTGGTTTCCGACCATAACGGTCGTCGGCTGTGCCACGGAGCTGCGGCACGCCGGGCCGCTGGAAATCCGGGCCCACCGCCGCGCACCCAGACAGCAGGGTGGCAGACAGCAGGCTGGCGGACAGCACGCCGGCGGAGAGCAGGACGGTGGCCAGCCGGCGCATGCCAGTGGCCTGAGGCTGGGTGACGATGGCCATGGAATCCCCTGGAAGCGGATGGGCGCGCAGGCGCGCCAGGAAAGTCGTCTGAGTCATATCAATGTCCATGATCGGCACTGGCCGACACGCGTGGACGTTGGCCCTTGGGCGTGGTCAGCTGAATCACCAGCACCTGCAGCGCCGGTGCCACGATCAGCAGCATCACCGGCCCCAGCAACATGCCCCCCACCACCACGGTTGCCAGCGGACGCTGAACCTGGCTGCCGATGCCCGTGGACATGGCTGCCGGCAGCAGGCCGATACAGGCGGACAGCGCCGTCATCAACATCGGCCGCATGCGCTGTTCCGCCGCCTGGTACATCGCCTCGAGCGGCTCAAGGCCCTGAATGATCAGATGGTTGAAATAACTGATCACCAGGATGCCGTTCATCACCGATACCCCGAAGAGGGAAACAAAACCAATCGCCGCAGAAATGCTGAACTCCAGCCCCGAGAAATACAGGGCAATGATGCCGCCGGCAATCGAGAAGGGAATGGCCGCCAACGTCAGCAAGCTGTCGCGCCAGGAATTGAACAGGATGTAGAGCAGCAGCAGGATGGTTCCGATGGCAATCGGCAAGACCACCTTGAGACGCGCCTGGGCCTGTTGCAGCTCCTCGAACTCGCCGGCCCAGACCAACCGGTAACCCGTCGGGAACACAATGTTCCTGGTCACCCGCTCCTGGGCCTCAGCCACCGTGCTGCCAAGGTCGCGGCCCCGCACACTGAACTTCACCGGAATGAAGCGCTGGTTCTTTTCGTGGAAGATGTACGACGCCCCGGTGTCCAGCGTGATGGTCGCCAGGTCCTTCAGCGCCACGTAGGCAGTGCCGCCCGTGGCGGTGGTGTAACCGACACGGATCGCCTTGACTGCCTCGATATTGTTGCGGTACTGCGGCGCGAGACGCACGTTCAGCTGGTACTGGCGCTCTTCCTCCAGCACGGTCGAGGCCTGCGTGCCCCCGGCCGCTGCCTGGATCACCGTGTTGATGTCACCGGAGTTCAGGCCATAGCGCGCCGCCTTGGCGCGATCCACCATGATGTTCAGGTTGGGCTGGCCGAGCACGCGGAACACGCCGAGATCTGCAACACCTTTCACCTGGCCCATTTCGTGCAGCACCTTGTCCGCCAGTCCTTCGAGCACGGTCAGGTCAGGCCCAATGATCTTCACGGAGTTGGCCCCCTTCACACCGGACAAACCTTCTTCGATGTTGTCCTGGATGTACTGCGAGAAGTTGAAGGTGGTGCCCGGCACGGCAGCATCGAACTCCTTCTGCAGTTCCTCCACCAGCATGTCCTTGGTGTAGCCCGGCTTCCAGTCATCAAAGGGCTTGAGAGGAACGAAAAACTCGACGTTGTAGAAGCCGGAGGCGTCGCTGCCATCATCCGGACGCCCGTGCTGGGAAACCACGGTGATCACTTCCGGATGCTTTTTCAGAATGCGGCGCAGGGTGTTGACCTTGTCCATCCCCGCTTCGAGGGAAATCGTGGCGGGCATGGTGCCACGAATCCACAAATTGCCTTCTTCCAGGGCGGGCAGGAACTCCGTGCCGATACGCGGCAGCAGCAGGCCGGCAATCAGCAGAAACACCATGCCAATACCGACCGTGGCCACCCGGAATTTCAGCGCCCACTTGAGCACGGGACTGTAGGCAGCACGGATCGCCCGCACAAAGATCGTCTCGTGCTCCTCGATATGCCTTGGCAGCAGATAGGATGACAGCACCGGCGTGATGGTGAACGTCGCCATCAGGGCACCCGTCAGGGCATAGGCGTAGGTTCGCGCCATCGGATTGAAGATCTGACCTTCCACACCCTGCATGGTGAACAGGGGAATGAAGGCAGCCACCGTGATGGCAGACGAGAACAGCACCGAGCGGTCGACCTGCTTGGCGCTGATGTAGATCAGCATCAGCCGCTCGTTCCAGGTACCACTGCTTTTTGTCTGCAGATGGGAGTCGAGCACGCCCTTGGCTTCATAGCTGATCAGTTCCTGTCGTTCCGCCTTGTTTTTCTGGAAGTTACGGAAGATGTTTTCCACCACAATCACAGCAGAGTCGACAATGATGCCGAAATCAACCGCCCCCACCGACAGCAGGTTGGCCGAATCCCCCAGCGCCACCAGGATCATGATGCTGAAGAACAGCGCTACCGGAATGTTGGCGCTGACGATTACCGCGCTGCGCAGGTCGCCCAGGAAAATCCACTGGATCAGGAACACCAGGGCGCAACCAAAAATCAGGTTGTGCAGCACGGTGTGGGTGGTCACCCCCACCAGCGTGGAGCGGTCGTAATACGGCTTGAGCTGCACCCCGGGTGGCAGGGAGCCGTCGTGATTGATCTTCTCGAACTCGGCCTTCACGCGCGCCACCACTTCATTGGTCTGCAGCGTGCGGTTCATCACCACTACGCCCGTCACCACGTCGTCCTCATAGTCGCGCCCGGCCTTGCCGAGCCTTGGCACGTTGCCCACCTGACAGGTGGCCACGTCGCGCACCAGCACCGGGGTGCCGTTGGTCTGCGAGAGCACGATATTGCAGATGTCTTCGCTGTCCTTGACCAGGCCCACGCCGCGGATGTTGACTGACTGCTGGCCGATATTCACGGTGCGGCCGCCCACGTTGCTGTTGGCATTGCCAATCGTGTTGATCAGCTGCGGCATGGTCACGCCAAAGGCCTCCATCCGGGCGAGGTCGGCCTGCACCTCGTAATCCCGTGTGGTACCACCCCAGGTCACGATCTGCACGATGCCGGGCACGGTCAGAAGCCGCCGGGTGATGTTCCAGTCCTGCAGCGAGCGCAGATTGCTCAGGCCAAAGTGCGGCGGACCGGTGACCTGGTACCGGAAGATTTCCCCGACCAGGCTGGAGGCCTGGATCTGCGGCTGCAGGTTGTTGGGCAGGGCGACGTTCTGCTGCAGGTTGAGCGCGGCCTGAGTGTAGGCAAAATAGTAGTCGACGCCATATCGAAAGGTGACCCGCACGAAGGCGAGGCCATAGAACGAGGTCGAACGGATGTTGTCGACGCCCGGCGTGGTGGCCAGGCCCACTTCCATCGGGCGGGTGTAATAGCGCTCCATTTCTTCGGCTGACAGGCCGGGCGCCTGTGCCGTGATTTCGAGGATGACAGGAGCCGGGTTGGGATACGCCTCGATGTTCAGTTTCTGGAAGGCGAAGAATCCGGCTACGAAAAAGGCAAGCATGCCCAGCAGCACGATCGGTCTGCGGGACAGCGCAAAGGTAAGGATGCCAGTCAGCAAGATAGGCCTTTATCGGGAAGGATTGGGATGGTCACGACGGCTCGGACAGGGGTCACTGCTGTTGCAGGGCAAGTGCATTCGACAGGAACAGCGCTCCATCCCCGGCCACTTTTTCGCCCCCCTTGAGCCCGCTCAGGATCTGGGCGTAATCACTGTCGACCATGCCCACTTGCACGTGATGCCGGGTGAACTTCAGGCCATCGGCGGTGGTGAATACGGTCATCGTGCCGTCCCCTTCGCGCACCACCCCACTCACGGGCATGGCCGGTGACGCAACCGCCTTGCCCGTGCCGATCACAAAGGTGGCCATCATCTGCTGCTTCAGTTCGTGATGGGGATCCCGGATGTTCGAGCGCACCATGATGCGGTGGGTATTCGGATCGATCGACTCGCCGATGTAGCTCACCTCGCCGCCGAAGGTACGTCCCGGCCACGCCAGCACCGACACCTTGACCGGAGCGCCGATGTGCACCGATGGGATGTCGGCTTCCTGCAGATTGGCCACCAACCACATCACCGACAGGTCGGTCAGCGTGAACGGCGCCGGCGTCGCACCGGGCTGTACCAGCAGGCCAGGGGCAACATTGCGCGCCGTGATGCGGCCGGCGCTGGGACTCGAAATCCACAACTCACCATCTACCTTACGGCTCGCCACGATCGCATCGATGTCGGCATCGCTCTTGCCGAAGATGCGCACGGCATCGCGCGCGGCCTTGTAACTGGCATCGGCCGTCTGCTGATCGGAAATCGCCTGCTCCACGTCTTTCTGGGCGGCGGCTTGCACGGCCTGCATCTTGCGAACCCGCTCCAGGGTCTTGTCACTGAGGGCCAGCAAGCCGGCTGTAGAGATCAGGCTTGACTCCGCCTGCACCAGATCCGGGCTGTCGATACTGAACAGGTGCTGGCCCTTGCGGACATCATCGCCAGCCTTGACCAGCACCTGGCGCACGCGCCCCTGGTATTGACTGAACACCTGCACGTTGCGGTCCTGGTTGAAGTCGATGTACCCCACCGCATCGCGTTTGGGCGCAAAGCTGCGCGTGGTGACGTTGGCCACCTTCACCTGTTTGGCCTGCTCCGCTGAAATGGATACCGAATCCGGATCTTGCGGGGCGGCGGCCGTGGCAGCCTTGTCGGCGCCTTCCTTTTCGGCAAACGCCATCCCGCCCTTCCCTGTCATGCCCACACCCGTCAGGCCCGTCAACAAGACCGCCAGTCCGGCCCCACCCAGCCACAGCTTGCTGTTCTTCACGCGCATCCCGCCCTCACTTGTCATCCGGCGGGGCAGCGTTTGAGCGCCACCCCGAAGTTCCAAAAAGGATTTTCTGGAATACAGAATAGCGGCAGGGTCCTTTCCGAAGCCTTTCCAGAACATTGCCATTTGGAAACGTCCCGTGGCCCCCTTGCACGAGGGCATAATCGGGACTTGGCAATCCAACCCCGGAGATCCCATGCAAAAAGCGACTGAAGTCCTCGACGAAATGGCACGCCGGATGGGCGAGCTGCTGCAGAACAGCCCGGTCCGCGACCTGGAAAAAAATGCCCGTGCTGTGGTCTCGGCCGGTCTGAGCCGCCTCGACCTGGTCACGCGCGAAGAATTCGACGTGCAGGCCGACGTACTCAGCCGGACCCGCGACCAGTTGGCCCAACTCGAATTGCGGGTGGCTGCGCTAGAGGCTGCGCTGCAGACGAAGAGCTGAACCAAAAACAAAACGGCGCCGATCGGGCGCCGTTTTGTCTGCTGCCAGCTACGCTCGCTCAGGGGTTGGCCGAACTCGCGACGTCTTGCCGGTTCCACCAGCCCCCTCCCAGCGCCTGAAAAAGACCGGCGGTGTCGGAGAAGCGGCTGGCCTGCGCCTGCACCAGTGCGGTGTGCACCTGCAGGTAGTTCTGCTCGGCCGTCAGCACGCTGACGTAGGCAAAGCTGCCAATTTCCACCCCCTTACGAGCCACCTCCAGACTGGTGGCCGCCGCCTTATCGGCCCGGCTTGCCGCCTCCAGGGTATCTGCGTCGCGCTGCAACGCGGTGAGGGCGTCTGCCACGTTCTGAAAGGCACTGATCACCGTGCTGCGGTACTGCTGCGCCGCCTGATCGTAAGCGGCTTCGGCCGCCCGCTGCCGGTGTTTGAGGGTGCCGGCATCAAACACTGGTTGTGCAACCGACGCGCCGATGGTCCAGAAGGTATTGCCGGAAGAAAACAGGTCGCCAAGGATGGTCGACGCGCCCCCCGCCGAGCCCATGATCGAGAATTGCGGCAGGCGATTGGCAAACGCCACGCCAATCTGTGCGCTCGCCGCGTGCAATTGGGCCTCGGCCGCCCGCACATCCGGTCGCTGTTCCACCAGCCTGCTGGGCAGGCTGACGGGAAGTTGCTGCGGGAGGGTCAAGCCTTGCAGGTCGAAATGCCCGGCGTGGTCCTCCGATGGCAGATGACCAGACAGCGCCAGCAAGGCATGGCGCAGCAACTCGAGCTGCTTCTCAAGCGGCGGCAGGGTGGCTTCGGTTTGCGCCAGTTGCGACTCCTGCGCCAGGACATCGGCGGTGGCCACGGCACCCAAGGCATTCTGCCGGGTAAGCAGGTCCAGCTGCTTGCGCTGGATCACAATCACGTCGCGGGTAGCCTGCAGCTGTCCACGCAGGGCCGCCTCCTGCACGGCGGTCACCACCAGATTGGAAATGAGTGTGAGATAGGTGGCTTCAGTCTGATAGCGTTGCGCTTCGGCCTGCGCCTGCAGCGTCTCCAGCTGCCGGTGATTGCCACCGAAAACGTCGGGCACGAAGCCGACCGACAGCTGCGCCGTGTGCAGGTTGAACACCGGCACCCCGGACGTCAGGGTGGGAGCCACGGTGGCGCCGTTCTTTTGCCGGCTCCCGGAATAACCCAGCTGCGCGTTGGGATACAGGAAACCTTCCTGCGCGGACGCATTTTCTTGTGCAACGCGCAGGGCGGCCTGGGCCGCCGCCAGGTCCGGATTGGACTTCAACGCGTCGTCAATCAGGGCATCGAGCGCAGGAGAGTGGAACTGCGTCCACCAGCGTGCCGACACGTCCAGGCCCTGCACAAACTGCTGGGCGGTACCGAACTCGGTGTTGGCCGCGCGAGTGGCAGCTGGCAGGGCACTGGACGAAAAGCCGGCGCCGTCGGCGGGGGCTGCCGGCCGCTTGAAGTCCGGGCCGACCGCACATGCCGACAGCAGACAGCTGACGGCCAACGCCAGCACGCTGGCCACCGGGCGGCGCCGGAGCGGCTGACCCGTAGAAACGGATGATGATGTCATGCAGGAATCCTCTGACCGGCGGCCGGACGTGCAAAGCGATGGTGCCGCATTCTGGACGGGTGCCATCAGTGCCCCCCGGCTGCAGTGGGCTTGGCACCACGGGACTGGTCAACCGTGCGACGGTTGGAGAACAACTCGATCATGGCCGGCATGACCGTAAGGATCAGCACCGGGGCCAACAGGATGCCGCCCACCACCACCAACGCCAGTGGACGCTGCACCTGCGAACCGA
>CAIPBT010000024.1 GCA_903863375.1 uncultured Ferrovum sp.
ACCGGCACCGCAGGAGATCGGTCGCCACGACGCCCGCATGGGCGAAGCGGTCAACCGGGCGCGCAAGGTCATGCAGGCGGGCATTCCGCTGCTGATCGAAGGAGAATCCGGCACGGGCAAGGAATGGCTGGCGCGTGCGCTACACGAGCACGGCCCGCGGCGGTCGCGTCCTTTTGTTGCTGTGAACTGCGCGGCCATTCCCGACGCGCTGATTGAGTCGGAACTGTTCGGGTACGAGGAAGGTGCGTTCACGGGGGCGAGGCGGCGCGGATCGCCGGGCCGGATTCGGGATGCCGATGGTGGCACGCTGTTTCTCGACGAAATCGGTGACATGCCGATCAACCTGCAGGCCCGCCTGCTGCGCGTGCTGCAGGATCGTGCCGTGACGCCGCTGGGCAGCAGTCGCAGCTACCCGGTCGATATCAATGTGGTCTGCGCCACCCACCGGCGCCTGCGGTATCTGGTCAGCGCCGGGCTGTTCCGCGAAGACCTGTACTACCGGCTGAACGGCTTCACGGTGGGCCTGCCGGCCCTGCGCGATCGGGCCGACCTGGAACATCTGGTGAACGCCCTGCTGGCGACCGAAGCGCCTGACCGGCCCGAAGTCAGGGTGAGCGCGGAAGCCATGGCGCTGTTTACCCGCCACCCATGGCCGGGCAACATCCGCCAGCTGCGTAATGTGCTGCGCACCGGATTGGCCCTGATGGAAGATGACGGCGTTTTGGGGGTGAGCTGCCTGGCCGAGGACTTCTTGGAGGAGGCCCGTCAACCCAAGGCAGCGTTGCCACCGCTGGCGCGTGGCATCGCTGCAGCCGATCTGGGTGGCACCGCTGCTTCTGGTATGGGTGGCGCCGCTGCGCCCGGTATGGGTGGCGCCGCTGCCACTGGTATGGAACGACCCGGGACATCGCGCGACGGTCACGCGAGCATCGGCAGGACAGCCACGGCCCCCGCCGGTCCGGCGCGTGCGGTCACTCCGGAATGGGCAACCGAGAGTCTCGACGCTGACGGATCAGCCCGCTGGTCTGGGGCACGGGCACTGGGTGACCAGTCGTCGGGCTCGCGCCTGGCTGGTTCCAGTTTCGCTGGTGCCAGTTTCGCTGATGCCCATTACGCTGATGCCAGGTTGGCTGGTTCCGGGTTGGCTGGTGCTGGATTTGCCAGGGACAGTGCAGACCGCTCGGCCGCCCCCCGCGCCACATCCGGCTGTCAAAGTCTGCAGGAGAGTGAATGGCGAACCATGCAGGACGCCCTGCGCAGACACGACGGCAACGTCTCCGGTGCCGCCCGCGAGCTGGGCATCAGCCGCAACCGTCTGTATCGGCGCTTGCGTCAGTTTGGCGAGGGGTCAGGCAGCACCACACCACAGCGCTGATTGCGCCCTGCAGCAGAAAAGGCCAAGGGGAAGCACCAGGCGCACCGGGGCAGATTGCGGCACTGCCCCGATGCCCGGTCTTCCCTGTGGGCCTTACTTCAGGAAGCAGGCTTCCTTGGAACTGGCGACAGCCTTTTTGTACTCGGCATTCAGTCGCTGCCCCATCGGGGTGTCG
>CAIPBT010000025.1 GCA_903863375.1 uncultured Ferrovum sp.
AGGCGGCTCAGCACGGCCTGCAGGTGCTGGGCCAGCACATCCAGGGTGGCGCCATCGGCGCGCTCGGCCGCAGACTCGCCAAGGCACACCACCGTGGTCAGGCCGGCCGAGATGCCAGCCACCGCCTTGGCGGCCACCTGCTCCGGCTGCTCCTGCAGGCGGGTGCGGCGTTCGGAATGCCCCACCAGCACATGGGTACAGCCAAACTCGTGCAACATGCGCGCGCTCAGCTCACCGGTGAAGGCCCCCTGCTGCTGGTCGGAAAGATCCTGGGCCCCCCACGCCACGGCGCTGTCCTGCAGGGTTGACTGCACCTGCGCGAGGTACACGGCGGGGGGGCAGACCACCATCTCGACAGCGTGGCTGGGCCGCCAGCAATCCCGCAGCGACTCGAGCAAAGCGCGATTGCTGTGCAATGCGCCGTGCATCTTCCAGTTGCCGATCACCAGTTTTTTCTTCACACCTGTCCCTGCCATGGATGTAACCCGCTTGAAACCTTGCCCGGGGCTTTTACCATATTGCGGGGCAGCACGTCCAAACACGATCAGCCAAACTTGCCCGTGATGTAATCTTCGGTGGCCTTCTGCGCCGGCTTGGTGAAGATCTTGTCGGTCTGGCCGAACTCGATCAGCTCGCCTAGATACATGTAGGCGGTGTAGTCAGACACCCGCGCCGCCTGCTGCATGTTGTGCGTCACGATCACCACCGTGTAGTCCTTCTTCATCTCATGCACCAGCTCTTCGATCCGGGCCGTTGAAATCGGGTCCAGTGCCGAGCAGGGTTCATCCATCAGGATCACTTCGGGCTTGATGGCGATGCAGCGGGCAATGCACAGGCGCTGTTGCTGTCCACCCGACAGGCCATTGCCGTTCTGGTGCAGCTTGTCCTTCACTTCGTTCCAGAGCGCGGCGTTGGTGAGCGCCCATTCCACGCGCTCGTCCATGTCGCGCTGGGTGAGCTTTTCGTACAGCCGCACGCCGAAGGCGACATTGTCATAGATCGACATCGGAAACGGGGTCGGCTTCTGGAACACCATGCCAATGCGCGAGCGTAGCGCCGTGGCATCCACCTTGCGATCCAGGATGTCTTCGCCGTCCAGCAGGATCTGCCCAGTGGTGCGGTTTTCCGGATACAGCTCATGCAGGCGGTTGAAGGTGCGCAACAGGGTGCTTTTGCCGCATCCCGACGGTCCGATGAACGCGGTGACATGGTTCTTGCGCACGTCCATGGTCACCGACTTGATGGCGTGGAATTTGCCGTAGTAAAAATTCAGGCCACGCACGCCCAGGCGGATTTCTTCCGGAGGGATGGCGGAGGTTTGCGACATGTTGAATTCCTCTTGGACTTTCATACTTTTTTCCGGAAGATGATGCGTGCGGCAATGTTGAGACCAAGCACGCCGACGGTGATCAGGATGGCACCGCCCCAGGCCAGCCGGTGCCAGTCATCATAAGGGCTCATAGCAAACTGAAAGATCACCACCGGCAGGTTGGCCATGGGTTCGTTCATGTTGAACTTGAGGTACTGGTTGTTGAGCGCCGTGAACAGCAGCGGTGCCGTTTCGCCCGCCACCCGTGCCACGGCAAGCAGCACGCCGGTGGCGATGCCGGCACTGGAAGCCCGGTAAGACACCTCGGTGATCATTTTCCACTTCGGCGCGCCCAGGCCGATGGCCGCCTCACGCAGACCCTGCGGCACCAGGCGCAGCATGTCATCCGTGGTGCGCACCACCACCGGTATCACGATCAGGGACAGTGCCAGCGCCCCGGCGATGCCGGAGAAGTGGTGCATGCGTGACACCACCGTGGTGTAAATGAACAGGCCCACCACAATCGAGGGGGCAGATAGCAGGATGTCATTGATGAACCGTGTGGCGGGTGCCAGCCAGCCCCGCTGACCATACTCGGCCAGATAGGTACCCGCCAGGATGCCGACGGGCGTGCCGATGAGGGTGCCCAGACCGGCCATCAACAGGCTGCCAACGATGGCATTCAGCAGGCCACCGGTGCTGCCAGGCGCCGGCGTGCTGCTGGTGAACAGCACCAGGTCCAGGGCGGCAAAGCCCTCACGGACCAGGGTAAGCAGGATCCAGCCAAGCCAGAACAGGCCAAAGGCCATTGCCAGGGCCGACAGGCCAAGGGCAAAGGTATTGACGCGCTTGCGGCGACTGAACAACGGTGAATGGGCAAAACGGGCCATGATGGTGGGTGTTCCTTGTCAGATCGGTGCTGCCAGATCGGTGCCAGCAAATCAGTGCTGCAGGATTGTGCGAGCAGATCGGTACTGTAGGCTCAATGCTGGCAGATCCATGGTTGCGGAGCAGGCCTGGCAGCGCCCTGCGGGCAGATCAGCTTTTTGTGCCTTCGGCGCGGCTTAAACGCATCAGCATCAACTTGGCGCACGCGAGCACGATGGTGGTGATGAGAAACAGCAGCAGGCCCAGTTCGATCAGCGAAGAGGTGTAGATGTCTTCCACCGCCTCGGTGAACTCGTTGGCCAAAGACGACGCGATGCTGCTGCCCGGAGCCAGCAATGACCAGGACAGTCGGTGGGTATTGCCGATCACGAACGTGACCGCCATGGTTTCGCCGAGGGCACGGCCCAGCCCCAGCATCACGCCCCCCACTACGCCGGCCTTGGTGTACGGCAGCACCACCTTCCACACCACCTCCCAGGTGGTAGAGCCCAGTCCGTAGGCAGACTCTTTCAGCACGGTCGGCACCAGTTCAAACACGTCACGCATCACCGCCGTGATGAAGGGAATCACCATGATGGCGAGGATCACGCCGGCGGTCAGCATGCCGATGCCCATCGGCGGACCTTGGAACAGGATGCCGAGATACGGTATCTCGCCAAGGGTGTCGATCAGGAACGGCTGGATGTGCGCGGAAAAGATCGGGGTGAAAACAAACAGTCCCCACATGCCATAAATGATGCTGGGGATGGCCGCCAGCAACTCGATGGCAGTACCGAGCGGACGCTTCAGCCACCCGGGTGCCATTTCGGTGAGGAACATCGCGATGCCGAAACTCACCGGGATCGCGATCAACATCGCGATCAGCGAGCTCACCAGCGTGCCATAGATCGGTACCAGGGCCCCGAACTGACCGCCCACGGGGTCCCAGTCGGCGGTATAGACGAAAGCGAGGCCAAACTTGCTCAGCGCCGGCCACGAACCCACCACCAGCGAGGCCAGGATGGCCAGCAGGAGGGCAAACACCAGAAAGGCAAAGCCCTTGGTGGTGAGCGCAAAGATCTGGTCGGCGACGGCTCCGGCGCTGCGTTTGCGCAGATCGGGCCGCACGGGCGCCGCGGCGGCGGAAGAAGTGACTGAAGACATGGTATTCCCTGACGAGAGCGCAGCACGGCAGTCTGCCGCTGCCGGCATGCTACACAACAAGACGCCCGGCAGCCGGCACGGCCATAGCCTGCCAGCCACCGGGCGCTTGCCGGATCGCCCCGGTAGACCCGGGGATCACCGGCTGGCGATCAATAAACTTCCTTGCCGGCCGCATCCTTGAAGGTGGTCTTCCACTCGCTCTCGATCAGCTTCTGCACGCTGTCCGGGATCGGGATGTAGTCCAGTTCGAGGGCGGTCTTGCTACCGTTCTTGTAGGCCCAGTCAAAGAAGTTCAGCACGGCCTTGCCGGATTCCGGCTTGTCCTGCACCTTGTGCATCAGGATGAATGATGCACCGGTCAGCGGCCAGCTGCCCTTGCCCGGCTCGTCCGTCAGGATCTCATAGAAGCCCGGGGCGTTCTTCCAGTCGGCACCAGCGGCGGCGGCCGCGAAGGACTTGTCATCCGGCTCGACAAAGTTGCCATCCTTGTTCTTCATCGCCACGTACGTCATCTTGTTCTGGATGACGTAGGCATATTCGATGTAGCCGATCGAGTTGGCCTGCTGCTTGACCGAGCTTGCCACCCCCTCATTGCCCTTGCTGCTGATGCCGGCCGGCCACTTGACCGAGGCATCATTGCCCACCGTGGACTTCCATTCCGGGCTGACCTTCGACAGATAGTTCGTGAAGATGAAGGTGGTTCCCGACCCGTCCGAACGCGACACGGCAATGATGTCCTTGGCCGGCAGTGCAAGACCGGGGTTAAGGGCGACGATGGCTGCATCGTTCCACTTCTTGATCTTGCCCAGGTAGATGTCAGCCAGCACCGCACCCGACAGCTTCAGTTGACCCGGCTTGATACCCTCGATGTTCACGGTCGGCACCACACCGCCGACGATCGCCGGGAACTGGAACAGGCCGTCCTTGGCCAGCTCTTCCGGCGTCAGCGGCTTGTCGGAGGCGCCGAAATCAACGGTCTTGGCCTTGATCTGCTTGATGCCGCCGCCACTGCCGATCGACTGATAGTTCAGGCCGACGCCCGTCTTGGTCTTGTAGGCTTCCGACCACTTGGCGTAGATCGGATAGGGGAAGGTGGCCCCGGCACCCGTGATGTCGAGGGCCTGGGCGGCCCCGGCAAACAGGGCAGCGGTCAGCCCCAGGGATACGGCGATCATGCGCGGCGTGAATGTCATCGATGAACTCCAGATGGTATGGAAGAGTGCTGCGGTAAAGGGTGGCTACTGCGCTGATGCAGCGAAGCACAAACCAGCGACTGTAGCGAAGCGCCAATCATTGGCGAAACGCAAACAATTGATGGCAAAAGATTATCAACTTTTTGTGACAATCAGATGACGTCCCCAGCGCTCACCGGTCGGGAGAAGGGCAACCCGGCCTGAACCGCAGCGCGGGTCATCGCACAGGTCACCCGGACGTCAGCGCCGCTCACCCCGTGGATGCTTGATGCGCAGCGGAAAGGGGCCGGCGGCCCATCCCTGCTGCTCTGCTTCGAGGTTCGCCTGCGTCAGGGCGTTGGCGGCGCACCAGTCGCCATCGATCTCCAGCAGCCATTCCCCCGGGCGTGCCCGCACCCGCACATGCGCCAGATCGAGGTCGGACCGACCGCGATGAAACAGCACGGCCAGCCGCAGACACAAGATCAGCAGCCAGTCGGCGGTCCGTCGTACCGCCGGGAGCAGCTTGGCGATGCCGCCGCGCTGGGCAAACAGCAGCAGGGACAACTGCTGCTGCTCGCTGCGGGAAAACCCGGGCATATCGGCATTCTGGGCGATGTAGGCCGAATGCTTGTGGTAGCCGCTGTAGGCGATTGACAGCCCCATTTCATGCAGCCGCGCCGCCCACGCCAGACGCTGCAGGTCGGTGTCGTCCAGATCGTCGCCCACGGCTTCGCGATACAGCTTCAGGGCCAGCGCTTCGACCCGGCTGGCCTGTGGCGCATCGACATGGTAGCGGCGCATCAATTGCCGCACCGTCGCCTCGCGCGCGTCCTTGTGCTCGAAGCGTCCCAGCATGTCGTAGAGCACCCCTTCACGCAGGCCGCTGTCGGTGGTGTTCATGTCCTGCACTTCCAGTTCGCGGAACACCGACAACATGATGGCAAGACCTCCGGCGAACACCGGCTGACGGTCTTCCCGCAGGCCAGGCAAGGCGAGCCGGCGAATGTCACCGGCGGCCAATGTCATCTCCCGCACGCGCTCCAGCCCGGCGCGGTCGATGCGGCCCGTGGCACCCCCAATCTGCTCGATCACTTCGGCGATCGCGCGAGCTGTCCCGGATGAGCCGATCGCCTGCGCCCAATGACTGGGGTTGTATTCGCCACGGATGGTCTGCAGTTCGCTGGCGGCGGCCAGTTCTGCCGCCTTGAATGCCTTGCCGGTGAGGCGACCGTCCGAAAAGAAGCGCTGTGTGTAGCTGACACAGCCCATGTACAGGCTCTCCAGCCGGAGCGGCTTGTAGCGGCTGCCAATGATCAGTTCGGTCGATCCGCCGCCGATGTCCACCACCAGCCGACGCTCGCTGCTGCGTGGCAGGGCATGGGATACCCCGAGGTAGATCAGGCGGGCTTCTTCGTGCCCGGCAATGATGTCGATAGGAAATCCGAGCGCAGCCTGCGCCTGGCTGAGCAGTTGCGGCGCGTTTTTGGCAACCCGCAGGGTGTTGGTACCCACGGCACGCACCGCACCGGGTGGGAAGTCCCGCAGGCGCTCGCCAAACCGCTGCAGACAGGCGATCGCGCGGTTGCACGACGCCTCGTCGAGGCGCTTGTCCGCGCCGAGACCAGCGCCGAGACGCACCGACTCTTTCAGGGCATCCAGCGAGTAAAACTGCCCGTCGACCAGGCGTGAGATCTGCAAACGAAAGCTGTTCGACCCCAGGTCGACAGCGGCCAGCGTTGAATACTCGGTCAAGACGTCCTGCACTCCCTGCCAATGACGGACGCCTTGCGCCCGGCAGCCCGGGCTACCGCCAGGCGAAACTCAGAGGATACGATCGACTTCCGCACTGCCCAGGAAGTGCCGCGCATAGCGGTGATCAATCTTGGACGTTGGCAACATCAGAAGCAAGTCTGCCGTGTTGAATCCGGCATCCCAGGCCGGCTCACCACACACAACCGCACCAATGCGCAGATAGGCCTTGATCAGCGCTGGAATGTCCGCGCTGTCTTCACCGGTCAGCCGTTCCAGCGGCAGGCGGTTGTGCGGAAAGACCCGCCACTCGGCGGGCCCCATGCGGTCGCGCTCCAGCCGGCGGAACACGGCAGCGGCGTGCTGGCCGCCATCGTGCATCGGCACGCTGGCGCAGCCGAGCAGATACTGAACCTTGTGCCGAATCATGAAGTCAGCCAGACCCGCCCAGAGCAACGTGATGGTTGCACCACTGCGATAGTCGGGGTGCACGCAGGCCCGTCCCATTTCCATGATCTGCTCCCGCAGGTGCAGGATCCGGGTCAGATCAAACTCGCTCTCGGAATAGAAGCCACCGGCTTCCAGCGACCGCGCACCACTCAGGATGCGATAGGTTCCCACCACTTCGCCCGACCCGGTGTCGCGCACCAGCAGGTGTTCGCAGAAACGGTCAAAGCGGTCGATGTCGTAGCCGGGTTCGGGAGTACTCAGTTCCGCCCCGAACTCCTCGCCGAAGATGCGCCAGCGCAAAGCCTGCGCTTCCCGCACGTGCGCAGGTGACGAAGCAAATTCAACCGAGAGGCGAGGCCGTTGACGTTCCTTGGCGCGATCGAGCTGGAGCATGGCGTACGGAATCCTCAATACTGAATCGCTCGAAGATAGCCCTCAAGCATTGCATTCCCGTGACGACCGGGTTTCAACCGGATGAAAATGCCAGCCTGACAGCCAGCCATGCCGCGGAACCGAACGGCCCAGGGCGCTACCGACCGCCTCAGGGGGCCGGCTTTTCCAGTGGCGACCGCGGCACAGGAATCAGGGCGGTGCTGCCGAACAGCAGCAGGTCGGCCGAGTTGTACTGCTGATCCCAAGCCGGCGGGCCACACAGCCGCCCGCCCATCCGCAGGTAGCCACGCAGCATGCTCTGGGTGTCTCCCGGCACATCAACGTCGACGTTCTCCAGGGGAAGGCTGACCAGAGGGTCAGCCTGCCACTCCGGCGGCGCAAGATGCTGGGCCTGATACTGGCGGTAGAGGCTGGCGGCCATCCGTCCACCATCCTCCATCGACATGCTTGCCGCGCCCAGCAGGTAAGACACCGGATTGGCACTGATGAACTGCACCAGCGCCGAGTACAGCAAACCGAAGGTGCTTCCACCGCGATAGGCCTTATGGACACACCCGCGGTCGATCTCCAGGATCTGGTCGCGCAACGGCAGGATACGCCGCAGGTCAAAAAGGCGTTCAAGGCAGAATCCGCCTGCCGCGAGAGAGTTTTTGCCGAGCAGCATGCGGTAGGTGGCCACGGGCATGCCATCCGCGTCGCGGATCAGGATGTGCTGGCAGAAATCATCGTGCGGTTCGATGTCCAGGTCGGGATGATCCGGATTTGGCAGCGCTCCCAGTTCCTCCCCGTACACCTGCCACCGCAGGTGCTGCGCCTCGCGCACATGCGCGACTTCCGTCGCGAAATGCATGGACAAACGCGGCCGGGGGCGGCGGATCAGGGACGGGGTATGCGGCACGGCAATCACCAGAACAACGTGGCTCGACAGTCGGACAACATGCGAGGTTAACAGACCGTGGCCGTCAAGATGAAGAAAAAATGACTGACCCTTGTCACATGCCTTGGCGCGTGTCACGCCAGGGCGCACAATTCTCCGATTGTCGATCAGAAACCGCCCCCGGATGAGCCTGCCCCTGCCGCGCCCCGACCACTTGCTGAATCGCGAACTCGGTTTCATCGCTTTCAACCGGCGCATCATGGATCTGGCCGCCGACCCGCGCGTACCGCTGCTGGAGCGTCTGCGCTATCTGTGTATCGTCAGCAGCAATCTCGACGAGTTTTTTGAAATCCGCATGGCCGGCCTGCGTGAGCAGTTGAAATACGAGGGGCCGCCCGGACCGGATGGCATGCCCCTGCCCGATGTCTATCGGGAGGTGTCACGACAGGTCCATACCCTGGTGACCGACCAGTACCGGCTGCTGAATGACGACCTGTTGCCAGCCCTCGACGGCGAGGGCATCCGTTTCCTGCGCCGCAACGCCTGGACGGCAGAGCAGCAGGCCTGGGCGCAGGACCATTTCCGGCGGGAAATCCTGCCGGTGTTGACGCCGATCGGCCTGGACCCGTCGCACCCCTTCCCGCGCGTGCTGAACAAGTCGCTCAATTTCGCCATCGAACTGGAAGGGCGGGATGCCTTCGGCCGTCTCTCGGTCAACGCCGTGCTGCAGGCGCCGCGTGCCCTGCCGCGGGTGATCCGGGTTCCGGCGGCCGTGGCGGGCTGTCCGCACGGATTCGTCTTCCTGTCGTCGGTACTGCATGCGCACGTGGGCGAACTGTTTCTGGGCATGTCGGTGACCGGCTGTTACCAGTTCCGGGTGACCCGCAACAGCGACCTGATGGTGGAAGAAGACGAGGTCAAAAACCTGCGCCAGGCCCTGCAGTCCGAGCTCACGCATCGCCAGTTTGGCGACGAAGTGCGACTTGAGGTGGCCGACAGCTGTTCCGAGGACATGACGCGCTTTCTGCTGCGCACCTTCGACCTCGACGAGCAGGACCTCTACCGGGTGCATGGCCCGGTGAATCTGGTGCGCCTGATGCAGGTGCCGGACTGGGTTGACCGACCCGACCTCAAGTTTGCCCGTTTCGCCCAGGGCAAGCCGACCGAACTCAATGGCACCAGCAACCTGTACGACACGATCCGCAAACGCGATGTGATCCTGCATCATCCGTTTCAGTCCTTTGCACCGGTGGTCGAATTCATCCGCCTGGCTGCCGAAGACCCCGAGGTGCTCGCCATCCGCCAGACGGTCTACCGCGCGGGCACCGACTCGGAACTGATCGAGGCCCTGATCCTGGCCGCCCGCAATGGCAAGGAAGTCACGGTGGTGGTGGAACTGATGGCGCGCTTTGACGAAGAGGCCAACATCAATTGGGCCAGCCGGCTGGAGGAGGCTGGCGCCCATGTGGTGTATGGCGTGGTGGGTTACAAGACGCACGCCAAGATGTCGATGGTGGTGCGCCGGGAACGAGGGAGCCTGCGCCGTTACGTGCACGTGGGGACTGGCAACTATCATTCGCGCACCACCAAGTTCTACACCGACTTCGGCCTGTTCACCTGCGATGCCGACATCACCGCCGACATCAACGAAATCTTCCTGCAGATCACCGGGCTTGGTCAGCACGCGCCCCTGAAACGGGTGCTGCAGTCTCCCTTCACCCTGCACCCTGCGCTGATCGCGGCGATCGCACGCGAAGCCGACCATGCCCGGGCAGGACGCGGTGGCCGCATCGTCGCCAAGATGAACGCCCTGGTCGAGCCAACGATCATCCAGGCGCTTTACGAAGCCTCGCAGGCTGGTGTCAAGATCGACCTGATCGTGCGCGGCGTGTGCGCCTTGCGCCCGGGACTGGAGGGCATCAGTGACAATATTCGGGTGCGCTCCGTGATCGGGCGCTTTCTCGAGCATCCACGCATCTTCTACTTCCGCAATGACCGTGCCCACGATGTGCTGCTGGCGAGTGCCGACTGGATGTCGCGCAATTTCTTCCGGCGCATCGAGGCCTGTGTGCCGGTGCTGGACAGCAACGCCAAGCGGCGGGTGATGCGCGAAGGCCTGCGCCCCTATCTGCGCGACAACACCCACGCCTGGGTCATGGACAGTCAGGGACACTACCGCCGCCGCAAGCCGGGCCGGGCCAATCCCTACAATGCCCAGCAGCATCTGCTGGGCGAACTGACCAAAGACGAGGAACTCTCGTGAAGGGACGGCCGCAACCCGTTGCGGATGCACCGCGCACCGCGCCATTCCTCGAGGTGGAACTGAAGCTGGCCCTGCCCGCCAGCCAGTGCGAGCGCCTGAAACGCCATCCCGCCCTGCGCGCGGTTTCGCCCCACCGTGCGGTGCTGGCAGACCTTGATGCGGTGTATTTTGACACGCCAGATCTGGCCCTGCAGTCGCATGGCATGGCGGTGCGACTGCGCGAGGCCGGTGGCAACTGGGTGCAGACCGTGAAGACGCGGGGCGATGCCAGCGGTGGCCTGCACCAACGCCTGGAATGGGAATCCCCCAGCGACGGCGTGCACCTCGATTTCAGCGACATCAGCGACGACGGTGTACGCAGCACCCTTGAGAATCCAACACTGCGCCCGCGGCTGCAGGCTGCCTTTCGCACCCGTTTCCGGCGCTGGGCGCGCCTGTTGGTGTTTCCGGATGGGACGCAGATTGAACTGGCTCTCGACCAGGGCGAAATTCTGGCCGGCACCCGCAGTGTTCCCATCAGTGAGCTCGAGCTGGAACTGAAGGCAGGCCACCCGGCCGCCCTGTTCCGCTTCGCCCTGACCCTGCTGGCCGACCTCGACCTGCAGCCCGAGCAGCGCAGCAAGGCCGAACGGGGGTATGCGCTGGCCCAGGACACGCAGGCACCGGCGCAACGCGCCGCCCCCCCTCGCCTGACCCGTACCATGCCCTGCCGTGCCGCCTGCGCGGCGTTCCTGACCGCCGCCCAGCAGCAGTGGCTGGCCAACCGCCTTGGCGCGATGGCAGGCGAAGATCCGGCCTTTCTGCATCAGGCGCGCGTTGGTCTGCGCCGCCTGCGCGCCACCCTTAGTGTGTTCCGTGCCGCCATTCCGGCGGATACGCTGGCCCTGCTGCGCGAAGAGCTGCGCTGGCTGATGCAATCACTGGGGCCGGCGCGTGACTGGGACGTGTTCGTTGGCGAAACCCTGCCACTGGTGGCTGCCGACGCGACGACCGAAGCCGGCCTGGCCGAGGTCCGGCTGCTGGCGCTGCAGGCCCGGCAGGTCGCACGGCGTGCCGCAGCCACGTCGCTGGACTCGCGGCGGGCCGCCGCATGCGCCCTGCGGATCGGCCTGCTGGCCTGCGAACTGGCACAGCCCGAGGGCAACGAAGAACCCCTCGGCCCGGGCGCACTGCCGGCACGCGACGCCCTGGATGCCGGCAATCAGCGCCTTGATGGCTTTGCCCGGCGTCTGCTGCGCAAGCGCGGGCGCACGGCCCTATTGGGCGCCGAAGAGTTGCTCGCGCTGGATGTGGACGGTCGTCATGCCTGGCGGATCACCCTGAAAAAGCTGCGGTATACGAGCGATTTCCTGCTCGGTGTTGTCGGCCGACGCAGCCGGGCGCGACGCTGGGTCAACGCACTGACCAGTGTTCAGGATATTCTGGGCAGCATGAACGATGCCGCCAGTACTCATCACCTGCTCTCCCAGTTGCCGACCCAGAGTACGGCCGGGCGTGAGGCCCAGGCCATGCTGCGTGGCTTTGTCAACGGCGTCAGTCATGCCCGTCTGACCCAGCTTGAGATGGCCAGGGCCATGTTGGCCGCCACCGACCGTCCCTGGAAACGTTGAGGAGCCTTGCCGATGGAACTGATCCTTTGGCGCCATGCCGAGGCCGAGGACGGCAGTGATGATCTCGCCCGCGCCCTGACGCCGCGGGGTCGGCGCCAGGCTGCCCGCATGGCGCAGTGGCTGAAGTCCCATGCGCCAGGCCCGTGGCAGGTATTGGTGAGCCCGGCATCACGAACCGTCGAAACCGCCAGTGCCCTGCACCTGCCATTTTTTGTCCGGGACGAACTGAAGCCGGGAGCACAGGCGCGCGAGGTGCTGGCCGTGGCCGGATGGCCCGACGGTCAAGGCACCGTGGTGGTGGTCGGGCATCAACCCACGCTAGGCGAAGCCACGGCACTGGCGCTGACTGGCATGGCGTTGCCGTGGTCGCTGCGCAAGGGCGCGATGGTCTGGCTGACGGCCCGGGACCAGGAACATCTGATCCCGGTGCAGCTGCGCGCCAGCCTAAGTCCGGACCTGCTGACCGAGAGCTGAGCGGGCACCGAGCCGGACCAAGCCGGGATCAGGCCGGAATCTGCGCCCGGACGATCGCCGCCAGCCCTTCGGCCAGCCCCTGAACTTCCTCACGGTCCTCCCCTTCCACCATCACACGCACCAAGGGCTCGGTACCCGAAGCGCGCAGCAGCACCCGGCCGCGCCCAGCCAGCAGGGCGCCCACACGCTCGGCCTCGGCCAGCACGACCGGATGACGCTCCAGGGCCAGTCCCGGTGCCGTCCGCACGTTGACCAGCACCTGCGGCAGCAGATGCAGGTGCTGCAGCCATTCGGCGAGGGTCACACCGCGGGCGCGCAGCACAGCCAGCACTTGCAGCGCCGCCACGATGGCGTCACCGGTGGAATGACGGTCACGGCAGATGATGTGGCCGGAATTCTCGGCACCCAGCAGCCAGTCCTTTTCGACGAGCGACTCCAGCACATAGCGGTCACCCACCTTGGCACGCACAAACGGGATGCCATCCCGGGCCAGCGCCTGCTCAAGCGCAAAGTTGCTCATCAAGGTGCCGACCACGCCGCCACCCAGCGTGCCACGTGCCTGCCGGTCGCGGGCAATCGCGTAGACCAGCTGGTCACCGTCATACACCCGGCCAGTGCCGTCGCACATCAGCAACCGGTCGCCATCACCGTCGATGGCGATGCCGAGGTCGGCCCCGGACGACTGGGTGAAGGCCCGGATGGTCTCGGGATGCGTTGCGCCGCACTCGGCGTTGATGTTGAAACCGTCCGGACTTGCCGCGGTGGTGAACACCTCGGCCCCGAGCTCGTGCAGCACGGGTGGCGCGACGTGGTAGCAGGCGCCGTTGGCGCAATCCAGGGCAATCCGCAACCCTTTCAGGTCGAGGTCGACCGGGAACGTGCTCTTGCAGAATTCGATGTAGCGCCCGGCCGCATCGTTCAGGCGTCGAACCTTGCCCAACTCGCGGGACAGGCGCGTATGCATCGGCTGCTGCATGCGCGCCTCGATGGCGAGTTCCCAGGCGTCTGGCAGTTTCGCCCCGGCGCTATCAAAGAACTTGATGCCATTGTCGTCGTAGGGGTTGTGCGATGCCGAAATCATCACGCCGGCCTGCAGGCGCAGGGCGCGGGTCAGATAGGCCACGGCCGGTGTCGGCAGCGGCCCCAGCAGCAGCACGTCAACGCCAGCGGCGCAGAATCCGGCCTGCAGCGCCGATTCCAGCATGTAGCCGGAAATGCGCGTGTCCTTGCCGATCAGCACCTTGGGACGGGAGCCCGGCGGGCTGTGTTCCACCAGCTCGGCGGCCACGGCGCTGCCAAGCTGCAGGATCACATCGGGGGTGATCGGCGCCGTGCCGACCCGGCCGCGCACCCCATCGGTTCCGAACCAGCGGCGCGTGTTGGGCATGTTCATGCAGACTCCTCGACGGCGGCGCGCACCGCCAGTGCGTTGTGGGTGGCCGCGACATCGTGCACCCGCACGATCGCCGCGCCCCGTTGGACTGCCAGCAGGGCACCGGCAATGCTGGCATGCACCCGGTCTTCCGGCCCCTTGCCAGTCACGGCCCCCAGCAAGGATTTGCGGGACAGACCGACCAGCAAAGGATAGCCAAGCGCCGCGAGAGACGGCAAAGCCCGCAGCAGCGCCAGATTATGCGCCACCGTCTTGCCGAATCCGAAACCCGGATCGAGGCAGATGCGCTCGGCGGCAACGCCTGCGGCACGCAGCACCTCGGCGCGTGCGGCCAGAAAGGCTGCCACTTCCCGGCAGACATCCAGATACTGCGGGTTGATCTGCATGGTTTGCGGATCGCCCTGCATGTGCATCACGCACAGTCCCGCCTCGCTCTCGGCGCAGGCCTGCAGCGCACCCGGGGCACGCAGGCCGTTCACATCGTTCACCATGGCGGCCCCGGCACGCAGACAGGCGCGCATCACCTCGGGGTTGCGGGTGTCGATCGAGACCAGGAAGCCTTCGGCGGCCAGGGCGGTGACCACCGGCAGAACGCGCTGCAGTTCCTCTGCCGGGCTGACCGGAACGGCTCCCGGACGGGTTGACTCTCCGCCAACATCCAGGATGTCGGCACCTTCGGCCGCCAGCCTGCGCCCGTGCGCCAGGGCCGCATCAATCGCCATGTGGCGGCCCCCATCCGAAAAGGAGTCCGGGGTGACATTCAGGATACCCATCAGAGCGGGGCGGGACAGGTCCAGCCGATGGCCGGCACACTGCAGCGTGCGCTGCCGTGACCCAGTGTTGAGGGTGGAAATCACTTGCGGAGTTTCTCGAAGTTGCGCGCCGGGATGACGTTGGTCGGCAGGTAGGGATCGGCACTCGGATAGCCGCGATCCCGGTTCAGGTTGAAGGCGACCCGATCTTCCGTGGTCAACAGTTCAAGATGACCACCCGCCTCGACGAATCCCTCGATTTCGCTCACGGTCAGCACATGCATCCCCGCGAGGCCCTGCAGGTACCGCTGCAGGCGCGTTGACTCCGATCGGGCAATAAAGACCACGGCACAGCCTTCCACCTCATCGAGTCCGGCAATGCGGCGCGTCCGGAAGGGCCGCCCGTGCACGGTGCCGCGCTCATACGGCTGCCACGCCGTTCCAAACGGGTCCTTGCCCAGGATGCAGAGCTGGAAGGGCGTGACCGGCCCTCCGAGCGCGTTGTCTGACCAGCGGGCGAGACGGGCCATCGTCACCACCACGCGCGCTTTCTGGTCGTACTCAGACGCTGGAGCGGGCGCAGATTCCGGGCTTGTCGGCGTCAGGCTGGCGGCTTCGGCAAGCACCAGCAACAGGGCGAGGGCGGCCAGGGCGAGCGCCGTGCGACGCAGCAACAACGGCAGTTCCGTCGCCCAACGCGTCCACGACAGGCTTGGGGCAAGTCCACCAGACGCACCGTCCTGGATGGCTGCGGCATACGAAGGCGCACGGTGCAAAGGCATGCTGATCATCAATCAGAGCCTCCAGTCAGCGCTGGCACCCACCACACGCGGCACGGCGGCGTTGCGCAGGGGGACCAGCTCCGTAGTGAATTCGGGATGTTTCGGCGCGAGCAGGTTCTGTCCGAACAGGGACAGCCGCAGGTTTTTCGACCAGGCTACCCCGTACCGCAGATCCAATGTCGTGTAGGCAGGAACCCCCTGCGCATCGAGGCCACTGACATAGCGCAACCATCCGTCGACCTGCTGCCCGGCATCGAGGTCGTGGGAAGCGCGCAAGGAGAGCCGGTGCCGGGGCGAGCCCCCCTGCAAGGCGGCGATCTGGATCTGCGACAGCAGGTCAGTGCCGACACCAGCGTGCAGGCGGAACTCTGTCTCGGCCAGCGACAGCCGGGTGCTGGTACCGGCCTGCCAGTCGAGTGTGGTTTCGATGCCCTCAGAATGCGCCTTCATGTTGGTGCTGCGGGTGAGCAGATAATCGAGAACCGGTGCGCCGTTCAGCACGCCTGGGGTCGGTATTGCGTTGCCAAGCTGACTTTGCAGCAGGTTGGTATAGCGCTCGGTAAAGACGCTGGCGTCCAGGGCGAGTTCCTGGGTCAGCCCCTGTCGGACGCCCAGTTCGATCGCCTGCGCATTCTCCACCCCAAGTGCCCGGTTGCCCGGAGCAATCACCTGCACGGCCGCGGGAAAGGGGTTGCCCGGCGAACCCGCCGCCAGCACGCCGGCATTGATGGTGCCGTCGCGCTCACCGCGCACCGGCGTGCGGGTGGCGGTGGCAATCGAGGCCCAGAGGCTGGTGCGGCTGGATGGCGTGAACAGCACGCGCAGATCCGGCAGGACTTGCGGGCTGACATAGCTGCTGGTTTCCACGCGCGCACCTAGCGACAACTGCCAGCGCCCGGGTTCGAGGGCGATGGTGTCGCGCAGGAACAGGCCGGCCTGCTCCTGTTGCCCCTTGCCCGGGTTGACCTGCACCAGACTGGAAAAGGTGCTGATACTGTCGCGCGACAGGCGGTAGTCGAGACCAAACACCAGCTGCTGGGTTGCGCTCAGCGTGTTCTGGGTCTGCCAGCCCAGATCGAGGGTCAGCCGCGATTCGGTCAGCACGCCGGTGTTCTCGATGCGGTCGTGCGCAAGACTGGCCCGCCACTGGTCCATCTGGCTCGGGCTTTTCTGCAAGTCGAGTTGGCCCTGCAGGTAAAACTGGTCGAGATTTTCGCGGTTCTGCACAGCGGTACCTGGCCCCATGGAAAACTGGGGCAACGGATAGCTGTCAGCACTGCGGTGGGTTCCGGCGCCGCCGGTCAGCTGCAGGGCTGCGTCCGCGCTGAACTGGTGATCCAGGCGGAAACCGGCGCTGTTGTCGCGCGGATGATCATTCCGGTCCGATCCATCCAGGTAGGTGCTGGGGGGGCTGGAGCGGGTCTGCGCCCAGAGGCGTGCCCGGGTTTCGTCACTGAGAATCCCTGTGTGCTCGGCCGTCAGCGCTCCCTGGTCACGCGAACCCGCCAGGGCCGTCACCCGGGTGCCCTCGGTGTCGCGCGCGCGCCGGGTGATGATGTTGATCACCCCATTGACGGCATTCGCGCCCCACAGCGCGTCTGCCGGTCCGCGCAGCACTTCAATGCGCTCGATGGTATCCATCGGCAGGTTCAAGCCTTCCCAATAGACTCCGGCAAACAGGGGCGTGTAGATGCTGCGGCCGTCGAGCAGCACCAGCAGCTTGTTGGCGAAACGCCCATTGAATCCGCGTACCGAAACCGACCATCGGCCGCCGGCCAGCTGCGCCACCTCCACCCCGGGGGACAGACGCAAGGCCTCCGGCACGCTGCGCGCACCGCTGCGCCGGATGTCTTCGGCCGAGATGACGAACACCGCAGCCGCGGCATCCTGCAGGTTTTCCGGGCGCCGGCTCACCGACGTGACGGTAACCTGCTGCAACTCAGCCAACAAGGCAGCTTCGTCGGCGGGAAGTGCGACAGTGCCATCGCTTGCCTGGCCGTTGCTGGTCTGGCCGTTGCTGGTCTGGCGGCCGCTTGACAGGCCGTCGCCCGACGCAGTCGCTCCGGGGGGTGTCGGTACACCAGCCGTCTGCCCGAGGGCGGCCACCTGCGCAGCTCCGGTGGCATCGGCCCCTGGCTCAGGCAGTGGTTCAGCCAGAGGTTGGGCCAGCAGCGACGCGCTGCCTGCCAGCAGCGGGATGCAGGCGGGCACCCCCCACCAGCGGGTCCGGTGACGCGGAGCTGGCCGGCTCACAGCGGGTAAACCCAGGGCGCCGCCAACCGTGCCGTGAATTGCGCCGCCGGAATGGCGCGCGAAAAAAAGAATCCCTGCCCAATCCGGCAACCGTCGTTGCGCAACCAAGTGGCCTGAGTGTGCGACTCGATACCTTCGGCCACCGAATCCATGTCCAGGGCGACCGCCATCTGTAGCATGGCGCGGGCGACGTTGTGGTCCCGTGCACTGCGATCCAGCGCAGCGACGAATACCGAATCCAGTTTCAGGCAGGTGACAGGCATCTGTTGCAGATAGGTGAAGTTGCAATAACCGGTGCCAAAATCGTCAATCGCGATCAGCACGCCCAGGGCCCTGAGGGCGGAACAGATACGCAGGGCGTCCGCTTCCCGCTCGACAAAGCAATCTTCCGTTAACTCTAGTTCAAGTTCGCCGGGCTGCACGTCAAATTGATGCAGCAGGCCGACCACCTCCTCAACAAAACCGGGGGCTTTCAGCTGTACCACCGACACGTTCACCGCCAGCGTGAACGGGCTGAGCAACAGGGGGCGCCAGAGTGCCAACTGGGCGCAGGCAGATTCGAGCACAAACCGGCCAATCGGCAGCATCAGGCCGTTTTCCTCCGCCAGCGGAATGAACTCTTTTGGCGACACCCGACCGAAGTCGGGGCTGTCCCAGCGCAGCAGCGCTTCGGCGCCCACCACCACCCCGGTCGCCAGATCCACCTTGGGCTGATATTCCAGCACCAGTTCCCCGCGCGGCAGCGCCATGTGCAGTCCAGACTCAAGATTCAGCTCGCGCGATACCTTCTCGCCCATGGCGGTCGTGAAAAATGCCGCACGCGAACGCCCCTCACGCTTGGCGGCGTACATGGCCGTATCGGCCTGCTTGATCAGGCGATAGAGGTCTTCGGCATTGCTGGCGTCTTCTGGAAACACGGCAATGCCGATGCTGACCGTGACAAACAGGTCCTTCGCATCGAGCTGAAACGACGGCAGAAAGGCTGCCACCAGATGGTTTGCCTGGGCCTGCAGGTCGGCGCGCGATCCGACGCCCGGCGCGATCAGGATGAATTCATCACCGCCCAGGCGAAACGGCTGGATCGAAGGCGGCAGCACCCGGCGCAGACGCGTGGCGGCCGCTTTCAACAAGCGGTCGCCCACTTCATGCCCGAGCGAATCATTGACGTTCTTGAAATGGTCGAGGTCCAGAAACAGCAGTCCCAGCGATTCGCCGCGCTGTGCTGCCCGCCGCAACTGTTGCGACAAGGTCAGCATGAAGCTGCGCCGGTTGGGCAGGCCGGTCAGGCTGTCCTCATTGGCCTGTCGACGCAGCACCGCCAGCAGGCCGTTAAAGTCGACGGCCAGCCGCAGAAATTCCTCCGTGGTGGTGCGTGGCAACAGCCGTAGTTCGGCTTCCTGCAGTGGCATCGCCTCGACATGCGAGCCCGTCATCTGCTCGGCCAGCCCCCCGATGCGGCGGGCCTGCGCCGCCATGTCTTCGATCGGTGCGGTTACCCGGCGCGCCAGGCCGATCGCTGCCCACCAGGAATAGAGGAACACCAAGCCTGTGCCACACGCCAGAAGCAGTGCCTGTTGCAACCAGGGCAACAGGATGCCGGTGCGGTCAATCACCAGCTCCAGCTGACCTACCTGCTTCTTCTCCTCTCCCAACGTCAATGGAACGACGAAGACCGCCTGTTTCCACCCACTGGTCGGCCGCTTGCCCGCCCGCAGGCGCCGTGGCGGCGCCCCGGCGGCGGACGCCGGTGCCGAGGCCGGAGCAAGGCCCCCTGGGATACCAGCGGCGCCGTCGCCTGAAGTGCCTTCCGGGACAATGCTGGCGGATCCGGCTGGCATGTCGTGCGCCGCCACAAGGCCATCCACATCGTAAAGGGTGGCCGACACCACCCGGATGTCCGCCTCACTGCGATAGCGCAGGGCGAGGTTGAGCACTTCCAGCGCGGCGGTGTCGTTGCCGAGTTCCACCGACACGGCGGCCTCCCGGGAGAGGATGGCGGCCAGCGCTTCTGCTTGCGTTGTCAGCGCGGCGTCCCGGCTGACCAGGTCGCCAACCAGCACAATCGCCAACAACAACAGCGCCGTGGCAGCCGATGCACGGCGCAACAGGCGTCGCAGGCGAATCCGTAGGGACTCCGTTGCCGGCGCGGATTCCTTGCCGG
>CAIPBT010000026.1 GCA_903863375.1 uncultured Ferrovum sp.
TCACCTGGACGCCGGTGGCCAACGCCACGGGTGCCCCGGCGATCACCAGCTACGTGGTGCAGTACTCGACCAGTGCGACGTTTGCCACCATCACCAGCAGCACCACGGTGACGGCACCGGTCACTGGCACGCAGACCACCCGGTTCACCGCCGTGGCACGGGGTACCACCGCTCCGCTGGCCGCATCGAACTCGGCGTACTTCCGGGTGCAGGCGGTCAACCCGGTCGGTACCACCATCGGCGCCACGCTGACGGTGACGCCGACGCAGCTGAAGTAAGTTTCACTGAAATCGGCGTCACGGACGTCAGTGTCCAGACCGGTGGCCGCAGGAATCCAGCAACGTTCTGCGGCCACCGGCTGACCGGAAACCCGGAGGGGTGGCGCAAGCTGCCCGCCCGGGATGCGGCAAAGACAAAACGCCAGCCTGCGGGCTGGCGTTTTGTCGTCTGGCGGGTGCCGCCAGCTAGCCGGAAAGGCTTGAGGTGCGGTGGACTTGTCGCCACACTACGCCATATTCCTGTTGCAGAGCCCGCCGGCGCTTGCGCGACATCCTCCCGTTTCAGGACAGACCACCATGATTTTCGCTTCTTCCCCTAGCCGACACCGGCCGCTGGCCGCGCACAGCCGCACCCTGTTGGGTGCAGCGCTGCTGGCACCGGCGCTGCTGGCCGCCCTGGCGCCCGCCAAGGCGATGGCAGACGGCACCGGCCTGCCGCCTGCGTCAACGTCAGCCACCCGGGCGAACACTGCCGCCGTGCCGACGACGCCGATACCCGCTGCGCCGGCCGTGGACAACAGCGCCCGCTTCTACATCAAACAGTCGGAAACCGGTGCCACGGTGCTCGGCAACGGCGCGGCAGAAGACGGTGCCACCGTGTTGACGGTACGCGCGCCCGCGGTGGTGGGCGGCACGGCACCGGCCACGCTGACCGAGGCGCGCGGCGCTATCCGACCGGGCGCGGCTGCGGTTGCCGCCGCGGTCAACGGCACGGCACCGGTGGTGAATTACTCCAGCAATGCTGTGCGCGACGACCTGAAGTCGCGTGACGAGAAGCTCGCCACGCGCGTGTCGCAGATGATTCACCGGCGCAACGGTCTGGCCGGCAATGCTGCAGCGCCGGCTGCGGCCTCGCCGGACGGCAACTGAGCCTTGCCTGGACCGGCCGACCGGTCCGATTGAAACCGGCCGCTCCAGCCGACGCTGGCCGGAGTGGTTTGGTGTCGGCTCAGAGCAGCCCTGCGCTGCGCGCCGCGTTTTCGATGGGCTTGTAGTCTTCCGCCTTCACCGGCACAAACCGGCTGGCACGCTGCAGGTCGAGGATTTCCTTGCCTGCCGCCGTGGTGGGACTGAGCTCGAGGAAAGCCCGGGTCAGCTTCTCGCGCTGGGCCGCCGGCAGGTCGGCGTGCACGGTCCAGTTGTAATCGTGGAACGGCGGGGTGGTGTAGAACACCCGCACCTTGCCGGTATCCACCTTGTGCTCGTTGACAAAACGTTCCCACACCGAGATGTTGACGGCGCCGGCCTGCACCTTGCCCGCCTGCACCGCCGCAATCGTGGCGTCGTGGTTGCCAGAGAACGCCACGCGATGAAAGCCCTTGTCGACGTCAAAGCCTGCCTCCATCAGGAAATGCCGCGGCATCAGATGACCGCTGGTGGAACTGGCGGCACCAAAGCTGAAATCCTTGCCCTTCAGATCGGCCAGTGACTGGATGGCCGGATCGGCGGTGATGAACACCGAGCGGAAATGGGTGTCCTCGTCGCGCTGCACGATCGGAATCACCTTGCCGCCAGAGCGGATCGAGGCCTGTACGAAGGTGAAGCCGCCGAACCAGGCCAGGTCGACCTTGCGGGTGGCCAGTGCTTCCACTGCAGCGGCGTAATCGGTCACCGGGGTGAATTCGACGGGAACCCCCAGCCGCTCCTGCAGGTAGCGCACCAGGGGTGCCGCCTTGCGCGCCAGTTCGGTGGGGGCTTCGTCCGGGATCACCGTGACCCGGAAGACGTTGTCGGCCGCCGTGGCGGACAGGGAAGCGAGCAGGCAGATCGTGGCCAGCACACGCAGTACGGAATGGAGCACGGAAAAGTCCTTTTGCAGAAGGGAGTGATCGACCGTTTGGCTGTCGTGCGTGCAGGGTAACGCAAGCGGGCGGGCACGGGTTGCGCAATGCCGAAGGCCTGATCTTTATAAGCCTGCTTCTTATGGGTCTATTCCTTGGGCGACTTGAAAGATATTGCTTTCAGCTGATTCAGCGGTCTACACGCGGCCTGCGGAGAAATGGAGCGCATTAAAGATTCCTGGATGGTGGTCGTTAAGCATTTCATCAGCATTGTCGCTGGCCCCCACTCGTCTGCGCGGGAGGGCCTGACGAGCGGCGGGGCAAATTTTTGTCAGCAGATGCGTCCATGAGGCCCACCATGATTCTTGAACGTATGCGTATCAGTGAACAGCTGGCGACCGGTTTCGGTGCCGTGCTCCTGCTGCTGGTACTGTTGGCCGGGGTAGCCGTGAACCGGCTGGGTACCTTCAATGCCCAGGTCAGTGAAATCAACCAGGGGCTGGTGCCCGACCTGATCACCCTGAACAAATGGCAGGTGGCGGTGCTGCAGATCTCGCGCCACATGCGCAACATCGTGGTACTGGACGGCCGCGACAAGGTGGCCGAAGAGATCGCCGCCGTGAAGGACGAGAAAGCCA
>CAIPBT010000027.1 GCA_903863375.1 uncultured Ferrovum sp.
CACCTCATCGGCGTGTAATATCCGCAGGCGGTCGTGACCTGGCCCGCCATGGCGCGCCAGTTCCGCCTGCAGCAGCGACTCCCGACCGACCAGTACAACCGCCGCGTCGGGCTGCGCGCGCAGGAATGCCAGACTCGCCGTTACCGTGACCGGTACGCCATGGTCACCTCCCATGGCATCCACGGCAACCGTGATGGTCACGACAGCAGGGCCTTCGGCGATGCCGTCACCGCAGGGACTTATTCGCCCTTGGTGCGAATGACCTTGCGACCACGGTAGTAGCCGCTCGGGCTGATGTGGTGACGCAGGTGCGTCTCACCCGTGGTCGGCTCGGTCGCCAGCGGCTGGGCGGTCAGGAAATCGTGCGAGCGATGCATGCCACGCTTGGAAGGGGACTTCTTGTTCTGTTGAACTGCCATGTCAAAACTCCAGAAAAAAACAACGGGATGGCCGGAACCACCCCTTCACGGTACAGGCCTGCAACGCTGTCTTCAGCACTGCACCTGCTTCAAGTGCCCGCAGCAATCCTCACGGCTTGCGCAGTTTATCCAATCCTGCGAACGGCGACGCACGCGCCGGCACCACCTTGTCTGCCCGCCCTTCCGGACCATGGCAAGCCGCAGTTTCGTGTCGCGGCATCATGGGCAGGCTAAGCAGCAGTTCCTCTTCCACCAGGCGCATGACCGATACCGGATTGGCTGCGACGATGAAATCGACGTCTTCCTCTTCTTCCTCAAGCTCTGGCAACAGGGCCTCGGTTTCCACTACCCCGACCTGCCAACCGTGCGCCACATCATGTGGCATGGGCAGCAGACAACGCTGGCACTGCAACACCAGGGTACCTTCCAGCGCCAGCCTGACCCTTGGACGGCCGTGCAGGTCCCGCAACACGGATGCCTGCCACGCCAACGAGCCGACCGCATCCAGCAACCGGTCCTGCAGCGCCGCCAAGGCGGCAACCGAGATTTCGCCCCGACAGACGTCGCCGGTGCGCATCAAGGTATCGAGATCCAGGGTGGCGGATGAAGACATAAGCCCTCCAATTTAACGTGAATTGGTTGCCTTGTCAAAATTCCCATGCAGATTCAATGCTTTTTGCCGCCTGCAAGGTGCCGATCGCCGTCGCCGGTTAACGGTGCCGCTTGCCAATTGCCGGTAAACAAGGGTGCTGGGGTGATGCTCCGACCCTGCCGACAGGAACGGCGCCCCACCACCGCCGCAGACTGGTATCCTGCGGCGCATGTTACCCGATCTGGTTCTTGCCTCGAGTTCACCCTACCGTGCGGCATTGCTGCAACGATTGGGGGTGCCATTTCTGACCGACCGTCCGGACGTTGATGAAACGCTGCTGACCGGTGAATCGCCGGCCGATGCGCCGCTCAGGCTGGCGGAAGCCAAGGCACGGCGGGTGGTGGAGCGTCACCCAAATGCTCTCGTCATCGGAAGCGATCAGCTGGCAAGCCTCGACGGACAGCCGCTCGCCAAACCGGAAACCCTGGCGCGGGCACGCATCCAGCTGGCGGCCATGAGCGGTGCCGAGGTCATCTTTCACACGGCACTGGTGCTGCTGGACGGACGCACGGGCCAGCTGCAGTCCACCGTGGTGCCGTGTCATGTTGGCTACCGTCCGCTGACCGCCGACCGGATCGAGCGCTATCTGGCGCGTGAACCCGCCCTGGATTGCGCCGGCTCGACCAAGATCGAAGCCCTTGGCATCAGCCTGACGCGATTTGTGCGCTGCGACGATCCGACCGCCCTGATCGGGCTGCCCTTGATCACGCTGGTGGATTTCCTGACCAATGCTGGCGTGGTGATTCCATGAATGACCTGGACCCCCGCCCAGTGCCGCCTGGCACCTTGCACCTGCTGCCTGTACCAATCGCCGAACCGACAGGCGCCTCTGTGTTGCCGGCAAGCACCTGCCTGGCCGCCCAATCCCTCGACTGTTTTCTGGTCGAAAACGCCCGCAGCGCCCGCCGGGCCCTGAAACTGCTCGGGCATCCTGGCCCATTGCAGGCGCTCGAGATCCACGAGATTCCGGTCTTGCCGAAAGGGGGGGCGGCGCCTGCGGTCTTGCCGGCATGGCAACGGCCAACCAGCGGCCCGGACAGCACCAGCAAAGGCGGCGCACCGCTGCAAGAGCCCCCCCCGGTCGCCGGCGACGACGCGCAAACCCTGCTGCTGGCTCCGCTGCTGCAGCCTCTGTTGGCCGGGCGCTCGATTGGCGTGCTCTCGGAAGCAGGGTGTCCCGGCATTGCCGACCCCGGTGCCCGGCTGGCAGCCTGGGCGCAGGCGCACGGCATTCCGGTGCGCGCGCATGTGGGACCGTCCAGCATCCTGCTGGCCTTGATGGGCTCGGGCCTGGATGGTCAGCGCTTCAGCTTTCACGGCTATCTGCCTGTCGACGGCGTCGAACGGGCGCGAACCGTTCGTCAGCTGGAACAGGTCTCAGCGCGCGATGCGGCGAGCCAGCTTTTCATCGAGACCCCCTACCGCAACCAGGCGCTCTTCTCCTGTCTGCTCGAGAGCCTGCAGGACGATACGCGACTGTGCATTGCCACCGACCTGACCGGGGCACAGGAGAGTTTGCAGACCCGGCGTATCGCCGACTGGCGAGCCTGGCAGGCCGACCTGCCCAAACTGCCCACGGTGTTTGTGTTGCAGGCAGCCGCGCCTAAGGCACCACCACCAGCGCCACCGGCCCCGCGCCGACGCGGCAATCCCTCCGCCCGCCATCCCCATCGTTGAACCTGACGGCGGACTGCGGACAGGCGGCGAAATCCGCTGGCAGCTCGGCTGAGCCGGCGGCAACTGGCTACCCGACAGCGGCGCCGGTGGCTGGCGGAAACCAGTCACCGGCCAGGAGGTTTCGGGGGCCGGGGGAAACCAGCGCCGGCCAGTGGGTCGGCCAAGGCCGACCAGGTGCCTCAGCGCAGGCCAGGAGAGCTGGTACGGGTCGCCCAACTGCCCGCTGCTTCGGTGGCTCCGGCGCCAATTTTCTTGGCGAGTCGCTCGGCGATATTTTCCTTGGTGTTGTAATCCACCAGTTCCGGTGCCTTCAATACATCGCGCGCCACATAATCCGTGCTGCCCATGGCATCCGCCAGCCCCAGCCGAACCCCTTCCTCGCCACTCCAGATGAATCCAGAAAACATCTCTGGGGTTTCGTGCAGGCGGCTGCCCCGGCCTTTGCGCACCACTGCGATGAATTGCTGGTGAACCTGATCGAGCATCGCCTGCGCCTGCGCCACATGACGGGGATTGACCGGCGAAAAGGGATCGAGAAACGCCTTGTTCTCGCCGGCATGCAATGCCCGCCGCTCGATGCCGAGCTTGTCCATCAGGCCGGTGAAGCCGAAGCCGTCCATGATCACCCCTACCGAGCCGATCAGGCTTGCCTTGTCGACATAGATTCGGTCGGCTGCCACGGCGACGTAATAGCCGCCTGACGCGCAGATGTCCGTGACCACCGCATACAGCGGAATTTTTGGATAAAGCTGGCGCAGTCGCACGATCTCGTCGTTGATGTAGCCGGCCTGCACCGGGCTACCACCCGGGCTGTTGATGCGCAGCACCACGCCCACGGTGTCCTTGTCTTTGAAAGCCTGCCGCAGGGCCGGGATCACCTTGTCGGCCGAGGCTGCACCATCCGAATCGATCACGCCATGCAGGTCGACCACCGCTGTGTGTGGTCCGGCCTGGATGCTGTCACCGCTGCCAAACCAGCCACTCACTGCGAACAGGGTCAGGAACAGATAGAGAAAGAACAAGCCCTTGAAGAAATTGTTCCACTTGCGGCTGCGCCGCTGCTCGTCCAGCGTGGCAAGTACCAGTTTTTGCAGGGTGTCGCGTTCCCAGGTACCCGGTGCGGGTGCACCGTCGGCTACGTTACCGTAACCGGGATTGCCGGAGATCGGGCTGGAAGAAGGATCGGGAGGATTCAAGCAGGGAACCTGTCAGCAAGGGACGACGGCGAAATGCGCCGTGCCAAGCGCAGTATAAACCGATTGCCTGCTGGCGATCGGGCTGACCGGTACCCTGCTGAGGCTATACGATAGGCGGCACCAACACCACCGGCAACAGCCGCTGTCCCCGGCAGGGACCAGCGACACACAGGCCGGTGTCTGGCTCAAACAGTGCCCCGTGCGTGGCACAGACCAGATGGCGCCTCTCGTCGTCAAAGAATTCCCCTGGTGCCCAATCCAGCTCGGTGCCGCGATGGGGGCATCGGTTGATCCAGCCATGCACCGCCCCGCCATAGCGGACTGCAAACGCCGGGACCCTTGTTGCGCCAACCGGCACCGGAGCGGATTGCGCGGCGGCACCCGACACCAGCGAGAACCGCAGTCCAAGGCCACCCTCCTCCAGCTGCGCGAGGCTTGCGGCATCCGGCAACCCGTCCTCTCGCCCGCCAGTCATGCCGCACCACGGGGCGTCAGGTTGGCAGTCGCTCCCGGGGTTGCCGCCGATTTAGGGGTTGCCGCCGGTCCAGGCGTTGCCGCTGATCCAGGCGTTGCCGCCGCCAGCTGACCGGCGGCGAGCAACCAGTCACGCAGCGCAGCACAGGTATCGACCACGGCCAGCGCTCTGCTGCTGGCCAGGACATCCACCGGGTGCGCGCCATAACTGACGGCAACAGCATCCACGCCGGCCTGCTCCGCCATATTCAAGTCGTGCACGGTATCGCCGATCATCAGGGTGCGACGGCGGTCGGCTCCCGTACGTTCGATCACATTGAAGAGCATCGCAGGATTTGGCTTGGCAAAGGATTCATCCGCGCAGCAGCTGGCGTCGAAATACGGGCGCAAACCGGACTGATCGAGGGCGCGCTCCAGGCCCTGTCGCGTCTTGCCGGTGGCAACCGCCAACCAGTTTCTGCTCGCGGCCAGTTCCGCCACCAGCTGCGCCATGCCTGGGAAAAGCGGCAGGGCATCATCCGCAGCAAGGAAATGCGTGCGATAGGCAGCACTCAGGCGCGGATATTCCGATGCCGGCAGATCCGGCAGGATTTGCTGCAGCGCTGGCACCAGGCCCATGCCGATGATCCAGTTGGCATCGTGTAGGGAGGGGCACGCAAGGCCCAGATCCATGCAGGCAAGCTGGAACGAGCGGGCGATGTGGCCGGTCGAGTCCATGACCGTACCGTCCCAGTCGAAGACAATCAGGTCGTAGCGTCGGTCCATGGCGTCAGGGTCGTCAAAAATGTTTCGAGTTCAACGGGCAGGGGGCAGTCGAGTTCCAGGGCCGCCCCGGTGTGCGGATGCGTGATGGTGAGGCATGCCGCATGCAGGAACATGCGCTTCAGTCCATCTCGCAGCAGCAGCCGGTTCCAGGCAAAGTCACCATACTTGTCATCCCCGGCGATCGGATGGCCAATCGAGGCCAGATGCACCCGTATCTGATGGGTCCGCCCGGTCAGCAGGTGGGCTTCCATCAGCGTGGCCTCGGTGTAGCGCTCGCGGCGATGGAAGATGGTTTCTGCTTCCTGGCCCCCAGCATCCACCACCACCCGGCGATCGCCGTCGGCAGTGGTGAATTTGTGCAGCGACAACGCCACCCGGCGCTTGATGTCGCGTACCCGACCCTGCGCAAGGGCGAGATAGCGTTTGTCCGTGTGCCCTTCGCGCAGCTGGTCATGCAGGTGGGTCAGCGCTGAGCGCTTTTTGGCGATCAGCAGCAGGCCGGACGTTTCACGATCCAGCCGGTGCACCAGTTCGAGAAAGCGCGCCTGGGGCCGCTCGGCCCGCAGCCGTTCGATTACCCCGGAGCTGACACCGCTGCCACCATGCACGGCAACGCCGGCCGGTTTGTCGATGGCGATCAGGAAGTCGTCCTCGAATACCACCCGATTGCCCAGCCCTGTGGTGGCTGGTGCCATTGGTGCGGCCTGGGCGGTACGAACGGGTGGTATACGCACGCGATCCCCCTCCAGCAGGCGATAGGTGGCGTCAATCCGCCGACTGTTCACGCGCACCTCGCCACTGCGCAGGATGCGATAGACATGCGATTTCGGCACGCCCTTCAGCACCCGCAACAGGTAGTTGTCGATGCGCTGACCGGCGCTACCATCATCAATCTCGGTCCAGCGCACCGCTTGATGATCCTCGGCATCACCTTTGCTTAAGTCTTTCATCTGCTTTACACTCTGGGGTATGTGGAGGCAAAGGTGGCAGCGCTGAACGTCGCGTTGCCAGTCATGGGAGATCAGAGCGGCAGCGCAGTTCGGCTGGCCCAGTACCCCAGTAAACCTCCAACAGGCTGCGGGGCGTGAAGATGACGCAACACGCCGTCGACATTCCCAAATCCTCCCCGTGTGGCTCACCTTCCGGGTTGCAGATCCGGTCTGTCGGCATGAGAACAAGACGAATCTGGCTGCACAAGCCAGCGGCTTGCTGTCAGGCAGTAACACCCCGCCCGCCGTCTACGGTTATCTCGCTCACCGCAAAAGCAGCGATGGTAGTAGAAATGCGCGCCTCAAGCACTCCGAACTTTTTGCGCGTCGCCCGAACATTTCGGGCGACGCGTCTTTCTCGGTCATGAATTCCGGCCCACGCCTCGATCTCGTCCGCCCTCTGGCAGACCTTCACCTGGTGGCCCTGCAGCAATCCAGCTCGCAGGCCCCGCTGGCGCTCGACCCGGCATTCCCATCCCCGCTCACCGGCGCGCGGGAGAAAACGCATGAAACGCATGCTGTTCAACGCAACGCACCAGGAAGAACTGCGCGTTGCCATTGTTGACGGTCAGAAGCTGATCGACCTCGACATCGAGTACGCAGGAAGGGAACAACGCAAAGGCAACATCTACAAGGCAGTCATCACCCGGGTTGAACCGGCGCTGGAAGCCGCCTTTGTCGACTACGGCATGGACCGCCACGGTTTCCTTCCGTTCAAGGAAATCGCCAAGACTTACCTGCAGAATGAAGACGGTGAATTCAGCCGGGCGCGGATCGCCAGCCTGCTGAAAGAAAAGCAGGAGATCATCGTCCAGGTTGACAAGGACGAGCGCGGCAACAAGGGCGCCGCACTGACCAGTTTCGTCAGCCTTGCCGGCCGTTATCTGGTGTTGATGCCCAACAATCCCCGTGGCGGCGGTGTGTCCCGCCGTGTCGAGGGCGATGAACGCGCTGAACTGCGCGACGTGCTGGCGCAACTGGAGGTGCCCGCCGGCATGAGCCTGATTGCCCGCACGGCTGGCATTGGCCGCAGTGTGGAAGAATTGCAGTGGGACCTGAATTACCTGCTGCAGTTGTGGAAGGCGGTGGAAGAGGCTTCCGGCACGCAAGCAGGTGCCTTCCTGATCTATCAGGAGGGCAGTCTGGTCATCCGGGCGATCCGTGACCTGTTCCAGCCGGATGTCGGCGAAATCCTGATCGATACCGAAAGCGTTTACGAGCAGGCTCGCCAGTTCATGGCGCATGTCATGCCCGCCAACGTCAACAAGGTCAAGTTTTACCGCGATGATGTGCCCTTGTTCTCGCGGTTCCAGATCGAACACCAGATCGAAACCGCCTACCGGCGCGAGGTCAGCCTGCCCTCCGGCGGCGCCATCGTGATCGATCACACGGAAGCGCTGGTCTCCGTTGACGTGAACTCCGCCCGCGCCACGCGCGGTGCCGACATCGAGGCAACCGCCCTCAACACCAACCTCGAAGCCGCCGACGAAATTGCCCGCCAGTTGCGCCTGCGCGACCTGGGCGGTCTGATCGTGATTGACTTCATCGACATGGAAAGCACGCGCAACCAGCGCGATGTTGAAAACCGGTTGCGCGATGCGCTGCACTTCGACCGCGCGCGGGTGCAGACCGGCAAGATTTCCCGTTTCGGCCTGCTCGAACTCTCGCGCCAGCGTCTGCAGCCCTCCCTCGGAGAGACCAGCCACACGCCCTGTCCGCGCTGCCATGGCACCGGATTCATCCGCGACACCGAATCGTCGGCACTCCACATCCTGCGGATCCTGCAGGAAGAGTCCATGAAGGAAAACACGGCTATCGTCCGTGCCCAGGTGCCGGTTGATGTCGCGACTTTCTTGCTGAATGAAAAGCGGGCCGACATTTACGCCCTGGAAGCCCGCTTGCGCGTCAACATCATGCTCATTCCCAACGAGCATCTAGAAACGCCCAACTACACCATCCAACGGATCCGTCACGACGAGGCCAACCAGGAAGGCACGCCGGAGCCGAGCTACAAGATGGTGGAAATGCCATCCGAAGAGGATGGTGCCGAAACCAAGGTGCACGACAGCAAGCCCCAGCGCACCCAGGCAGCCGTCAAGGGTCTGGCCGCTGGCGCCCCAGCACCGGTCACCCATGCCGCGGCGACCCAGGACATGCCGGCCCCGGTCGAAACCGTGGCCCCTGTCGCCGTCCCGACCGCAGCCGCTGCGGCCGCTCCAACCGCCGCCCCAGCCGTTTCGGCTTCTGGCGGCTCTTTCTTTGGTCGCATCATCGGCTGGCTGAAGGGCAGCAGTCCGTCCGTTGGCGCAACAGCGCCGGCTGCGGCTACCGAGCCTGCTGCCGCAACGCCCGGCGGCCGGAACCAGCAGGGTCACGGACGCAGCGGCGAACGTTCGCGCCGCGATCGCGGCGGTGAGCGGGGTGGCGAGCGCGGTAGCCGCCGTGAACGCGGCGGTGATCGTGCCGAGCGCGAGGATCGCAATGAGCGTCCGGAAGGACGGCGAACCCGAGACAATCAGGATGGCCGTCGACCCGCTACGGTGGAAGACCGCCCAACCGAGCAACGCACGGCCGCGGCAGAAGAGCGCACGGCAGGCAGCGGTGAAGCCCGCAGTCGGCGCAGCCGCGGCGAACGCGGTCGTCGCAACGACAATGCCCTCCCGCCGGTGGTTGAAGCCGCTGACACCACCAGTCTTGTCGAGGCCAGCGTGATCGAGAACGCCGCACCTGCCGACGGTACTGTGGAAACCGGCGAACGTCCGGAAGGCCGCAGCCGTCGTGGTCGTCGAGGTGGTCGTGGTCGCGGCAACCGGGAAGACCGCAATCGCAATGGTGACCTGCTGGAAGGGGCCCCCGCCGACGTGGACGAGGCACCGGCGGTCGCCTCCCTTGAAGACGATGCGGTCCAGAAGGTGGCGGCCCTTGCCGAACGGTCGGCTTCGGTCAACACCACGGGGCTGTCCAGCCCGCAAGCAGATACCCAACTCGAAGGGGCCACCGCGCAACCACCTGAATGGCAGACGCCCGGTCAATGGAATGGCACGGCCTCTGCCCAGCTGGCGGATGAACCGGCGGAGCCAGTCCATCCGGAAGTCACCACCCTGCCCCCTGCAGCAAGCGCTCCCATGGCAGCCGCTCCTGTGCCAGCCGCGTCCGTGCCAGCAGCGACGCCGGCCGCAGAGTTTGTGCCGGACGCTACTGTGACGCAGGCCGCGTCTACGCCCGTCGCCATCCCGCCGGCTGCAACGCCAGTGCCTTCAAACAAGGCCTCGTCTGCTGTGGTGTACGAGCTCGACTCCACGCACGGCCTGGCCCTGCCCAAACCCGCGCCGATTGCGGAGCCTCTGCCTGCGGCAACGCCGACAGTGCAGCCGGTGCCGGCCGCCGCGCCCGTCCTGGCTAATCCGGTTGAATCCGTCTTGCCGGAAGCTCCGGTTCAGGTGGCTCCGGAGCAGGTGGCTCCGGTGCATGGGACTGTGTCGGCCGCAGCGTCTGCTGCGCCGGCCGCCCCTCTGGCGACGGAGGCTGCTGTCACTGCACCGGATCCGGCAACGCTGCTGACGCCCGATAGCGGACTGGTGTTGGTCCAGACACGATCGCTGCCGATGGCAGACCCCGTCGTGGAAGACACTGCCCCGCCGCGCCGTCGCCGCACTGCCCGACCCCGCACAGAAGCCGCTGCGATCAACGAACCCCTGCAGCTGGTGGAGACCACGCGCACTGCCCCGAAGGACGACACTTCCGCCTGAGGAAATGGCGGGATTCGCAGAACAGATGCCAGGGGGAGATTGCAGCACTGCCCCTGACCTCTGCGACTGCCGGTATGATTCGGAGAGTGGAATGCTCTCCGTTTTTTTTTAAACATCGTGCCTATCAGCATCGCAGTTCAGGCATCATGAAGATTCACCATCGATGCCTGCGGGATTTCCATGCCTGTTTCCATCGGTAAAGAAAAAGGTCCCGCCCGCTGGATGGCTGACAGCCTGCAGGGGCCCCCGGAACTGGTGCGGCCCGGGGCGGATGGCAGCCTGTCCGGTCGCCTGATTCGAGTAACCGCCCCGCTCTTTGTGGCCCTTGCGGTGTTGGTACTGCTGCTGTTGTTCACCACCGACACCATTTCCTCACTGCGGGCCGCCGTCACGGGTGAGGCCCGCTATTCCAAGTCGCAGAAGGCGGCCGTCCTGGCCCTGCACCGCTATGCCCATCGCGGCGAGGCGGACGACCTGCGCATCTTCAACAACAAGCTGGCCATCAATCTCGGCCTGATCCGCACCTATAACGCACTCATCATCAGTCCCCCCAACTGGCCAGCCGCCGTGGAAGGCCTGGAGGCCTCGGAACTGCCTCCGGTGGATGTTCCCGGCATGTTGCGCCTGTTCACCTACTTTCGTTTCCTGCCGGAAATCCGCAATGCCATGCAGGACTGGGGCGAAGCCAACGGTCACATCATGGTCATCCTGGATGGGGCAAACCGCATGCATACCCTGGTGAAAGCCGGGGAGCGGGATTCACCTTCGCTGGAAATGCTGCTGAGCGACATCGATCGCGAGGACGCCGCCCTGCAGATCCTGGAAGACCGGTTTTCCGAGCGACTGGGCATCACCTCCCGGGCAGTGGATCGCATGCATCTGATCGGCCTGATGCTGGTTTCCCTGATCAGTGTGCTGCTGGTGATGCGGACTTGGGCGCGGGTGCTGAAGCGCGAAGATACCCACCGGGAGGCTTTGGAAAAGAGTCGGTCAGAATATGCGCATCGTTCGGTTCATGATGACCTGACTGGCCTGCTCAACCGGAGGGGATTTTCTGCCAAGCTCGAGAACCTCCTGGCTGGCGACCGTGCGGTGAACCTGGAACGGACTGCCCTGTTCTATCTGGACCTGGACCAGTTCAAGGTGGTGAACGATACCTCCGGCCATCAGGCCGGTGATGCGATGCTGCGCCAAGTGGTTGCCACCCTGACCGCATGCCTCCGCCCTGGCGCCTGTCTAGCGCGACTTGGTGGCGATGAATTCGGCATCCTGCTGCATGACATGGAATCCGGGGAGGCGGTTGCTGAAGCCAAAAAGATGGTGGCGGCGCTAGGCAATCTGGTGTTTTACTGGGAAAACCGAATTTATCGTTCAGGTGTCAGCATTGGGCTGGTCATGCTGGGAGACGTGGCACCAACCCTGACCGAAGTATTGCGCGCTGCCGATGCCGCCTGCATTGTGGCCAAGGACAATGGCAGAGGTCAGGTTCATGTTTTCCATCCCGACGACAACCTGGTGCGGGAACGACGAAGTGAGATGGAATGGGTGGGTCGCATCCGCGATGCGCTTCACAACAATGATTTCCGGCTATCCATCCAACCGATCGGACGCATCCTGTCAGACCGGGTGGAGGTGCACAGTGCCGAAATCCTGATCCGGATGCGGGATGAAAACAACGCGCTGTATCTGCCGGGTGTTTTCCTGCCCGCTGCCCTACGCTACGGCATGATGCGCGAGATCGATCGCTGGGTGATCCGCCATGGCCTGCGGGCGGTGATGCGAATGCCCCCGCCGAAAAACGGAGTCCTGCTGTCCTTTGGCATCAACCTGTCAGCGGCTTCCATCACCGACAGCACCTTGCCGGGATTCGTGGCGGAAAACCTGCGCGAGACCGGTCTGTCAGCGGATCGTGTTTCCTTTGAAATTACCGAGACCGATGCGGTTTCCTGTTTCGATCAGGCCCGGGGGGTGATGCAGTCCTTGCGCGAACTGGGATGCACGGTCGCACTGGATGACCTGGGAGCTGGCATGTCCTCTTTCAATTATCTGAAGCATCTGCCTGTCGACTATCTCAAGATAGACGGCGGACTGGTGCGCGACATCGTGCAGGACCCGATCAGCCGCTGCATGGTGAAGGCGATCCGGGATGTGGCCAAGGAAATGGGTAAGCCGACCGTGGCGGAGTATGTCGAAAACCTCGATACCCTGGCCGTGCTACGGGAACTTGGGGTGGAATATGCCCAGGGTCATGCCATCGGTGAACAGACGTTCCTGATCTGAAACCCGGATTCGGGATTCACCCATTTCCGGCTGGATGCGGACATACCGTTCGGCAGGATCAGGCAAAAATCCCCTGCAGAAACCAGCGGCCTTCTCCTCGGCAATTCCGGTATACCCAATACTGTGGACCGTCCTGATCCGCCGCGATGTAGTAGTCCCGGGCAACATCACTTCCGTCCCACCAGCCACTCTCGATGCGTTCCGGACCGCTGAGCAGACGCAAGGGTCGTCGCAAACAGGGCAAGGTATGGTTGCCCAGATCCCGCACCGTTTCCAGCAACCACAGCGGCCGGGGCTGATCGTGCTTTTGCGTAGCCTGCCCGGAATCGCCTGCAACACCATGACCCCTTGGTCCGTTGCGGACACCCGTGCCGGCGTCGGGCAAAGCCATCCATGCCCCCCCACGGCCGAAGGATTTGCGATGGCGCACAGGCTCACCTGAGCCTGGTTCCCGATAAGTCCACGATCGCTCCGGGCGGTGATCGTCACACAAGCCCAATCCCAATACCGTGTTCGGTCCCAGCCGTGCCCGCAAGCGCTCCAGCAACTGCTGCCCCTCTCGCAGACGGACAGGGGCGCCGGGCAAGAGATCCGCAACCGGTTGATCGAGAACGACAGAATCCAGGATCTGGACACCCAGCCCGACAATCGGGCAAGGCACCTGCAGCTTTTCAAGATGCTCGTGCAATACCCATTGCAGGTGTTCCAGCTGTGCGGCACCGGCAAACCCCACTTCCTGCAAGGTGGGTGCATGCAGCTCATGCTTGAGGGTGATCCTCACGCGCGTAACCACCCTGGCCTGACGGGCTGCCCAGTGCATTACATCCGGCAACAAACGATCCAACACCGGAAGGCACCAGGAAATTTCCTGGACTGGGGCTTGCAGGTCCACTTCGCGGCAGAAAATTTCCGGCGGCTGGTAACCCAGCCTGGGATCCGGGATTTGCCCAAGTGCCTTTGCCAACTGAAGCGAAAGCCCCTCACCGTAACGGCGGGAAAGTGCAGTGTTCGGCATGCTCAGACAATCCCCTATCGTGTCCAGGCCCACGCCCTGTAAACGGATCAATACATCCGAAGGAAGATCCATCACGGACACTGGCAGCGTCGCCAGGACCGGACGCAGACCGGCTTTGTCCAACACCACCTGGAGGGCTGGTTCTCGACCGCGCGTTCCGGATCTTGCCAACCAGAGCGCCGCCAGGGGTGTTGGTGCCACGGCCAGATTGAATTGGTGCTGGCGTTTCCCAAGCCCCGTTTCCACCCGGGCAAGGATGGAAGACAGCCCACCAAAATATCGGAGCGATCCCCCGATTTCCAGAGAAAGGGCAAAAGGAAATTCCAGCACTACCTCGGCAGACAACCCCAAAGCCCATTCGGCCAAGGCTTCCAGAACCGCTTGGTCCCGGCCAGGATCGTGCCGGCAATGCTGAAGCATAGGCGCCAAAGCCAGTGCCGCTGACAGTCCATGACCTGCCTGTATGCCATGTCTGGATGCAGCGGCATTGCAGGCAAACACGCGCCCTTCCGCAGTCAGAGCCCAGGGCTGTGGGTTTTCAACCAGGCCGGGGACGCTTTCGAGCGCCAGCTGAGGAAAGACCAGCGACATCCATAACATGCCGACGTTCTCACCAGATCACGCACGGGCTGCGCTGCGCTGCAACACTGGATTTACCTCCGGTTGCCAACCCTGGGTTGTCAGATTTCCAAGGACCGAATCTGCGGGAAGGATAGTGTGGTCTGGGCGGCGTGCAGCCCCCGACCAGGCCGGGATACGCCCTACCCTGCCCCGGCTGGGTGGTAGCGGGGTGCTGAGTACCGGATTGCCTCGGCTCAAGGCTAGTTCCAACCGGACTGGGGTAGGCCCTCCGCGCCGTTTCAGGATGTCGATCTGCAGCTTGGCTCCCTGGCAGGGTTGCAGGGCCAAGCGCAAGGGAATGGGACTGGAACGCTCGGCAGTCCGTGGCGAATGATCAAAGCAAAACCCCATCGCATCGCCTTCAACTGCTGCCAGTTGCAGTCGTCGCAGATGTCGGTCGTCCAAGCCCTGACTCCAGAACAGCACAGCACCACACGCGCCACTGCGTAACGCCTGCTCGATCGCCCAGAGGCGGCTTTCGAGCGACTGCACCTTGACCAGCATGTACCGGGACAGATCAATGCCAGCCTGTCCCAAGGCCGGGGCATAAGGCAGGTAGGGCGGAGCCACACAGACCACCCAGCGATGCTCACGCGACACCTGAGCCAGGGCAGGCAGGAGCATGGACAGTTCGCCAGCCCCCTCGCGCGGAACCTGGAGTTCGTTCAGTCCCGCCCTCGCCCATCCCCCTCCAGGCAGCTCGGCATCGAGGGCAGGAAAGCCTGTGGAAATGGTCGAAATTTGCTGGGCAAGTGCGTCGCCGCGCCAGATTTCCGGATGCCGTAACAGGTCTTGCAGGTCTTTGAAGAGATCCATGATGACGTTCCTTCAGGAATTCACAGCGGGACGGATGACGCCCACCGCCAACCCTTCGATGTGCAGGGATGACGTGCGCAGGTCTACAACGATGGGTTGGAAGTCTTCGTTTTCCGGCAACAGCTGCACGATATGGCCGTCGCGCTGGAACCGTTTGACAGTCACTTCGTCTTCCACCCGGGCCACCACCACCTGGCCAGCACGCGCTTCGCTTACCCGATGCACCACCAGCAGATCACCATCCAGAATGCCGATGTTGCGCATGCTGAGGCCGCGGACGCGAAGCAGATAATCGGCGCGGGGATGGAAAAGCCCTGGATCAATGCGGTAGTGCTGCTCCACATGCTCGGCAGCGAGAATTGGCGCGCCCGCAGCCACACGTCCCACTAGTGGCAGTCCTATGGCATCCGGCAGCCGGATACCCCGGGAGGCCCCCGGCAGCAGTTCGATTGCCCCTTTACGTTCGAGGGCCCGCAGATGGGCTTCGGCAGCGTTGGGGGAGCGGAAACCCATGGCCCGAGACAGGTCGGCCCGCGTGGGAGGCATGCTGGTTTCCGTCATGTACTGGCGGATCCAGTCAAGAATTTCCTGTTGACGGGGAGTAAGATCGAGCATGTTGTGCAGGCCTTGATGGGTTCGCTGACACCGGTACTGTATTTTTATACAGTATCCATGACGAATGCAAGTCCTCCGAAGGATGTCCCTTGTCGTCTGCTCACTCCGTTCGTCAGCCGCTGCTGTTTATGGGGCATGGCAATCCCATGCTGGCCATCAGCGACAATGTCTATGCCCGCCAATGGCAATCCCTTGGCAAACGCCTGCCTAAACCTGCTGCCATCCTGGTGGTATCGGCACACTGGTACGGTGCGGGAACAGCCGTGACCACCTCGGCCTGGCCCGAGACCCTGCATGATTTTGGCGGATTCCCGGCAGCCTTGTTCGACGTCAATTATCCTGCCCCTGGCAGTCCCGACCTGGCTTTACGGGTACAGGGCCTGCTGGGTCCCGGCACCACAGTGGCCCTGGATGCCCAGCGCGGACTCGACCACGGGGCTTGGTCGGTCTTGCGTCACCTGTATCCCCAGGCCGATGTGCCGGTGGTTCAACTCTCAATGGATGCACACCGACCTGCATCCTGGCATGTACAGGCAGGAAGACAGTTGGCGGGGCTGCGCGAGGAAGGGGTGTTGATCCTGGGCAGTGGCAACCTGGTCCACCATCTGGGACGAATCAATTGGAACCCGGAATCGACGGCGCATCCCTGGGCAGAAGAAGCTGATCTCTGGTTGGCAGACAAGATCCGTCTGCGGGATGTTGAAGCCTTGTGCAACACCGGCGGCTTCAGTCCGGCTGTCAGGCTGGCGGTGCCATCACCCGACCATTTCCTGCCACTGCTATACGTGCTGGGCGCCAGCCACGAACATGATCAGCTGAGCTTTCCGGTGAGCGGAATCGACCTGTCTTCCATCAGCATGCGAAGTTGCCTGTACGAATCGCTTGCCTGAGTCGATCCCGTGATACAGGGTCAGGCGAGCGTCTTGCGTTGCTCCTTGGCCATCGAGACGATGGTGGAGTCGCGGCCGTGCACCATCGCTTCCAGACCCGCCGAACGCGTCTGCAGGCTGGCCACTTCCTGCTTCAGGCGGGTGACTTCAGCTGCGAGCGGATTCGGGCCGACGGGTACAGCAGGTACCGGCGCCGCTACAGGAGATGCTGCCGTTTCTTTCGGGCCATGAGCAAACCAACCCACAATGAAACCCAACAGGGCGGCAAGTGCGATCAGGACGAAAGGGGACATGGGCAAACCTCCAGTAAAATGAAATTGTTATGGCGAACAAATGGTACATGAGGCATCGCAACAGTGACAATGAAGTCCCCGGATCGGTAGCCGCCAATCCGTCCATTCGCTGAAATCCTTGTCGGCAAGCCGTGTAAAAAACCCGGTTGCGGTAACATGGCAACCGATGTGATCAAGGCGACTGTGGCGAAACTGGTATACGCACGAGACTTAAAATCTTGCGCCGTCAGGCATGCGGGTTCGAGTCCCGCCAGTCGCACCATCCACCGGCCCCACCTGTGGTACCCAGGCAAGATCGTGCCCATCCCAGCGTGGCAGGGGTCGCCAGTTGGGACAGCAGTGATCGCAATGCCCGCAAGCCCCTGCAAACGGTTCACCGAACCCGGCCATCAGGCTGCGTCGTCTGCAATCGCCGGAATGCAGATACTGCATGATCGGGCTGTCCGGATCCGGCCAGTGTGGATTGTGCATCGGGGGAAGCAGCTGCAGGGCTGTGGCAACCTGTCCGTCCCGACCCGCCCTTCCGGTTTCCTGGTAATACGCCGAGAGGCTGCTGGATGGCGCGGCATGAACCACCAGACGGATATCCGCGCGGTCGATACCCATGCCAAAGGCAATGGTAGCAACCATCACCGGCGCCGGTGCCTGCAGAAACCAGTGTTCGGCCGCCCGGCGCTCGATGATGCCCATTCCAGCGTGATAAGGGCGCGCCGGGATGCCCACGGTGACCAGATGACGGGCCAGCCATTCGGTTTCCAACCGCCGCTGGCAATAAAACAGGACGGCGTCCCCGGTGTGCCAGCGTTGCAGATAGGCCAATGCATGCCTCCAGGGCGATACCCGGCGGTGTACGCGGTAAAAGAGCTCTGGACGATTGATGCTGGTGCGAACCACCGAATGGGCGTCCATCTGCAGGGCAGCCAGAATCTGGCGCTCGACCACCGGGTCCGCACTGGCGGTGAGTGCCAGCACCGGGACAGCGGGCAGGTGTTGCCGCAACTCCCCCAGTTTGGCGTAGGCTGGGCGAAAGGTGTTGCCCCATTCACTGATGCAATGCGCCTCATCAACCACCAGCAGATGCAGGCGACCTGCCCGGGCCTCCCGGATCATCCGTTCCAGGAAAGCTGCGGACAACAGCCGCTCGGGCGACACCAGAAGCACCTGCAGCCCGGCCGACTGCAGGCTGCGGTCGAGAGAACGTTGTTCAGCCGCGCCAAAACGGCCCCGCAATGCCATGGCACGAAGCCCGAGCGCCTGAAGCCTTCGGCACTGGTCATCCATCAGCGCCAGCAGGGGAGACACCACGACACATAAGCCTGGACGCAGACAACAGGGCAACTGGTAGCACAGGCTTTTACCGGCCCCGGTTGGCAACAGGGCCAGCACATCCTGGCCAGCCATCACCCGGGCAATCACGGCGGGTTGCTGACCGCGCAGGCCCGAAAGACCGAAGCGTTGGCGCAGAACGGTGGTGATCAGGTCCTGCACTGGAGCAGGAGGTAGCGGCGGCAAGGGTTGATCTGGCATATCGCCAGCATGGGACGGTGCGCACTGCCAGGCCAGATGAAAAAACATCAACCCGAGTGTCTGATCCGGTTTGCGGAACCGAAAGCGCTCGGATGTGTCATTGATTCATAGAACAAATCGGGTATTTGACCACCATGGAAAAATGCCCTGAAGTCCTTTTTACTGGAGATGCTCATGTTGAATCAAAGTCGACTGCTGGTTGCAGTGCTCGGTGCATGCTTGCTGGCAGCCTGTGTGACCACCCCACAGGAACGTGCGGCACGGGTACAACGGGATGTTGAGGACATGATCCAGGTGCAGGGGCCTGCTTGCGAAAAGCTCGGTTACACCGCCGATACCGATCCGTGGCGGGAATGCGTGCTAAAACTGGGCCAGCACGAACGCCTGCAGTACCAGAGTCGGGCTTACAGCACCAGTTGCATTGGACATCGTGGCTTCTACAACTGTACAAGCTTCTGAACACCAGACCTTTGCGCTGCGAGGACGATCGGCTATCCTTGCGTGGAAGAATTTCCCATGAAGTGAGGAGCAAGGCATGTCGGTCGCGGTAAAGGTCTGGGTAAGGCGAGGGTCCATCGGCTTGACGGCAGCGTTGCTGGCCTCTTGTGGCGGAGGTGTCACCTCCAGCTCCACCAATACGCTGAATACGGGAAACACCGTCACTCCCGTCGGATCGAGTGCCATCACCGTCAATGCCCCTGCCCTGATCCAGGCCAGCAACGGCGCACTGGACCCGGTTTACAGCTGCCCCGGGGACACCGCACACCTGACCCCCACCATCAGCTGGACACCAGGACCGGCTGGCACCACTTACTACGTGGTGATGATTGATGACATTACCGCCATCACCGCACCATCGGCGGCCAATCCGCCCACCCATTGGCTGGTGCGCACGGACGCCGCAACCCTGACCCTGACCAGTGCCACCAGCAATCTGAACAGTGCCGGCAAGCCCAACGTGGCGTCAAACAACTATATTCCGCCCTTCAGCAACGATGGAAACCCGCACACCTACAATGTCACGGTCTATGCCATGAACAATGCCTGGCTGACGGATCCGACACAGGTGGTGGCTACCGATGCCGGACGGGATTTCGGCAACACAGTGCTGCCCGGCATGAACAGTTTCCCGACCGGAACGACCACGGCCTCGGGCTCGGTATCCGGTGTGACTACCGGCAATTACTATTACAGTGGCACGTCGAACGCCAGCAATGGGTTTGAAACCCTGTTTGGGGCCGGGGCACCAACCAATTTCATCCTGGGTCAGGGATTTGCAACCGGCTCCTACAACCTGGGCGTACCCAGTTCCGGTTGCTGATCAGGGCTTTTTCACCTCGATGTGGTCCGCTTTTTTGGGGTAATGGCCCGCGACATCAACCGGGCCAATTTCCAGCAGAACAACTGGTGAGGTGAAGTCAGACCCAGACTTCACGGCACCTGTTCGTTGATGTCCACCAGCAAGCCACTGGCGCCTGGTTTGACGCCCTTCAGCGTTCCCTGAAGATCGCCGCTGGCGGGAATGGCATTTCCACTCTTTGAAATGCGCGCGCCCACCACAATAGCCGGAAAGTTGCCCAATTTCAGGCCTGGCATCATGGCCATGCTCTCATCCAGGCGAAAGTTCATCGGCAGATCAGAGACCTTGGCCCGCAGAACGGCAAGCGGCATCGGCGGTCCGCTCGCTGCCTTGGCGAAAATAAATACCGAATCCTCCGGAGAGGTCTTGGCTTTCAGGGCAGCGGAAAGGGTGACCCGACCACTGACGCTGACACCAGACGGCGCAGCTGGACTATCCGACGCCGGAGCTGCAGTTGCGACCGGACCAGGTGCCCCAGCCACCCCGCCGGGCGGCGCGGATTGGGCGGCAGCGGCAGATACGGCGGCTTCGATTTCCTTGGCAGCTGCCGGCGTCAAGAGCTTGCCGCCACCCAGTTGATTAGCCTCCGAAATGTTGATCTTGAGTTGCTGGGCCAGATCCGGGTCACGCGCCTGGGCCGCCGGCAGGGCCCGTTGCCAGAATTCAATGGCTGCCTTGAAATCCTTACGTTGGAAGGCTTCCGTTGCGGACAATGCCAACGCCTTGGCGTTGCTGCCATCGATCGCCAGGGCTGCCCGCACCAACTGCATGGGTTCGGCACCCAGGGTGCGGTTCTGGGTCATCGCCAGGGCGTCAGCATAATCAGCCAGCAGTTCGGCATCCTTCGGGTTGAGCGGAATGGCCTTCTTGTAATAGGTCACCGCATCCTGAAACTTGCCCTCAAAGTTGTAGGCCCGCGCCAGCATGGCGGTGTTTGGCCCATCGCCAGGATTGGCATCCACCTTCTTGCGCAACGCTTCGATCATGGCATTGATCTTTTCGGGCGTTACTGCATGTTTGGCATTGGCGCTGGCAGGTTCCACTGGCGCACCAGACGCCCCGTTACTGGCGACCGGCCCCGAAGATTCATTCCCTGCAGAGGCAGAGGTGTCATCGCCCTGCAGCGCCACGGGCGTGCCCAGCCAAAGGTAGGCCGAAATGGTCAATACCGGCATCGCCACCATCAAGCCATAGGCCAGGCGACGATTGGACGCAGCCTGCACCGGATCGACGGACACCGGCGGGGCAATCGGATCAGCGGTCAGGTCATCAAGCAGCCGACGGGAGATGTCCTGTTTGGCCTCGGCATACTGGGACTCGCTCAACGTGCCGGCCTTCATGTCCAGTTCCAGTTCGGCCAGTTGATCGCGCAGCACCTGCACGTTGACTTCCTTGCGGACCAAGGCTCGGCGGCGGGGACGCCGCAGCAAGGGCCAGACCACCACAGCGGTCACCGCTGCAAACAGCATCAGCGCCAACAACCAAAACAATACCACCCGGGCGCTCATACGCTCCCCTCCTCATCCAGCAACAACGCATCAGCACGTTGCTGCTGTTCTGGCGTCAACGGTTGATCTTCTTCGGCGCCAGCGCGATTGCGATGGCGGGCAGAGCGATAGAAAGCGAATCCCCCCAGCAGGACGAGCGCGGCAGGTCCGAACCACAGCAGCGCGGTCGTACTTTTGACCGGGGGGCGATACAGGACAAAATCGCCATAGCGCTGAACCATGTAATCCATCACCTGATCATCGGTCTTGCCCTGCTGCATCAGTTCGATGATCTGGCGTCGCAGATCCTGGGCCAGGTCGGCATGGGAATCGGCAATGGTCTGATTCTGGCAGACCAGACAGCGTAGCACGGTCGCCAGCTTCATCATGCGCGCCTGCAGCACGGGATCAGCACCAACCGGGATGGCCTCACCGGCCGGAACAAGGGGAGACAGCGCCAGCAAAACCGCGAAAGCGGTGCTGGTCAGCAAGGGCTTCAGGAACATGGCAGGGATCAGGTTTCGCTGTTCAGCGTCTGCAGCAGAGGCAGCAGCTTGTTGTTCAAGGCTTCAGGCGTGAAAGGACCGATCTGCTTGTAGCGGATCACGCCTTTCTTGTCCACCACGAAGGTTTCCGGCACGCCATAGACGCCGAAATCGATGCCGACCCGGCCGTCGGCATCAAACAAGGCGGATTGGTAAGGGTTACCAAACTGGCCAAGCCACGCCATGGCTTCGGGACGGGTGTCCTTGTAATCCAGCCCGAGGATCTCGACCGGATGCTGGCGGGCAAATTCCACCAGCAAGGGGTGCTCCTCGCGACACGAAACACACCAGGACGCCCAGACGTTGACCAGATACACGTGCCCCAGCATGGCATCGCGCGTCACTGTCTTGGCGGGGTTGTCGACAGTCGGTAGCTGAAACTGGGGGGCCGGCTTGCCGATCAGTGGCGAAGGTACCTCACGCGGATCGCGGTACAGCCCCACATACAGGAAGCCAACCAGGGCCACAAAGACCGCCAGGGGCCAAAACCGGCTCATTCCGCCACTCCTGCACCAGCAACGCCAGCCGGCATCGCGGCGGAGGCTGCTGCTGCAGCGCGCGCCTTGCGCTTCTCAATTCGGTACCGCTTATCGCTGATGGCCAGTACTCCGCCAAATGCCATCATCAGACAACCAAACCAGATCCAGTCGACAAAAGGCTTGAAATAGACTCGAACGGTCCAGCTGGTCGGCCCCACCGGCTCGCCCAGCGAAACGTAAAGATCGCGCAGAAACCCGCTGTCGATCGCTGCATTGGTCATCGGGTTGCGCTGGACCAGATAGGTGCGCTTCTCCGGCCCCATGTTGCGGACCAGGGCGCCGTCGCGCAGCACGTCCACGTTTCCGCGCTGGTATTGGTAATTCGGTCCGGCACCTTCGCTCACACCATTGAACCGGAAGGTGTAAGGACCGATGGCAACCGTGTCACCGATATCCATCTGGACATCCTTCTCGATCTCGTAGCCTTTCACCATGGTGACACCGACCACGAATACCGCAACGCCTAAATGGGCAGCCAGCATCCCATAGTAGCTGCGGGACTGACCGCCGAGGCGGCTGAACAGGCTGGTGCTTACGCCCGGCACGGGACGGATACGTCCCCACAGATTGACCGCGGCGCTGGTCACAATCCAGCAAGCCAGCAACAGGCCAAAGGCAACGGCAAACGAAAAACTGCCCTTGATGAAGGTGAGCACCACGGCCATCACGACACTGATCGCTGCTGCCCACTGCAGGCGGATACGAAGATCCGGAAGGCTGGCTTCCTTCCAGCGGGAGATGGGCCCTACCCCCATGAGGAACAGTGCCGGCGCCATCAAAGGTACAAACACGGTATCAAAATACGGCGGACCAACGGAGATCTTGCCCAAACCCAAGGCATCCAGGAACAGCGGATACAAGGTGCCCAGCAGGACGGACCCGGCCGCAGCGGCAAACAGCACGTTATTGCCAAGCAGCATCGATTCGCGCGAGACCATGCCGAACCGACCACCCAGACCAACCTTGGGCGCCCGCCAGGCAAACAGGCCCAAGGAACCGCCAATCACCACAACCAGGAAAATCAGGATGAAAACGCCACGCCGCGGATCACTGGCAAACGCGTGTACGGAAGTCAGAACCCCCGAACGGACCAGGAAGGTACCGAGCAGGGAAAGCGAAAAGGCAAAGATGGCAAGCAGCACCGTCCACACCTTGAACCCCCCACGTTTTTCCGTCACCGCCAGCGAGTGCATCAGGGCGGTACCCATCAGCCAGGGCATGAAAGACGCATTTTCGACGGGATCCCAAAACCACCAGCCGCCCCAGCCCAGGGTGTAGTAGGCCCAGGCACTGCCCAGACAGATGCCAACGGTCAGGAACGTCCACGCCACGGTTGTCCAGGGGCGTGACCAACGTGCCCAGGCCGCATCCAGGTCGCCACCCAGCAGCGCAGCAATGGCAAAGGCAAATGCCACTGAAAACCCGACATAGCCCATGTACAGCATCGGTGGGTGCGCCACCATGCCAGGATCCTGCAGGAGGGGATTCAGATCCTGCCCATCCAGCGCGGCCGGGATCAGTCGCTCGAACGGATTGGACGTCAGCAGGATGAACAGCAGGAAGCCAAAACTGATGAAGCCCATCACGCCCAGAATGCGCGCCAACATGGCTTCCGGCAGATGGCGGCTGAAGACACTCACAGCCGTCATCCAGAAGGTCAGCATCAGCAGCCACAGCAGGATGGAACCTTCATGCCCGCCCCATACCGCTGCAATCTTGTACTGCACCGGCAGCAGACGGCTGGAGGTTTCGGCGACATATTTCACCGAAAAATCGCTCCCCAGCATGCTGATCACCAGGCAGGCAAAGGCCAGCACCACCAGAGCAAACTGTGCCCGTGCCGCGGGTCGGGCCATGGCCATCCAGGCCCGGTTACCCGTCTGTGCACCGGCGATCGGAACAACGATCTGCACCATGGAAAGAATCAGGCACAGCACCAGGGCCAAATTACCAATTTCCGGAATCATTGCGACTTGCCTCCGTTTTCCATCACCAGGGTCTTGGCGATGCGGGCATTGGCTTCCCCCCCCTTCTTCAGCGCTTCGGCCGCTTCCGGAGGCATGTAGTTCTCGTCGTGCTTGGCCAGCACCTGCGTGGCATGGAAGTGGCCTTGCTCATCCAGATGCCCTTCCGCCACTACGCCCTTCCCTTCCTTGAACAGGTCGGGAAGGATGCCGGTGTAGCTCACCGGCACCTGTTTCACGGTATCGGTGACCACAAAGGAAACATCCGTTCCGTGCCGGACAAGACTGCCATTCACCACCATGCCACCCACACGAAAGGCGCGGCCAACAGGCGCTTCCTTGGAAGCGATCTGGCTCGGGGTGAAGAAAAACACCAGGTTGCTGCGAAAGGCATTCAGGACCAGGGCCACGGCCAGGGCCAGACCGGCGACCCCGGCCACAATCCAGGCCAGTCGTTTGCTGCGAGGCTTCATGATGGATGACTTTGATTGGATGAAGGAGAAGACGCACCGGCGTTCAGGCGCGCCCGGCGCGCACGCAGGGCGATCATTTCAGCCAGAAGGCCAAAGGCGGTGACGGCCATGGAGCTCCACACAAAAAATGCGTAGCCGCCCATGGCCAGAAAATCCTGCAGGGAATTCCAGTGCATTGGAAAGACTCTTCCGCGGGGTGTTCAGGGATTACCGCTCAGCGGAAATCGTAGCGGTAGCCTATGTAATAAAACGCGTTTTTCGCGTCTTCCGAGCTGGTCGGACCTGTCGTCTTGGACAACTCCAGGATCGCCTCGGTTTCCAAAGACGCGGCCTGAGTGAGCCGGTACGACGCCCGCATGCCCGGGGTGACGCGATCCGTGCGCAGGCCGGTATTGGTGGTCTCGGTGTACAGACGGATGGACGGCTCCAGAGACAACGCGTTCTCAAGCAGAGACGTCAGATTGTTGTAGGCCAGCTGGGTGCCACGAAGTTCCGCGCTGTTCAGCACCGTGAGGTTGAAAACGTTGGTATCACGTGCCGAATAGAGGTTGTTACCGGTTGCCACAAGACTATAACTCACCTGGCTGCCGGTGCCCGGCGTGGCGGGAGCATTGCCGATGGCCGGCAAGGCCCCGACATCCGACCAGCGCAGGTCAGTGCTGCCCTGCCAGTGTTCGGTGATCGGTCGGGAGTAGCTCACGACAAACTGACGTGAGGTGGCAGCCACCAGCGCTGCCAGCTGCTGCACCTGGGCATAGCCCAGTTGGCTCAACATCTGCTGCAGCGACGTGAAGGTGCTGCCAATCAACGCATTGCCGATGTCCAGATTGGGAATGCGACGATGGTCAAACAGCATCGTCAGCACCTGCTGGTCATCGGTGGTCATGGTGCCCTGAACCACCGTGGAGTTGGTCGCCTTGAAACTGGTGTCGTAATCAGACGCGGCATACAGCGAAAAATGCGGCGTGAAGTAACGACCTTCCAGGCCCAGGGCACGGCGGCTAACCACGCCATCGACGGTCTGGTTGATGCCGTAAACACCTGCGCCAATGCCGGGAAGGATCTCGTCAAACTGCACATCGAAGCCATAGAAACGTTGATGAGCAGCCGTGATCGGATCCGCCGGTTGACCGACTGACACATTGGCCCGAACACGGGTGTTCAGGGAATAAGAGACGGAAGCGCCATCGAACAGGCCAATGGCGCCCGCCGAGGCACCAGACTGCCGGCCCACACGGATACCCAGCGTACTCGCGAGGTCCTTGTAGTCGATATAGGCCGCGGTCAGCTGGTTGCTGCCGTGGTTACCACTGATGAAACTGGAGGTATTGGTATCACGCAACACCATGCGCGAATCGGAATCTGCATCCCGATAACGTGCGGTGGCGTCGATATTGGTGACCAGGGAGGACTGCGTCAAACCCGACAGGGTGGTCTGATTGATACCGGTCGGCACGTTCAACAAGGTCTGGGTTTGCGTGGCGCCACCATAATAGAACTGCGAGATGGCACCGGTGATGCTCTTTTGCACCACGGCCGCTTTGCGTGCAGGCTCTGCTGGTGCCGCCGCTGGAACCTGACTGCCATCGGCCGGAACTGCCGTGACCGGTGCTGCTGCAAGCGCTGCCTGCGGCTTGCCGTCGCCAAGGTTTGCAAGACGCTGGCGAACCCGATCAGCACCCTCTCCCTGCGGAAACAGCTTCAGATACAGCGCATATTCCATACGCGCCTTGTCCAGCTGGTCACTACGCTCCCACGCCACGCCGATCAATTCCTGCGCAGTTTGGGAAGACGCATTCGGCGGCAGCAGCAGGACCTGGTTCAACAGGTCAATGGCGCCGCCATAGTTTTTCGCTGCCACTGCGTCGGCCGCCGCAATCAACAACTCCTCGGCCTTGCTGTCCACGGGAGCGGCCTCCGCAGGCGACGACTCGGCGGCAGACGGCGGCAGGGATGCCGCTGCCGTCAGGTTTTGCTCCTTCCGCGCATTGGCATCAAACACCTCGGCAGCAGGAAAGACCTTCAACAGTCGCTGCCGGGCCTGCTCGGCCAGTTCCGCAGAACGGAAATAACCCAGATTGACCTCAACCCCCCCATCCTTGCCAGCCAAAGGGGATGTGAACACCTGATAGCTGGCGAATTCCTGCGGTACCAGATGCGGGTTGGCGCTTTCGCGCGTCGCAAAACGCTCCAGCGTGATGGCGTAGGCATCAGACAGACTATCCTGCGCCGCCGTGGCGGTCACCGACGCGGCAGGTGCCACAATCTCGGCACCAGGAACCGCAGCTCCTGACGCTGCAGCCTGAACCGCGGCACTGGTACCGGGAACGACTGCTGGCGTAGGCGCCACTGCTGGTGCGGCAGAAGCAATGGCATCCTTCAGCAACACTTCGATCATGCGATCGCCTGAGCCCGCCCGCACCTGGGCGCGCACCGCCGTGTTGAAGCGCACCGTCAGGGTACGCATCGGGTTATTGGCCTGCTGCAGCGGATAGGTGACCGTGAAGGGCGGGCCCGGTGCATACGCCGGCGACACCTTCGCTTCTTCCACCGACGAAACGGCGTTGGGGTCATCGAGCGAGATCAGTTGGAAGGTGATCTGCAGGAGATCACTCTTCTCACCGGATGCGGGCGACTGTCGGATATAACGCACACGGCCATTGAAATGGATCTGGATCAGGGCGTCCGACTGAACGGCCTGAACCTGCACATCGTCAAGCGTCTGCGCCGATACCCCTGCGGAACCAATCAGACCCAGCAGGAGCGGCAACAACCACCAACCGCCCTGCGAGCCTGTCGTCACTGTCCTGTTACCTGAAGGCAGCGTCTGCCGAGAATTCATGTTCACCCGGTTGTGTTAGTGGGGCTTTGCGCGCGTTCCGCCGACAGCCGGCGCCACACCAGCGACCGGTGCCATTTCCGTATTCCCGATATGGCAGCTGATGCACGGCAATCCGGCATTCCGTGCCGTGGCGACGTACCGCGGCGACATGTGCTGGTAGAACACCGGCGTCCAGCCGTTGGTGTTGTGGCAAACGTTACAGGCCCGGCTGGTCAGCATGTGATGGGCTGGCAGGCCCTGCACCGCCGTATGGCCATTGTGGCAGGTCAGACACGGCACGCCGGCAACCGAGGCGTGACTGAACAAGGCCGGGAGCCACGCCGTGGTCCTGTGACACTGATCGCACTGACTGGATGACGGGATATGGTTGGCGGGCTTGCCTGTCACCACCACGCCATTGTGCACTGCCCCGTCATGACAGGTCACACACGAGCCTGGCGTGACATTGACGTGATTGAAGGCCATGCCGGTCGGCAGGGCACCAAACACCGTCGGTCCGTGACTGGCCCCACGGGCGATGATCATCGAATTGCCTGCGGGCAGGTTGCCGGCACCCAAAACCGCCGCAACCGAGGCCGGAAGCACACCACTGGCTGCGGGTTTCGTTCCAGAAGTCGTGGTACCAGCCACCGTGCTGGATGTTGTACTCGCCACAGGCGTACCGTTCACCACCCCACCCGTCGTTGCGGTACCAGCGACGGTCGTACTCCCCGCCGGGCTTCCTGCACCACTGCCAGCCGGCGCCTTCACGGCAATACCGCCAGTCACCCGGCGCTGCAGGGCGGCGGCACTTTGCACCCCCGTCGATCCCACCAGTTGCAGAACATACGAGGCAGGCAATCCGCCATTGGCGATGGTCAGCAAGGCAGTTTCCTGGGCCGTATTGATGGTCGGCGTAAACGTCAGGCTGATGGTACAGCTCGCCGCCGCTGCCACAGAGGTTCCGCAGGTAGAGGTAGCCTTGAAGTCAGCAGCGTTAGCTCCGCTGATCACCGGTGCTGTGAACGACACGGCAGCCGCGCCCGTGTTGGAGAACGTCAGGACCTGGATTGGCGAAACCGTACCAATGGCGGTTGAGCTGAGCGCCACCACCGCATTGGCCGACAACGTGGTGGTTGCCACTGCACCCGAAAGCGTAAAGGTCTGTGTGCTGCCGGTCTTACCGCCGGCGTTATCCGTCACAGTCAGGGTGCCGGCACGCGCCCCCGCTGCCGAAGGCTTGAAGGTCACCGAAATCGAGCAGTTAGCGCCCGCAGCCAGGGAAGTACCGCAGGTGTTGGTCTGCGTGTAATCGGCAGAGTTGGTACCCGACAGCGCGACGCTGGTGATCGCCAATGCCGCCGTGCCGGAGTTGTTCAGCGCGATGGACTTGACGACCGTGCCGCCGATGGCCGACGCACTGAACACAATCGTGCTCGAGGCCGCCGGAACATATTGCGGAATGGCCTCGGCCGTGATGCCGGTGCCCAACGCCTTGTCGCTGGTCTTGTGACAGCCCGAACCACCACAATCCTTGCCGGCATTGTGGTTGGCGCTCTCGCGCACCCACAGATTGCTCACCCCAGTGAACTTCGAGCCTATCTCGTGACAGGACATGCAGGTCTTGCCTGAAACCGTCGAGTGCACGAAGGTTCCGTTAGCAAAACCTCCCGTCACTGTGGAGTTGGTGTGACAGGTTTCGCAGGCCAGCGTGGCGACGTACTGGTGACCATCCGTGGAGGCGTTGGGGGCAACCACCATCGTCACGCCCGTGTAGGCCGACACCTGCGTCGTTGCGTGACAGGTGATACAGCTGCTGGTGACACCCGTGTGATCCATCACAGTGCCGGCAAACGAGTTGAAGTTGTTGGTCACCGCGTTACGGTGGCACTTTTCACACGCGTTGCCCAGCGCACCAACCGTGGTCGGGATGTGCTTGGCGGGCTGAGGCGTGGGCTTCACGTTGGCAAACACCAGCGCAACCCCACCCGCACCATGACACGTGATACACGCGCTGGTGATGGCGCCAGTCGATGGCGAATGGTTCATCCGCGCGGTGTTGTACGTTGCCGAGTTGATGTGACAGGCCGAACACGCCGGCGTCGCCGGGAAGGCCGACAGCGGGATGTGATTGGACGGCAACGATCCGCCGCTATTATTCGACGAGAACGTTGGCGACGTTGTGTGGCACGTACCGCAGTCGGTACCAAACGCCGGATGCTTGCTGTCCAGGGAAGTCAGGGGGAACTGGTCACTTTGCAGGGTGTTGCCTGCCACCATGCCAGTAAACACCGACGTACCGCTGTTGGCGTTGGTATGGCAGCTATCGCAGCGTGTGCCAGGCAACCCATTCAACAAAGTGGTGTGGCCGGCAACATTCAGCGTGGGTGTGTTGACGTTGCCGCCAGCGCCACTGCCGATCACAAACGAACCGCCCCCCGTGGAAGTACCGCCACTGGCCGCATAGGTCGCGTGACAGCCGCTGGACGCGCAGTCGAGGGTGCCGATGGCAATGTGATTCACGCCGCTGCTACCCGTGTAGACCGTCGCCTTGCCGATGGACGGCGAGGCGTTGGCCAATGCCGTCGACACCGTGGAATTATGGCAAGCCGAGCAGGCCTGACCGGTTACCGTATGGGCGGCAGCCAGATCGTAAGACGTGTAGACGCCCGAGGTGGTGTGACAGGCCGAACAGGCTGCCGTGCCCACCGGAATATGCGCAGCGGGCTTTGCGACCGCATTGGTCTTGAACGTGGGCGACGTGGTGTGACAGGTGACGCAATCGCCGGTGTAGCTGGCGTGATTGGCGTCCTCGGTGGCGTTCGGGAACTGGTCACCACCACCAACCTGCGTCGGCAACATGCCGGCGTAAACCGTGCCGCCCGGCTGGGTGTGGCAGGTGCCACAGGTGGTCTGACCGCCGGCAGCAACGGCAGTGTGGCCGGCAACCGTCAGCGTCGGGCTATTGATGTTGCCTGCGCCGGTGCCGATCTTGAACACCGCACCCGTTGCCGTGTAGTTCGCATGACAGGCCACGCAATCGGTGCTGCCGATCGGAATGTGGTTGGCAATTGCGGTTTCCGTCTTGATCGGCATCGCAGCATCGACCAGGAATGTCCCGGCCACGCCCGAGCCGTGACAGGTCAGGCACGTCTGCGTCGACGTGTGCGTGGTCACCAGATTGGCTGCGGCAGCCGAGTAGTTGCCACCGGCATGACAGTTGCTGCAGGTGGTTGCCAAATTGCCGAGCGGAATGTGCTTCGGCGGCAACGCGGTGGGGTTGGTCTTGAACATTGCCACCGTGGTGTGGCAGGCGCCGCAATCTCCGGTGAAGTTGGCATGGACCGCATCCACCGACGTGGCCGGCACCACGTCTGAGGGCACCGTTGCCGGGTTCGACACCATGCCCAGGAACCCGGAGTTCTGCGCATGACACCCCGAGCAGCTCATACCCGTTACGCTGGTATGCACATTCACTCCGCCGTTGCCAAGCACAAAGTTGGTGGACGGATTCGCAGCCCCCAGCACGAAGCTGGTGACGGATCCTGTCGCGTAGGCCTTGTGACAGCCGGAGGAAGCGCAGTCGAGCGAGCCAATCGGGAAGTGCGTGCTGGTGTTGTAGACCGTGGCGGTGCCAATGGCCGGGCTGCTGGCGGCGATCGCCGCGGAGACAGTGGCATTGTGACACGCCGAGCAGGCCTGCCCCTGGCTGGCCGCACTGCTGTGGGTCAGGCCAACGTCCGGCAGCGGATAGTTGAAGGCGGTAGACAAGGCCGCAGTCGACACGTGACAGGCCGAACAGACTGCCGCCGCCGTCGGAATGTGCGCAGCGGGACGCCCGGAGGCATTCGTCACGTTGAGCTGGAAGGTTGGCGACGTGGTATGACAGGCACCGCAATCGCCGGTGGTCGGATGCTTGGCATCAAACGTCAACGCAGGACGGGTGTCGCCGGCAGCCCCGGTCGCAACCGTGGAAGTTGCCCCGGTCGCAACCGTGGAAGTTGCCACGGTCGCAACCGTGGAAGTTGCCACCATGCCCTGGAACACCTTGCCGGCATCGTGGCAGGAGGAACAACTGGTGACCCCCGCCGACAACACCGTGTTGTGGGCCGTGACCGACATGGTCGGGGTCGTGATGTTGCCCGCGCTGCCGACCCCGATCTTGAACACCGAACCCGCAGCAGCGTAGTTGCTGTGGCAACCGCTGCCGTCACAGGTGGCTGTCCCGCTGGCCGCCGACGTGTTGCCAAGGCTGCCAATCGGAATGTGCAGCGAAGGATCGTTGAACACGATCACCGGCGTGCCAAGGCTGGCGGCCGCGCTGGACTGGGCCGAGTTGTGACAAACCGCGCAGGCCTGCCCTGTGGTGTGGGTTGCCACCAGGTTCGGATTGGTAAATACGTTCGGCGTGGTGTGACAGGTCGCGCAGGCCAGCGCCCCCGTGGGAATGTGCCCGGCCGGCTTGGCGAAGGCGCCCAGCAGGTTGCTGGCAAACACCGGATTGACGGAATGACAGGTCGAACAGTTGCCAGTGTAGCTCTGGTGCGCGCTGTCAAAAGTGGCCGTCGGGAACGTATCGTTCGCTGTGGTATTGGTGCTGGCAACCATGCCGGCGTACTGGGCACCTGGAACGTTCAGGGCCCCGTGACAGGAAGTACAGTCAGCCGATACATAAGTGTGCAGCGGACCGGTCAGGCTCGGGTTGGCAGGCGAGCCGCCGCCGGCCAGACGGAAGCCATTGCTTCCCGGCGTAAAGCTCGGAATGGCCGAAGACACGTGACAGGTGCTGCAGTCAGTGCCGGCCGTGAACGGAATGTGCGGCATGCCGTTCACGCTGAGCGATGCCGTATTGGCCTTCACCACAATGCTGGTCTGCGCCGCAAACGGCCCGGTACCGTCGTTGTGACACACATTACAGCCCTGCGAGACCACGGCGCTTTGGTGCACGCCGGTGGCACTGTAATTGATCGACTGGGCAAAGCTGGTCACGCTGCCATGGCAGGCGGAACACGGCACCGACGTCGGCATGGGGTAATGCGTTCCATCCGTGGACCGCATCACCAACGGTGTCGACTTGGTCAACCCGGCGTAATTCTTGCCGTCCTCGTGACAGCTCGCGCAAGTCTGCGCCGTCACGACGCTGTGGTTCATTACTGCGCCGGAGAAGTTGTCGAATGAGCCCGTGGCGTGACATGCCACGCAATCGATACCCTGCACGGGAATATGATTGCTGATCGCCGTCGGCGTCACCAGCGCCTTGCCAGCCAGCGGTGGATACGGCGAATTGTAGCCGTGGCAGGTCTGGCAGTTGTTGGTGATGCCGGTGTGCACCATGGCGCCCAGGGCGAAGCCACCGGGATTGATGATGGGCGAATTGCTGTGACAGACCGAACAGTCCTGCACGGTCGGAATATGGGCCGTGCCTGCCGGAATGCCCAGGTAGGGGTTGTTGTTATGACAGCTGGAACAAGCCGCACCCAGTTTTGGGTTGGACGAAATGCCGGCCGCTTCATGGCTAAACAGCGCAGGCTTCCAGGCCGTGGTCTGACGATGGCAATCGTCACAGTTAGACGTAGCCGGGACGGGCACATGGGTAGGCGTCTTGCCCTCAGCGCGGATGCCGTTGTGGCAAGACGAGCAGGCCGGACCGGCATGCGACGGCGCGGCGAAAATGCCGGCCGCAGCGTGATCGAACCGGATGGCATTGGTGAACGAACCAATGCTGTGACACTGATCGCAGGAAGCCGTGGTAACAGGATGGGGCGGGCTGGGGCTCTTGCCCTGTGCGTAATAGCCGTTATGACAGGTATTGCAGGTACCGGGCATCACCATGGCATGCGTGAACTGCGTGCCGGCGAACGTCGACGTGTTGTGGCAGGCGTCGCATTGCTGGGTAATCGGGATATGGTTGTTCGGCATGGGCATGGCGCCCGTGCGGCTGCCCTGGATATGACACAGGTTGCACTCCTTGGGGGTGCCCTTGAACACACCATTGATGTGGCAGGTTTCGCAACGGACCACCTCGTGCGCTCCGCGCAACGGGAACATGGTGGTGTCGTGATTGAAACTTGCCCCAGTCGCCTGGGCCATCGACGTGCCGGGCGACAGCAAGGCCATCAGGACAAACATCAATGCCAGCAGTACCTGCCGGAGGGCAGCGAATCCCGGAATCGCAGTCCGTTTGTTCATTTCCATCCCCACTAAGACCCGTTAAGTGCCCGGCCGGAACTGATCCGGGCGGCTTGACGTGCTTTCAGCCGCCGCCAGCCTGAGACTGGACAGCGGCAACCACAACATGCTGCGCCGGTTGTTGCCGGCACCTTCGTTGATGACCTTCCATTTGGAGGTGACGTGGCACTGTTCGCACACTTTGCCGAACTTGCCCTCATGCACGTCATCGCCAGAATGACAGCTGACGCAGGTCATCGACAGGCTG
>CAIPBT010000028.1 GCA_903863375.1 uncultured Ferrovum sp.
CGCAGGCAGAAGGCCTGCGCAGTTGAGCGACGCCCTGCGCGCGTTGCTCGCCAAACTGACCCAGGATTGGCAATTCAGTGCCAATCCAACGCAAGGCGCCACCAGGGCGCTTTTTTTTCACTTACTCGTCGGCAGCCCGAATACTGCCGGCACTAAAACAATCGAGAACTCTATGCAAAACAACGTCCTTTCCGTCCTGTTCGGCAATGGCAGCAAGGCCGCCAAGCCCGAAGCCAACAGCACCAATGCCACTTACTACATTGCCGAGATTGCCCGGCACGAAGGCGGCTTTGATGTCGCAGGCATCAATCTGGACGGCAGCTACCGCATCCTGTCCCGGAAGACCGGCCAGGTGGTGGACCTCGGCGCCAAGCACCTCGACGAGGCGACCCTGTTCGCCAAGCTCGGCGTGGCCTACTGCCGGGAGCACTTCAGCATCACCGACCCCAAGACCAAGAAACGCAGCGTCGCGGCGGACATCCTGGCCGACAAAATCCGCCACTAGTGCGACGCCTTCGGGCTGGCAAAGCCGGAGACCGTTTGCGGCCCCGGGCTGTAGCTGGACGGCGAACGCCTGGTCGTGAACTACGGCAACGCGGTATACGACCAGAGCGGCGCCCCCATCGACACCACGCCCAGCCATTCGCTCGTGTATGTCTCGGGGCCGAGCATTGGCTTCGAGCCCGACACGGCTTGCGCCACTGTCGCCGACATTCATCTGCTGGAAGCCACCTTGGAGTCCTTCGAGTTCGAACAGTCCTGGGGCGCGATGGCTTCGATGGGCTGGTACGCCAGCGCGGCGATGGGTACGGTTCTTCCGAACAGCCCCAGCCTCATCGTGACCGCCGAGAAGGCCGCGGGCAAGACGACCTGGGCGGACCTGCAAACGGCCCTGCTTGGCCAGCAGGCCGTGCGACGCGACGGCGTTCCCACCGTGGCCCAAGCCCTGAACGCCGTTCAAGAGAGTTCCAAGGCGATGATTTGCGATGAGTTCGAGCCCCTGAAGGTCAGCAAGTCGCAGATGGACAAGCTGGCCGAGGTGTTCAACAGCGGCTTTACCAAGACGCCGGGCAAAGACAAGTTCACGCGCGTCTAGGGTGGAGTCCTGCGCTACCTCAACCCGCCGGCGGGTGTCGCCATGTGCGGCATCAACCTGCCCGAACTCGACGACGCTCTGGAAAGCCGCTCAGTTGCCTGTCGCTGGTCCGCAAGGACCGAGCCGGCCAGCCGAAGAGCCCGCTGCTCAACAACCTGAACGGCGACCCAGCGAGAGACCTGGGCGCCCGCGCTCGCCGACTGCTGGTGCAACGTCAACAATTGCTGCGCGATGCGCGAGCGGCCGTGCATCAGATGCTGCAAGACATCGGTCACACGGACCGGATGGCGGACACGTTCAGCCCGATGCTGGCCGGCTACATCGCACTCAAGCACGACGCGATGCCGGCGCGGCATGCCCTGGCCGCGCTCATTGCCGAGTTCGGATTGAGCGAGACGAAGGCGGACGAGAAGGAGTCTCCCAGCGAGGCCTTCCTGAACGTGCTGCTCGACCTGAAGTTCGTCCTGCAGGCCGAGAAGGACGGCGCGAAGGTCAAGAGCCATGTGCGCATCCGCGATGCCATCCGCCTCCTGGCCACCCTTAAAGGCGACAAGGCCGCACGGCGGCCAATTGAGACTCAGTTGGAGATGCTGGGCGTGCGCACTTTCATGGATACCGACATCGGGGGCTGGACGCTGGCCGTGGCCTCGTCCCACCACCACTTGGGCGTGCGTCAACTGTTCTAGGGCACTGCCTGAGCACGCGGCGGCTGGAAGGACGCGCTGTTGCGACTGACCGGCTCCGCCAAGGGTCAGGCCCGCATCGCCGGGGACAGCATCGAGGTCGTTTTGGTCAATCTGCCGAATTCGGTCGTCCTGCCCAGCTATGACGACGAGGACGAACAGGCGGTGGCTGTGCCTGCGGCCAGTGAAGTCGGGACGGTGCGTGGCGGGTGGGTGGTCTGAGCGAAGCACAAAAGGGGTATGTCCCCAATGGCACAGCGGCACCAAGCCATCGAGCCTGGTGCCGCATTGCTTTGTGCCGCGACGGTGGACCCGGCGCACGCTGCCTCAGGCCTCAGCCTTGAGGCTCACATAGCCCTGCCCTGGCTGCCACGGCTTGGCGGCCAAGGCAGGAAAGCGGACCTTCCGAAACTGCTCGACCAGCAGCTCGAACGGCAGGTCGGAACCGTAGCCGTCCGTGATGGCACCGTCCCCGGTGGTGTGGCCCATCAGCCGCTTCAGGTACTTAGACGGCACAGCTGCCTCCTCCAGCATGTCCTTCATGGTGTGCCGGAACGAGTACAGCACCTTGCGGCTGTCCACGATGCCCACGAAACGCTTGTAGCGGCCAAAGAACTTGGAGAAGGAACCAGACAGCTTGCCGTGGCTGTCCTTCGTAAGTGTCGGGAACAGCACGGTGGCGCGACCCTGGCTCACCCACTCGGCATACCGCAGCAAGCCCAGGTCGATGAGCTCCTGCGCCACCGGCACACGACGCACCGAGGGTGCATTCTTCAGAGTCCGCCGGTGCGATGGCGGCACGTCGCCGTCCTCGAACAGGTCGGCGTCTTCATCGCTGGGCCGGTCGATGAGGTTCAGGTACCAGCCCAGCTTCGCGTCGTGCTGCAGGTCGCTGAGGGCCAGGCCGGCCAGTTCCTCGGGCCGAGCGCCCGTGTAGAACATCAGCACGGGGAGCCAGTAGCTAGCCTCGCCCGACTGGCCCACCGACCGCTTGTGCTCGGAAAATACCGGCGAACCGAACAAGGCGCACAGGTCAGCCGCATCGAACGACAGCCGGCGCTTCTGCCGCTGCCGGGCCGCTGCTTGCTTGAAACCGATGGTGCCCGCCGCAGGGTTGTCCTTCAGCACGTGCTTGCCCACGGCAATCTTGTAAATGGCCCTTACCTTGAGGATGCGTTCGTTGATGGTTGGCACTGCAAGCCCACGCTCGCGCATGCGCGCGGCGAATGCGGTCATCAGTTCCGGCGTGACGGCGCCAGGGTGACGAACACTCTGCCCCTCGGCGAAGGCCCGCAGGTCGCGCCAAGCGGTCTGCGATGCGATGGTCGTCGGCTTGGGACGGTTCTCGACGTAGTCGCGCCAGGTCTCGAAGACCGCTTCCCAGGTCGGCGCGCGCAGGTTCGTCGGGGCACGCTCGGGCGCCGTGGACGTGAGCGGGTGCGATACGTCCGACGCGACCACCTCGGTGTCGACCAACTCGCCACGCTGACGGCCGAGACGATGGTCGACCGATTCGACCACGGCACGAAGGAACACGTAGGCGGCACGCTTGGCTTCTGCTTCATCGGGCGCGAAATCCAGGCCGCACAGATGCAGGAACCCGTGCAAGGCCGGGAACATGCTCATGGTCTTGCCCTGGGCCAGCATGCGCCCGAGCTGCGCGCGCTGCTCGGCCAGCTCAGCACCCAGCTCATCGAACTCCGCGTCTTCCAGGCCGGCCTGGCGGCGCTGGTCGTCAGCCAGTAGCACCTGCCGCACCCAGAAGCGGGCGATGCCCTTGAGTTGGTCGTCGTCCAGCTTCGCGATGCGCTTCGCCGAGAAGGAGGCCCGACTCAGGTCGAGCTGCTCGCTCTTGAGTTTGAACTCGGCGTCCATGCGCGCGAACTCGGCATGGGCCCGCTCCTTGGCCAGGCGGCGGTCGGCGGTGCCCAGGCTGCGGACGATGTGCGTCTGCTTGGCAGGGTAGGCCGCACGAAGGGCGGCCGGGATGCGACGTCGCACGTACTGGATGCCGTGCTGGCCGCGGGTGTAGATGTTTTCGGCGATGGCTTTCATGGTCTGTTCCACAAGGTTGTGTGACAGACCGTGTTGCAACCGCTGTTTAGCCTAGAAGCAGCAAGGCCTTGATTTCATTGGAAATCAAGGCCTTGCGTGCGCTAACGATATTCGATGGGGTGGCTGATGGGACTCGAACCCACGACAACAGGAATCACAATCCTGGACTCTACCAACTGAGCTACAGCCACCACCGGTTCCGGATCCGTGGTCGTGCTAAGCACACCCCGTCAC
>CAIPBT010000029.1 GCA_903863375.1 uncultured Ferrovum sp.
AAACTGTCGCGCCGTGTCATCCAGAACCCCCGCCATCACATCGCCATCGCGCAGATGCAGGTGCCAGTCATCAGGACGGCGCAAAGTCAGCAGATCAGCCACGGCTTCAGTCAAGACACCCTCGCAGGGCACAGATGGAAAGGCAAAAGACTAGCACACTGGCCTGGCAAGGCTTCAGGGCTGGCGGGCTTTGCAGGCGGACTGCTTTTTGCGGCCGGCTGGCTTTGGGAGCAGTTCGGCTTTGGGAGCAGTTCGGCTTTGGAGGCCGGCCGGGTAATGAAGCAGGCGGCTTTTGAATGGTAATAAGAACCATTCTTGTTTATACTAGGTCCATGTTCTGATTCATCGCGTCATGCGATCCTGCCAGTCCTTCCGGAAATTCCCATTGCCATGTCTGATCCGATCTCCAAGACCGATCCGACCCCCGCTTCGCCCCTGGGGCCGAGGCCTGGTGCACTGTCGCCGCCTAGCCTACGGATCAGCCAGATGACGCCCGGCCAATCCGGCACGATCCTGGACGTTGGGCTGGATGACGGCACTGACCGCCGCATGAACGAGGACGGTGTGCGCCGCCTGCAGGAGCTGGGCTTCGTGCCCGGCGAGACCATCACGGTGGTGCGACGGGGCTTTCCTGGCGGCGATCCGCTGGCGGTGCGGATTGGTTCATCCCTGTTCGCCCTGCGACGGGTCGAAGCCTCGGCGGTGCGGGTACTGCGGTCATGATATCGCAACCGCCGTCGGCGTCCGCGCTCAGGCCGCTGGGCGTCGCCCTGGTTGGCGCCCCCAACTGCGGCAAGACCGCCCTCTTCAACCGGCTGACCGGCAGCCGGCAGAAGGTCGCCAACTATGCCGGCGTAACAGTCGAGCGCAAGGAGGGCAGATTCCAGCTGCCCGACGGTCAGCGTGTACGCCTGCTCGACCTGCCCGGTGCGTACAGCCTGCGCGCGGCCTCGCCAGATGAAACCGTCACCCGCGAAGTGGTGCTGGGAACCCGGCCGGACGAGCCGGTTCCCGACCTGCTGGTCTGTGTGGTGGATGCCACCAACCTGCGTCTGCACATGCGTCTGGTGCTCGAACTGCGCCGACTCGGCCGGCCGATGGTGCTGGTGCTGAACCTGATGGATGCGGCGCAGGAACGTGGCCTGCACATCGATACCGCAACATTGCAGGTACGGCTGGGCATCCCGGTGGTGGCCTGCGTTGCCATCCGCGCGGGTGGTGCCAACGCGCTGCTGGCGGTGCTGCAGAAGGCCGCACAGGACCTGGACCCGGGCCAGACCGGCAACCCCTGGCAGGACCCGGATGCCGCCGAAGTGCGCGCCAGCCTTGCCGAAGTGCGCGCGTTGGTCGCGGAATGCTGCGACGAGCGTGGCCTGCGACCGGCCTGGGGCGAACGTCTTGACCAGGTGGTGATGCACCCGGTAGCAGGGCTGATACTGTTGGCGCTGATCCTGTTCGTGATGTTCCAGGCAGTCTTCACCTGGGCGCAGTGGCCGATGGACGCCATCAAGAACGCGGTGGGCCTGGTGGCCGACCAGATCCGCGCCGGCCTGCCGGCCGGCCCCCTGCGCAGCCTGCTGGCCGACGGCGTGATTTCCGGCGCCGGCAACGTTCTGGTGTTCCTGCCGCAAATCCTGATCCTGTTCGCCTTCATCCTGGCGCTGGAAGATTCGGGATACCTGCCGCGTGCCGCCTTCCTGCTGGACCGCACGATGGGCGTGGCCGGCCTGTCCGGCCGCGCCTTCATCCCGCTGCTGTCGAGTTTCGCCTGTGCCATCCCGGGCATCATGGCCACCCGCACCATCCCCAGTCTGCGCGACCGCATCACCACCATCATGATTGCGCCGCTGATGACCTGTTCGGCGCGCATTCCCGTGTATACCCTGCTGATTGCCGCCTTTGTCCCGGCACGCACGGTTGCCGGCGGCATCCAGTTGCAGGGGCTGGTGCTGTTCGGCCTTTACATGGCGGGCATTCTCGCGGGACTCGCGGTTGCCTTGGCCATCCGGCTGTTCTCCTCGGCGGCGCATGGCAATTATCAGCCCCTGCTGCTGGAACTGCCCGCTTACCGCCTGCCAGTGCTGCGCAACCTGGCGATCGGACTGTTCGAACGCACCCAGATCTTCATCACGCGTGTGGGAACCATCATCCTCGCCCTGATGGTGTTGCTGTGGTTTCTCAGCAGCTACCCGGCAGCACCGGCGGGGGCGGCCGGGCCCGCCATCCAGTACAGCTTCGCCGGCATCATCGGTGGCTGGCTGGGGGTTCTGTTCGCCCCGATCGGATTCAACTGGCAGATTGCGATCGCCCTCGTCCCCGGCCTGGCCGCCCGGGAAGTGGCCGTCGGCGCGCTGGGCACGGTCTATGCCCTCTCGGCCAGCGGACCGGATGTCGGTACGGCACTCGCCCCCATGCTGGCCCAGTCGTGGGGCGTTCCGACCGCCCTGTCCCTGCTTGCCTGGTACGTCTTTGCGCCCCAGTGCGTCGCCACGCTTGGCGTGGTGCGCCGGGAAACCAACAGCTGGCGCCAGCCCGCCGTGATGGCGGCCTACCTGTTCGGCCTGGCCTACCTGGCTTCCTGGGCCACCTTCCACACCGCGCGTTGGGCGCTGCAGGGCAGCGCATGATGCCGCCCCCGTCTGCCCTCCCGCCTTGGCTGTTGCCCGGCCCCACCGCTGCCGCCGGCCTGCAGGATCTCGCGCTGCTGCTGATCCTGTGCTGGGCGGGATGGCAGACCTTCAGCCACCTGCTGCCGCGCCGGCAGCGACGGGTGCGTGGCTGGCTGGCCCGCCACGGCCAGAACTGGCTGCCGGCAGCGCTGGTGCGCTGGATCCGCCCGGAATTTCCGGCCACGGGCTGTGGCTGCGGCACGACCACCGGCGGCTGCGCTGGCGTCGCCCAGTCAACGGGTGCGCCGCCGTCGGCAAAAAAATAGCCGCCGCGAAAACTTTCTTACAGTTTTCCGAGTCTGCGTGAGCAGCACACTCAGGTAAAATCCGGTCGCCGAGACGGTCACGTGATCCTGCCACAACAGGTCCGCGGACCGACCGGACGCTGGCGCGTCGACCTGACGGCGCGTGTTGGTTGTACTTCCCCCTTCTGCCACTTCCCCTGTGCCGACCCATGTGGATTGTCGATATCGCGTTGCGCCGCCCTTACACCTTCATCGTGATGGCGCTGTGCATTCTGCTCGCAACGCCACTGACGTTGCTGCGTATGCCGACCGACATCCTGCCCGAGATCAACATCCCGGTGATCAGCATGGTCTGGAATTACAGCGGCCTGTCCGCCCAGGAAATGGGCAACCGAGTGACCTCGGTCAGTGAGCGCGCCCTGACCACCCTGGTCAACGACATCGATCACATCGAATCGCAAAGCCTGTCCGGCGTGGCCGTGATCAAGATTTTCTTGCAGCCGACCGCCAGCGTTCCGTCCGCCATCGCACAAACAGTAGCCATCGGCCAGACCCAGCTGCGGCAGCTGCCACCCGGCATCACCCCGCCGCTGGTGATCCAGTACACCGCCTCCAGCGTACCGGTGATCCAGTTGGGGGTAACGCATCCGGCGATGTCGGAAAACGAGTTGTTCGACACCTCGATCAGCTTCCTGCGCCCGCAGCTGGTCACCATTCCCGGCGCTGCCGTGCCTTACCCTTTCGGTGGCCGCAACCGCGTGGTGGCCGTCGACCTCGACAGCAACGCGCTGTTGGCCCGCGGTCTGTCGCCGTCTGACGTGGTGAACGCCATCAATGTGCAGAACCTGATCCTGCCGTCGGGCACGATCCGGGTGGGCGAGCTCGAGCGCACGGTCTCGCTCGACGGCTCGCCACCGGTGATCGACACGCTGAACGACATTCCGGTAAAGACCGTGAATGGCGCCACCGTGAAGATGGGGGAAGTGGCCTACGTCCACGACGGCTCTGCGCCGCAACAGAACGTGGTGCGACAGGATGGCAAGCGCGCGGTGCTGGTGTCGATGATCAAGACCGGCAGCGCCTCTACCCTGCGTATCGTCTCGACCCTCTTCAACAACCTGCCGAAGATTGTCGAGAGCCTGCCCAAGGGCCTGGTGGTGAAACCCTTGTTCGACCAGTCGGTGTTCGTGAAGGCCGCCGTACAGGGCGTGATCCGCGAGGCCCTGATCGCCGCCGCCCTGACGGCTGCGATGATCCTGCTGTTTCTCGGCAACTGGCGCAGCACGGTGATTATTGCGGTGTCGATCCCGCTGTCGATCCTGTGCTCCCTGATCGCCCTCAATGCGCTGGGACAGACCATCAACATCATGACCCTGGGAGGGCTCGCCCTGGCCGTCGGCATTCTGGTGGACGATGCCACGGTGACCATTGAGAACATCGAACGGCATCTGCACATGGGTACGCCGCTGTTCGAGTCGATCCGTGACGGGGCCGGCGAGATCGCCCTGCCAGCGCTGGTGTCCACCCTGTGCATCTGCATCGTGTTCGTGCCGATGTTCCTGCTCGCCGGTGTTGCAAAATACCTGTTCGTGCCCTTGGCCGAGGCGGTGGTATTTGCGATGCTGGCCTCGTATGTGCTGTCGCGCACGCTGGTACCCACCATGGCCCTGATGCTGCTGCAGGGCCAAGCCGGGCATGACGGGCAGTCGGCGCCGGGGCTGTTTGGCCGCATCCACATCGCCTTCAACCGCGCCTTTGAGGGCATGCGCGCCCGCTACACGGCACTGCTGGCCGTGCTGCTGGATCATCGCCGGCTGGCGGGCGGCGGTTTCCTGGTGTTCTGCCTGGCGTCGTGCCTGCTTTATCCCAACCTGGGCCAGGACTTCTTCCCGGATGTCGACAGCGGCAAGATCCGGCTGCACCTGCGTGCTGCCACCGGCACCCGGATCGAGGAAACCGCCCGCATCACCGATCTGGTGGAAACGCGCATCCGCGAGCTGATCCCGCCAGCCGAGCTCGACACCATGCTCGACAACATCGGGGTACCGATCAGCGGCATCAATCTGACCTATTCCAACAGCGGCACCATCGGCACGTTTGATGCGGAGGTGCTGATCGGCCTGAAGGCGGAACACCAGCCGACCGCCGAGCTGGTACGCAAGCTGCGCGCCACGCTGCCGGCGCGTTTCCCGGGGGTGGAGTTCTTTTTCCAGCCCGCCGACATCGTCAGCCAGATCCTCAACTTTGGCAGCCCCGCGGCGCTGGACATCCAGTTCTCCGGCGCGTCGATCGATGCCAACTATCGCCTCGCCAACGATCTGGCCAAGCGCCTGCGCGCCGTGGACGGGGCGGTCGACGTGCACGTGCTGCAGCGCCTTGACCAGCCGACCATTGCCCTCAAGATGGACCGGGCCGAACTGCAGCAGCAGGGCCTGAGTGCCTTCAACGTCGCGCAGAACGCGCTGATCAGCCTGTCCGGCAGCACCCAGACCTCACCGGCCTTCTGGCTCAATCCGAAAAACGGGGTGGTCTACAACCTGGCCGTCCAAACCCCGCAGAGCAAGGTCGACAGCATGGACGCGCTGATGCGTACCCCCGTCAGCAGCCCAGGCAGCAGTGCGCCGGTACAGATGCTGGGCAATCTGGTCACCGCCCGCCCGGCTACCGAGATGGCGGTGGTCTCGCATTACGACATCAAGCCGGTGATCGACATCTTTGTCGGCGTGCAGGGACGCGACCTGGGTTCAGTGGCCAACCGGATCGACCAGCTGATCGACGAAACCCGTCCGAAGCTGGCGCGCGGATCGCAAGTGGCCTTGCGTGGCCAGGTGGAAACCATGCGGTCGTCCTTCCTGGGCCTGGGCATTGGCCTGATCGGCGCCATCGTGCTGGTGTACCTGCTGATTGTGGTGAACTTCCAATCCTGGCTCGATCCACTGATCATTGTCAGCGCCCTGCCGGCGGCCCTGGCCGGCATCGCCTGGATGCTGTTCCTCACCGGCACCACCTTGAGCGTGCCGGCGCTGACCGGTGCCATCATGACCATGGGCGTTGCCACCGCCAACAGCATCCTGGTGGTGGCCTTTGCGCGCACGCTGATGGACGAAGGTCTCGACGCGCGCACGGCGGCGCTGAACGCCGGTGCCACACGGATCCGGCCGGTGCTAATGACGGCCGCCGCGATGATCATCGGCATGATCCCGATGGCCCTGGGCCTGGGCGAAGGCGGCGAGCAGAACGCCCCGCTGGGTCGCGCCACGATTGGCGGCCTGCTGTTTGCAACCGCCTCCACCCTGCTGTTCGTGCCGCTGGTGTTTGCCGGCGTGCACACCCTGCTGGAGCGCCGCCAGCGGCATCGACCCTCCTCTTCCCACCCCGGCACTCCTGGATCCGGATCCGCCCCTCTGGAGCACTGATTTCATGGCACAAGACGATTTCCACATCCCTGAACCCGGTCGGGACGCCCGCCGGGGTGCCGTGCGTATCGGCGTGGTGGCCCTGGTGGTGGGGGCCCTGGTCTTCGGGGCCGGCACCTTCCGGGTACTTGCGGCGCGCACCGCCGATGCCGCCGCGTTACGCGAAGGTACCGGCCAGCAGCAGCAGGTGTTCGTGTTGTGGACCAAGCCAAAGCCCTCCGGCAGCGACGGTTCGGCCCAGGTCCAACTGCCGGGCAGCCTAGTCGCCATCCAGGATGTACCGCTGTTCGCACGCAGCAGCGGGTATGTGCGCAAGTGGTCGCACGACATCGGCAGCCGGGTTCGCAAGGGCGAAGTGCTGGCCGAAATCGAGACCCCGGAAATCGACCGTCAGATCGAACAGGCACGTGCCAACGTCCGCCAGATCGCTGCGGCGGTCGAGCTGGCCCGCAGCAGCCTGGCGCGCTGGGAAAACCTGCGCAAGGATGAACTGGTGACTCAGCAGGAAGTGGACGAGCGACGCACTACCTTGACCCAGCAGCTGGCGACTCAGGCGGCGGCACAGGCCGAAGTCGGCCGTCTCGAGAGCTTGCATGGCTTTGACACCGTGGTCGCACCCTTCAACGGGGTGGTAACCCGACGCAACATCGACGTGGGCCGTCTGGTCAACGCGGGATCGGTGACTGCCGACCAGGCGCTTTTCGAGGTGGCCAGCACCGAGCGCCTGAAGCTGGTGCTGGGGGTGCCCCAGGCCTATGCCGCGCAGGTTCACCCCGGCCTGCCTGTCGAGGTCACGCTGGCCGAACAGCCGGGCGTGAAAGTGCAGGGCAAGGTGGCGCGGACGGCCAGCGCGATCGATCCGGCGACCCGTACCCTGCAGACCGAAATCGACGTACCGGGCAACACGGCGGCCAGCCTGCTGCCCGGCGCCTATGTGGTCGGACATCTGCCCCTGCAGGCCGGCCGGCTGCTGGCGGTGCCGGCGAATGCGCTGCTGTTCCGGCCGGAAGGCGCACGGGTTGCTGCGGTCGATGATCAGAACCATATCCATCTGCTGCCCGTTCAGCTGGGTCGCGATCTGGGCAAGACGGTCGAGATCGCCAGCGGTGTGCGTGCCGACGACCGCATCGTGCTGAACCCGCCCGACGCCCTGTCAGACGGCGACGTGGTGCAGGCCAAACAGGCCCCGGCCCCGGCGGCCATGGCCGCTCCCGCCACGGCTGGTGCCACCAAAAAATGAGCACGCCACGCCGCCCGAACCACGGCCGCCACAATGCGCGGCTGCGCCCCCTGCTGGCAGCAGGCTGGGTGCTGATCGTGACTGGCTGCAGCAGTCCGATTGGCCCGAACTATGTCAAACCGGCCAGCCCGCTGCCGGCACGGTTCAGCGACAGTGGCTGGCGCGCAGCCCATCCCAGTGATGACGAGTCAAAAGGTCCCTGGTGGACCCTGTTCCAGGACCCCGTGCTCGATGGCCTGGAGCAGCAGGTGCTGTCGACCAACCCGGATCTCGCCAGCGCCGAGGCGCGCCTACGGCAGGCCGAGGCATTGTCGCAAGGTGCCGATGCCGCCCTGCGGCCGCAGGTAGGGGTGGGTGCCGGTGCCACCCGATCGCGGACGTCCGCCAACCGGCCCAGCCTGACGCCCGTGGCACCGGCTTTCAGCACAGTACAGAACGATTTCAATCCGCTGGCCAGCGTGCGCTGGGAACTCGATCTGGTCGGACGCCTGGCGCGCGGCCAGGAGGCTGCCCAGGCCTTTGTCGGGCAGACGCGCGCGGATGGCGAGAACCTGCGGCTGTTGCTGACCGCGAATCTCGCCAGCAACTATTTCGCCGTGCGGCAGATCGACGCCGACCTGCAGGCACTCGACCGGCTGATCGGCCAGCAGGCACGCGGTGTCGCGCTGCTGCTCCAGCGAAACCGACTGGGCCAGGGAACTGCGCTGGACAGCCTGGCCGCCGAAAGCGCGCTGGCCGCCAGCAAGGTCCAGGCGCAGCTGTTGCGAGAGCAGCGTGCGCCTCTGGTGGCTGCGATCGCCGTACTGACCGGAACACCCGCCTCGGGCTTCACCCTGGCCCCCGCGCCGCTGGCAGGCCAGGTACCGGAAATGCCGACCGGCGTGCCGGCCGACCTGCTGGAACGGCGCCCCGACATCGCCTCGGCCGAACGCTCGGTCGCCCAGGCCAACGCCCAGATCGGCATTGCCGCGTCGGCGCGCTACCCTTCGCTGGTGCTGGGTGGCACCGCCGGGCTGGAAAGCCGGGCGCTGGGTTCGCTGATGTCGGTACCGAGCGAAGTCTGGTCGTTGGGCGCCCAGGTGGCGCAGGTACTGTATGACGGCGGCCGTACCGATGCCGCCGTCGCCGCGGCGAAAGAAGCCCAGCAGGCTGCTGCCAGCCATTATCGCGCCACCGTGCTGCAGGCAGTGGCGGAAGTCGAGGGCGGACTGGCCGGCGAACAGGGCCTGGCGCTGGCCCAGCAGGAGCAGCAGCAGGCGGTGGCGGTTGCCACCCGGCAGCAGCAACTGCTGCAACGCCGACAGGCCGCTGGCACCGGTACGGCACTGGATACCAATACCGC
>CAIPBT010000030.1 GCA_903863375.1 uncultured Ferrovum sp.
GGCGCAGCGCCCGTCACGCCAGCCGCCACCATTCCCGTCCCCGCCGTCAAATCCGTCAGGGCAGGCAAATGGTAGAACTGCACCTGATCGTCGACGTAGCGGAAGTGTTCGCGCAGGGCTTCGTCTTCGGCCACGCTGACCAGCGTGAACGACAGGTTGCTGCGATATGGATCGAAGGCGGTGGGCTCCGGCCAAGGCTCGAGCTGGCGGGTGTCCAGGGCCGCCAGCCCGGGGCTTTGACGTACCAGCAGCAGGGGGTCTTCGCCCTTGAAAAAGCAGGCCGACTCCGGGGCATAGTGGGCCACGCTGATGCCAGCGGCAGCTTCACCGGTCTGCCGCAGGTCGGTGATCCGTTGGTGCAGGCTGGCGGGCAGCCCGGTGAACCATTCCGGCACCGGTGCCACCGGCGCGGCCGGAGCCAGGGCGACGGGCACCTCGGTCGGCGTGGTTGCACGGCGTGCTTCCTCGGCACGGGCCAGCAGCTCGCGCAGGGCCACCACCAGGCGATCGGCTTCCGCCGAAAAATCGTCGCCCAGCGTTTCGGTCTCGCCGATCTGGTCGAGCATGCGGGCGATCAGGTCGAGGGCCTCGAACAGCACATCAGCAAGCCCGCCGGAGAAGGTCAGGGCACCGTCGCGCAGGGCGTCGAGCACGTCTTCGCCGGCATGCACCACGGCGATGAAGTCGCGTAGATCGGGAAACAGGCCGCTGTTGCCCTTCAGGGTGTGCATGCGGCGGAACAGGTCATCGAGCAGCTCAGGATCGTTCGGCGCGCGTTCGATCTCGAGCAGACGGGCACTCATCGCCTCGAGGCACTCGCGGCCTTCGATCAGGAATTGTTCGAGCAGGATGTTCATGCGATCACGCTCCCATCAACAAGCGCGCCGCGATCATCAGGTCGACCGGCTTGGCGGGTTTGATCATGTAGAAATTGGCACCGGCCTTGTAGGCCTCCGAGGCATCGCGACGCTCGCTTTGCGTGCTCACCATCAGGGCCGGTACCTGGGCGCGGTCGGGCTGCGCCCGCAGTTCGCGCAGGAAGGCATAGCCGTCCATCTTCGGCATGTTCACATCCACCAGGAACAGGTCGTAGTGGTTGCGCATGGCCTTCTCGAGGGCTTCCAGGCCATTCACAGCCTCGTCAGTGTCAAAGCCGTTGTCCTGAAAGATCTTGCGGTGATACATGCGCACCGTGGCCGCGTCGTCGATGATCAGAATCCGTTTGTTCATGGTGTGCGTTCTCATAGCGGGCGCTGGTAGACCATCGCGTCATTGAATTTCCGCACCTTGAACAGGCTGGAAATGCGGCTCATCGATTCGGAGTGGCCGAGACAGATGAAGCCACCTGGGTTCAGGGCGTCGAAGAAGGTCTCGGCCGCGCTGCGCCGTGAGTTGTCATCGAAATAGATCAGCAGGTTGCGGCAGAACACCACATCGATCTGGCGGAAGTGCCGCACGCTGGCGGCATCGCTTAGATTGACCTTTGAAAACTCCACGGCTGAGCGCAGGTCCTCGCTGATCTGGTACTCGCCGTTCGCCAGGGGCGTGAAGTATTTGGCGATCAGGGCGGCTGGCATGTTCTGCACCGAACGGCGCGAATACACCCCGCGCCGGGCCTGGTCGAGAATCGCCGTGTCGATGTCGGAAGCCATCACCTCGACGTCGTAGTGCGCGAGCTTCTTCCAGTATTCGAGCAGGTAGATGGCGATCGAATAGGGTTCCTCGCCCGAGCTGCTGGGAATCGACCAGATGCGGATGCGCTCGCCCGGCTTCTTGCGCTCGGCAACCTCGCTCAGGATCGAGTTCACCAGACACTGGAACTGGTATTCCTCGCGGAAGAAGTAGGTCTCGTTCACCGTCATTAGGTTGACCAGTTGCTGCAGCTCCTGGCCCGAAGCCTCGAAGCGTACCGTGATGAAGTAGTCACGGAAGGTGGCATGACCGGTTGCCTTCATCCGGTCGAGCAGCCGCTTGTCGACGAAGTAGCGCTTGCTATCTTCGAAATGGATCCCGGTCTTGCGGTAGAAGAATTCGCGAAACTTGCCGAAGTCCTCCACCGAGATCGCGGGTGCTGACGCGGCCATCTGGTCGCGGGCCAGCGGTGGCATGGAACTCATTCGATTTGGCCCAAGGCGACGTCGGCGGAAAACTGGATGAACGGTTCGTTCGGGAAACGCGCCTTCACGGCACGCAGGGCGGCAATCGCGCTGTGATCGCCCACTTCGCCGAGAAGGTCAATGGCCGTAGCGCAGACGTTCACGTGTGGGTCGGTCTGCAGCACGCCGATCAGCCAGCTGACCACGCCCGGGTGGCGCAGCGACTCGAGGATGTTGATGGTGAAGATGCGCACATCCGGACTGTCATTGCCGAGCAGCACCGCCACATGCGGTCCCACCAGGTCGGGTATCTGCTGCAGCACTTCGATCACGCCGATACGGATCACCGCTTGCTCACAGGCGAGCAGCGGCAGCAGGCCCTCGACCACGGCGGGCGTGGCCTGCATCAGCAGCGATTCGAAAATCGCCGAACGAACGCCGGCATCGGTTTCCTGGGGCAGCTGGGCCAGCAGCAGCGGGGTGCTGGTGGCCACGGTGGCAAGGGCTTGTGCGGCGCGCCGGCGCACCGCGACATCGTCGGCCAGCAGCTGCTGTTCGGGGTTCCGCCGGTCTCCCGCGCCATAGGTGCCACGGGCATCGGGATTGGTCTGCGGTTTCAGGAGTGCCATGGTCTGTCCTTGCTGTTCTGGTTCAGGGTGCGCACTTCAGCCACTGGTGCAGCGTGGGTGCGATCTGTGGGTAGGGCACCACGGCGGTCGCGCCATTACGTTCAATCAATTCCTTGGGCATACCGTACACGATGGCGCTGTCCTTGCTCTCTGCTACGGTTCTTCCGCCCAGATTCTTTAATCGGGCCATCGATTCCGCGCCGTCATACCCCATGCCGGTCAGCATCACACCGATCAGGCGGGTGGGCGCGAACACGTCCATGGCGGTTTTCACCAGATGCTCCACCGACGGATGCCACAGCAGACCGGGCCGCTCGGGCATCACCTGCAACCAGATCCGCTGGTTGCGCCGGGTGAAGCCAAGGTCGAAGCCGCCGCGCGCGAGGTAAACGTGGCCAGGCTTCAGCGGCATGTCTTCGCGCGCTTCGCGCACCGGCAGCGGACAAAGGTCGTCCAGCCGGCGCGCAAACGATTCCGTGAAGCTGTCCGGCATGTGCTGGGCGATCACCACCGGCCATGGCAGTTGTGGGCTCAGCGCCCGCAGGATTTCCGGCAGGATGCGTGGCCCGCCGGTCGATACGCCGATCAGCACGGCACCTTCCGGATTGGGGTAGCCGGGCTCGAGGTCGGCATGCGCCGCCAGCGCCGGACTGATCTGCGCGCCCTGGGTGGCCTCGCGACGGGCAGCCGCCGCGACTGCCTTGCCGCTGCCCGACGCGACCCGGTTGGGGCCGCGCGAGGGCGTGCCTTGACCGGGCGCGGCCTGGCCGATGTCGGGCTCAAAGCGAGTGAACTGCTCGACCGGCGGCGGGCTGCCGGGCCGGGAGATGCCCGGCGTGCCCCAGTGCGGACCCACCATGGCGCGGCTGGCGCGGCCACCCTGGCCGGGCCGCAGGCTGCGACCAATCGCTGCACTAGTGCCGGCGCGGTCTTCGCCACTGGTCCGTTTGTGCCGCTCGGTCAGCACCGGCAGGGCGTCGCTCACCGGCAGGGCCGCCGGAATGGCACTGATCCGTGCCTTGCAGGCGGCGCGCACCTTGGCACGCACCTGGTCGGCCACCTCTTCCAGCTGCAGCGAGATGGTGCCGTCCGGTTTCGGAATGTAGTCCACCGCCCCCAGGGCGAGGGCCTCGAGGGTGGGCAACGCAGACTTCTGCGAAATCGAGCTCACCACCACCACCGGCGTCGGCCGCTCGGTCATGATGTGGGCGAGCGTGGTCAGGCCATCCATCGCCGGCATGTTCAGGTCGAGCGTGATCACGTCCGGCTGAAAGCGCTTGAGCTGGCGCAGGGCATCGCGGCCATCTTGCGCCGTGGCCAGCTCAAAATCGCGCTCCTTGCCGAGCAGGTCACATAGAAACTGCCGCATCAGGGCAGAGTCATCCACCACCAATACCCGTGGCATGTCAGGCTGCCTCCGCCAGTGCCTCCACTTCGGCTTGCGCCAGGAGGTCTTGCGGTTCGATCAGCATCACGATGCGCTTGGCCTTCGGCAGGTTGGCAACGCGACGGATCAGCTTGGCCTGAGCTTCCGACAGGCTGGGCGAATTTTCGATGCTGGCGTTCGGCAGCTTCAGCACCTCGGCTACCGAGTCGACAATGAAGCCGGTACGCTGGCCGTTCAGCAGGTACACCATGATGCGCTGACGGTCGTTGCGCTCGCAGCCCTCCATGCCGAAGCGGCGGCGCTGGTCGATCACCGGCAGCACGGCGCCGCGCAGGTTGATCACGCCTTCCACGAAGGACGGCGCCTGCGGCACATGGGTCAGCACCTCGGGCACTCGTACGATTTCCTGTACCGAGTCGATCGGCACGCCAAATTCTTCGGCGCCCAGGCGGAACACCACCACCTGCAGCTCGTCGTCGAGGTTGTCGTCGCCGCTGTCCTTGTCATCCTGCTGTGCCATGTTCACTCCCAGGCTGGTTTGGTCGATGCTCGCCATGGCGTCTTTCACGCCTGGCATGGCAAACAGCACCTCGGGGTCGATCACCGACACCAGGCGCCGGCCGTTGTCCAGACGGCAGATCGAGGCGATTTCCTTCAGGCGGTCCGAGCGCGCGAGCATCTCGGGCATCGGATCCGATTCATTACGGTGCACCCGCAGCACCTCGTTGACGCGGTCCATCACCACGCCGACCGAGGCCGAGCCGATCGACAGCACCACCACACGGTGCGACTCCTCCAGCGCCACCATCGGCAAGTGGAACAGCGTGCGCAGGCTGACCAAGGGCAGCAGCCGGTCGCGCAGGTTCATCAGGCCCAGCACGTGCGAATCGGCCCGTGGCAGCTGCGCGATGTCGGCCGGCACCTGCACGATTTCCTGTACGTACTGGATCGCCACGGCGTACTCCTGCCGTTCCACTTCAAAGCTCACCAGCTGCAGCAGGTCGCGGTCTTCCTCGTCCTCATCGGTGCTCTGCAGGGTGCTCAGGTCGGCGCCGGTCTGCAGGCCGGCCACTGCCTGGCGTACCAGCGCGAACTCCCGTGCGATCAGCGCCTCGAAGTCGATCACCATCACCATCGGGTGTTCGCCGACATTCTTGATCACGCCCTTCAGCAGATCGGTGCGGATGGTGCTCGAAAAATCATCGGCACTTTCCATGCTGGATGGCTCGATGGTGACCACCGACGAGACGCGGTCGACCACAAAGCCGAGCGAGGTGGCATCGCGGATCACCACCGCCCGGCTGGCATCGTCGTCACGCCGGTCCGGCAGACCAAAAATGTGGCGCAGACTGACGATGGGCAGCACATGGCCACGCAGGTTTGACAGGCCAACCAGCATCTCGGGGGCCAGCGGCACCCGCACCGTGTTCGGCACGCGGATGATTTCCTGTACCGGGGCCATCTCGACGGCGAACACGTCGTCGCCGACGTGGAAGGTGACATATTGATTGCCCTCGGTGACTTCCTGCTGGTCGTCCACCTCGGGTGCGAACTCCATCGCGGGTGCATTCATGGCACGGTCTCCTCGCGGTGGATGGTTTTAGTTGCTTTGCATTTCATCGGCCAGCGACGCGATTTCCTCGATGGCGGCGGCCAGTTCGGCAGCACCCTGCGACTGCTGGCGGGCGGCAGTAGCGGCCTGGCCGGAGGCCTGCTCGGCTTCCTCAGCGGTGGCCGAGATCTGGTCGACACCGCTCTTCAGCAGCGCCACCTGTTCCACCATGTTCTTCGAGATCACGCCGGCTTCCACATTGCCGCGCTCGATTTCCTCGACATCGGCTTCCATCGCGCTTAGTTGCGCGGTGATCGCCTTGGTCTTTTCCACTTCCATCAGCGCCGAGTTGACGATCTCGGTCAGGTCACGGCCCACCAGGGCGATCTGGTCCTGTACTGCCTTCACCATATCCTTGATGCGATCGGCGTTCTCGGCCGAGTCGTGGGCGAGGTTGCGGATGTCGGTGGCCACCACCACGAAGCCCTTGCCGAACTCGCCGGCACGCGCTGCTTCGATGGCGCCGTTCACGGCCAGCATGTTGGTCTGGATCGACACCGAAGTGATCGAATCGACCACCTTGTCGATGCGGCGGGAGACCAGTTCGAGATCCTTCACGGCACCCACGCTCTGCCGGGTGGAGGTAACCGATTCGTTGATGCCTTCGATCAGCTGGTCGATCTGGGTCTTGTTCTCGTCCATCAGGGTGCGGATCTGCTGCACCCGCTGCAGGCTCTCGGCGCTGCGGCTGTCGGCCAGCTGGATGCCGGACTCGATCTGGGTGATGGCGGCCGCCGATTCCTGGGCTGCCGACGACTGGGCCTGCGCGCCCTTGCGGATCTGCTCGATGGCCACCATCACCTGGGCCGACGAACGGTTGATTTCCTGCACGGCCGACGACAGCTCTTCGGCGGCCGAGGCGATGTCTTCGGCGCTCTTGCCGATGTCGGTCGAGTTCTTCAGGTCATCCGCCAGTTCGGCCAGCGACTGGGCGGCCTGCTCGCACTGGGCCAGCGCCGTGGTTTGCTCCTGCACCATCTTGGTCGATTCTTCGCAGGCCGACGACTGTTCTTCGGCGGCGGCAGCAATGGCTTCCGACCCCTGCAGGGCCTGGGTGGCGGCGGTCGCCGACTGCTCGGCGGCGGTGGCGATTTCCAGGGCCCCTTCCACCACCACATTGGCGTCTTCGCGGATACGGCCCAGCTGGCTCAGGATCACCTTGCCCTTCTCGGCTTCGGCCTGCACCTGTCCGGCGGCGGTGTTGATGCCTTCCGAGATGGTTTTCACTTCGTTCTGGATCTGCGCCACCATGTCCTGGATGTCGCGGGCGCTCTTCTCCGAGGTTTCGGCCAGGGTGCGCACTTCATCGGCCACCACGGCAAAGCCCTTGCCGTGCTTGCCGGCGCGGGCGGCCTCGATGGCCGCGTTCAGCGCGAGCAGGTTGGTCTGGTCGGCAATCCGGGCAACCGCCTTGACAATGTCGCCGATGTTGGCAGCCTGCTTTTCCAGTTCGCCCACCATCTGCACGGAGGCCAGCTGACGGCGCGCGGCGAGGTTGACGTTTTCCACCGTGGCGGTGACTTCCTTGCCGGTGCGGTCGGCCAGACCGCGCATGCCTTCAGCCCGGTTCTGGGCGATCTTGGCAGCGGCACGCTGGCGGTTCACGCCTTCGGCCACCTGCTGCACGGCGCGCAGGCTCTGTTGGGCGGCGCTTGAGGCTTCTTCGGCACCGGTGGCGATCTGGTCGGAACTGCGCTTCAGCTCTTCCGCTGCCGAAGACGCTTCCGCAATGCCGGAGGAGAGTTGGCCAGTGGCGGAGGCGAGGCGTTCGGCGGCCTGCTGCTGTTTCGCGAGGGTGCGCGCGCGCTTGCGCAGCGCTTCCGCATCGCGGGTGGAGGCGACCGGGCTGGCCGAGACCGAATCCACGGATTTTTGTTGTACTGACGAGCTGGATTTTTTGACGAGGGCCACGGCGGAACTCCATGCAATTGACTGGTGAGATCCCGGCGACGGCGGCGGCAAGGCTGCGACCCGGGTACAGAAATACTTACGGTTGGCTCCCCGGCAAACTTGAATGAATCGACGGAATTACCCGTCCCGATACATTTAGTTACGCCACTGGCCCGGCGGATGGGTGGGCTTAGCGGGCGAAGCGGTGCGTGCGGCTGGCCGTGCCCCTCGACGGCGCGGCCGACGGGTCGCCGGACGCCGAGGCGTGGCCGGAGCTGAACGGGTTGCTGGACAATCCCGCGGCGCTGCCCGCCAGTGCGCCGCCCTCGGCGAAAGGCCTGGCCGCCGTTGCGGCCTTGGCCACCACCTGGGGCGGTAGCACCTGGTCGAGAATGCGGAACAGCTGCGTGACATCCACCGGTTTGATCAGCCAACCAGTGGCGCCGAGAGCCTTGCCGCGCTCCCGCTTGTCGCGCTGGCTTTGAGTGGTCAGTACCAGGATCGGCACGAAGCGCATCAGCTTGCGCGCTTCACCGGTGAAGGTGATGCCATCCATGCGAGGCATGGCGACGTCGGTGATGATCAGCACCGGACGCAGGCCACCTTGCAGCAACGCGAGTCCTTCGGCGCCATCGCGTGCCGTGACAATTCCGTAACCCCGGTCGCCCAGCAGGCAGCTGAGGCTCATCAGCATGGTGGCCGAATCGTCGACCAGCAGAATGGCGTTGTTGGGAGTGGACATGGTGGCCCTTGTGTTCAAGATGAAGCCTTCAGAAAACGGGGGTACGCACACCGAGCCAGCGGTTGATCACGCTGGCCACCTGGTCAATCGGGGCGATCTTGCTGGCACCACCGCGGCGCACCAGCTCACCGGGCATGCCGAACACCACGGCGGTATCTTCCGATTCCGCCACCGTGCGTCCGCCAGCGGTCTTCAGAGCCGTCATGGCATCGGCGCCGTCGTTGCCCATGCCGGTCAGCATCACGCCGATCAGCTGGCCGGGTTCGAGCACTTTCATGGCGCTCTCCATCATCAGGGTGACGGAGGGGTGCCAGAACTGGTTGGGGTCTTCCGGGCGCGGCGACATGCACAGCCGTCCGGCACGGCGTGCCAGAATCGCGTCGGCGCCACCGCGCGCGATGTAGACGTTGCCGGCGGCCAGCGGGGTATTGGTGGTCACCTCCTGCACCGTCAACGCGCAGTACTGGTCAAGCCGCTGCGCGAAGGCGCCGGTGAAGAGCGCCGGCATGTGCTGGATCACCACCACCGGCCAGGGCAGGTTGGCGGGCAGGGCGGGCAGCACTTCTTCCAGGGCGCGGGGACCGCCGGTCGAGACGCCGATCACCACCACACCGGCGGGATCTTCCACATGGCGCGCCACACTGGCGGCGGAGGCCTGGATCGCCGCATGCTCGGCAGTCAGCCGCGCGGCCAGCCCGCCGGTGCCGGCCCGCGCTGCCGCCGCCGGCCGGCTGGCGGGCCGCTCCCGGCGCAATGCCGTCGCACCGGCGCTGCCAGTCCGGGCCGATGTGTCACCCACCCCAGTCGATGCCAGCACGCCCGAGCGCACCCGGCTGCGGCTGGCGGTCCGAACCTTGGTTTTCAGATCCTGCGCGATATCCGCCATGCCGAGCGAGATGGTGCCGCCGGGCTTGCCCACGTAGTCGACGGCGCCGAGGGCCAGCGCTTCCAGGGTGATCAGCGCATCGCGCTGCGACAGCGAGCTCACCATCAGGGTGGGCGTTGGCCGCTGCACCATGATTTCCGACAGTGCCGTCAGGCCATCCATCTCGGGCATGTTGATGTCGAGGGTGATCACATCCGGCTGAAAGGCGTGCAGCTGTTCCAGCGCCTCGCGGCCGTTGCGGGCAAATTCCAGCTGATAGCCGTTTTCTTCCGCAAACAGGTCACGGAAGAATTTGCGCATCAGCGCCGAGTCGTCTACCACCAGCAATTTAGGCATGTCGCTTTTACGGCCGTCTGGCGGGCTTCTTGAGGACAGACGGATGCCGGCAGGTTGCGGGCAGGTGTTCCGTGCACCTGTTCCGTTGCGGAACAGCGCGACGGTTCCGCGGTGGATCGCTGCGTCAGTTCCTTAAGCGCAGAGGGGCGTATGCAGGCTGGTGGTGCTCTCTGCGGTCGATGGTAAATCTAGCGCATTCAATAAGTTACCGTGTCGTGCGGGGGGGTGTGACAGCCCTTGCAGCGGCTGGCATGGCCCTTGCACCACTGATAACGCGATTGCAGGCCCAGCGGGTAATCCGGTGCTCTGTGCAACGGCACCGGCATGCGCCGGATTGCGGATGCGATCGATCACAAAAACTATCTCAGGAGAGAACCCACATGTCCCGTAACGACAGGTCCCGTAATTTCCGCTTCGTGCCCGCCGCCCTCGCGCTGGCAGTGGCGGCCGCGCTGCCGGCACACGCCGGCGTGACCGACACCGAACTGATGCAAGGCAGCGCCTATACCAGCGGTGTGCTCTCGGCCGGTATCGGCTCGCAAGGCCAGCGTTTCTCGCCGCTCGCCAAGGTCAACACTGGCAACGTGTCGCGCCTGGTGCCGGCCTGGTCGTTCTCCTTTGGTGGCGAGAAGCAGCGCGGCCAGGAATCGCAGCCGGTCGTCTACAACGGCAAGATGTTCGTCACTGGCTCCTAACTCGCGCCTGTTCGCAATCGACGTCAAGACCGGCGCCCAGCTGTGGAAGTACGAGCACCGCCTGCCGGACGGCATCATGCCCTGCTGTGACGTGGTCAACCGTGGCGCCGCCCTGTACGACAATCTGGTGATCTTCGGCACGCTCGATGCCCACCTGATCGCCCTGAACCAGGATACCGGCAAGGTGGTCTGGGACCAGAAGCTGGACGACTACAAGTCGGGCCATTCCTACACTGCGGCCCCCCTGCTGGTGAAGGGCATGGTGCTGACCGGCATTTCCGGTGGTGAGTTCGGCGTGGTCGGCCGCGTCGACGCGCGCGATGCCAAGACCGGCAAGCTGCTGTGGACCCGCCCGACGGTGGAAGGCCACATGGGTTTCAAGGACGGCAAGGAAAACGGCATCTCGGGCGAGACCAACAAGTCCTGGCCGGGTGACCTGTGGAAGACCGGCGGTGCCTCGACCTGGGGCAACTTCACCTACGATCCGAAGACCAACCTGGTGTACGCCGGTACGGGCAACCCCGCACCGTGGAACAGCCACCTGCGCGAAGGTGACAACCTGTACTCGTCGTCGACCGTGGCCATCGATGTCGACACCGGCAAGATCGTCTGGTCCTACCAGAACACCCCGCACGATGGCTGGGACTTTGACGGCGTGAACGAATTCATCACGTTCGACTACAAGACCGCCGATGGCAAGACCATCCGTGCCGGTGGCAAGGCCGACCGTAACGGCTTCTTCTTCGTCAACGACGCCACCACCGGCAAGCTGCTGAATGCCTTCCCGTTCGTCACCGGTATCACGTGGGCCAAGGGCATCGACCTGAACACCGGTCGTCCGCAATATGTCGCCGACAACCGCCCGGGCGCGCCGAACGACGCCGCCGAAGGCAAGAAGGGTTCGTCGGTGTTTTCCGTGCCGTCCTTCCTGGGCGGCAAGAACCAGCAGCCGATGGCCTACAGCCCGGACACCAACTACTTCTATGTGCCGGCCAATGACTGGGGCATGGAAATCTGGAACGAGCCGATCGGCTACAAGAAGGGTGCCGCCTATCTGGGCGCTGGCTTCACCATCAAGACCACGTCGGAAAGCCACATCGGTGCCCTGCGCGCCATGAACCCGGCCACCGGCAAGATCGAGTGGGAAATCCCGAATGCTGCTCCGCTGTGGGGCGGTGTGCTGGCCACCCACGGTGGTCTGGTGTTCTATGGCACGCCGGAAGGTTTCCTGAAGGCAGTCGACGCCAAGA
>CAIPBT010000031.1 GCA_903863375.1 uncultured Ferrovum sp.
GCGCTGCGGTCGCGCTGGCGCTGAACGCCGGCGCCTACAACGCCGAATGTGTGCGGGCCGGCATCCTGGCGGTGCCGCCCGGTCAAGTCGAAGCGGCGAAGGCGCTCGGCCTGACGCCGCTGCAGACCTTTTTTGACATCGTGTTTCCGCAAAGCCTGCGCGTGGCGCTGCCGGCGCTCGCCAACAACCTGGCTTCGCTCGTAAAGGACTCTTCGCTCGCCTATGCCATCAGTGTGGTGGAGCTCACCATGGTGGGGTATCGCGTGCAGGCCGAGAGTTATCAGCCCGTGCCGGTATTTCTGACCAGTGCCGTGGTGTATCTGATTCTGACCAGTGCCTTCACGGCGCTGACCAGTGCCCTGGAAGCCCAGCTCGACCCGCTGGCGCGGGCACCGGGAGCGTCGGCGTGAGCGCCCTGGAACGGGGTGCGCGCGTCGCAGAGCCTCAGGTTGATGGCCTGCAACCAGATGCAATGGTGCCGGAACGTGGCGCGAGGGCGCTCGAGCGCGGGCGCATCCTGATCGAGACGCAAGACGTGCACAAGCACTTTGGCCCTTTCCACGCCCTGCGGGGCGTGAGCGCCCGGTTCCATGCGGGTGAAGTCACCGCCATCATTGGGCCGTCGGGGTCTGGCAAATCGACTTACCTGCGCACCCTCAACCGGCTGGTGGAACACGATGCGGGCCGGATCACGGTCGAGGGCATCGCCCTGGAACCGCGCATGCGCCATCTCGACCAGATCCGGCGCGAAGTGGGCATGGTGTTCCAGAATTTCCACTTGTTCTCGCACCTCAGCATCCTGCGCAATGTCAGCCTTGCGCCAATGCGCGTGCGCGGCCTCAGCAAGGCAGCCGCCGAAGCGAAGGGCCATGCCCTGCTGGAGCGGGTGGGGCTGTCGGCACAGGCGCACAAGTTTCCGACCCAGCTCTCCGGTGGCCAGCAGCAACGGGTTGCGATTGCCCGTGCGCTGGCGATGGATCCCAAAGCCCTGCTGTTTGACGAACCCACCTCGGCGCTTGATCCCGAAATGGTCAACGAAGTGCTGGCCGTGATGCGCGAACTGGCCGGCACCGGCATCACCATGCTGGTGGTCACCCACGAGATGGGATTTGCACGCGACGTGGCCGACCGGCTGGTGTTCTTTGACCAGGGCAACATTCTGGAGGACACCACCCCGGCGCAGTTCTTCGCCCAGCCGGCCCACGAGCGCGCGCGCGCCTTCCTGGCCCAGGTGCGCTAGTAATCCAGGTGCGCTAGTAATCCAGGTGCGCTGGTGGCTCAGGTGCGCCATCCGCTCAGGCGCGCCAGGCCACCGACGCCGGTTCAGTGCCGGTAAGTGGTGAGGTGGATACTGGTTTCCGAGGTCTGGATACCGCGGATCAGCCGCACCCGTTCGAGAATGGTCGACAGGTCGGCCAGGCTCGCGGCACGCAGCTCGGCCAGCAGGTCCCAGCGCCCATTGGTGGCGTGCAACCCAGCCACGCCCGGTTCGCCGAGCAGATTGGCAATCACCGCCCGGGTGTCGTTGCCCTCCACCGCAATGCTCATCCATGCCACTATCTCGTCCGGCTGGCTGTCGGGGCGCAGACGCAGGGTATAGCCGACAATCACGCCATCGCTTTCCAGCCGGGCGATACGGTTGCTGACCGTGCCACGCGAGACTTTCAGGCGATGGGCGAGGGTGGCCACACTCAGCCGCGCATCGGCCCGTAACAGGGCAATCAGTTGATGATCGAGGGCGTCCATCGTTCAGGCAGCAGCAGCGGATTGTCAATCTGCTAGTATAGCCTTGGCATATTGCCAAAAAAAAGCGAGAAACGTCGCAGTATTTGGCATTTTGTTTGACGTGCCGTGCAGGCATGATATTTGCACCGTTCCTAGCACTGCTTGCGGAGTGTTTCATGGCCAACAGCCAAGCCGTCTATACCCGATTCCTGAGCGCCGAGCGCGTGGCTGACATGATTGCCAGTGCCGGCCTTGCGCCGTGCCTCGCCACGCTCGCCGATTACATCGCCGAGGATTTCCGGCGCTGGCCGGACTTTGAGAAAAGCGCCCGCACGGCCAACCATTCGCCCACCGGCGTGATCGAACTGATGCCGATTGCGGACGCCAGACAGTACGCCTTCAAGTACGTGAATGGCCACCCGCAAAACCATCACCAGGGCCTGCCTACCGTGATGGCCTTCGGCGTGCTGGCCGATGTCGGCACGGGGGTGCCCACCCTGGTGAGCGAACTGACCCTCACTACCGCCCTGCGCACCGCCGCCATGTCGGCGCTCGCCGCGCGCACCCTGGCCCGGCCGGACAGCCGACGCATGGCGCTGATCGGCAATGGTGCCCAGAGCGAATTCCAGGCACTGGCGTTTCACCACCTGATGGGCATCACCGAGTTCCATCTGTATGACACCGATCCTGCCGCCAGCGCCAAGCTGGTCGCCAATCTGGCGCGCCTGGGTCTGCAGGGCCAGGTGTTTGCCAGCACGCGCGACGCCGTGCGCGGTGTGGACATCATCACCACCGTGACCGCTGACAAGACCAACGCCACCATCCTGACCGCCGACATGATCGAGCCGGGCATGCATCTCAATGCGGTTGGCGGCGACTGCCCCGGCAAGACCGAGCTGCATCCCGACGTGCTCCGGCTGGGTCAGGTGTTCGTCGAATTCGAACCGCAGACGCGCATCGAAGGCGACATCCAGCAGATGGCTGCCGATTTCCCGGTGACCGAGTTCTGGCAGGTGCTGAACGGTCGCGCGCCCGGCCGTACGGCCAGCACCGACATCACCCTGTTCGACTCGGTCGGTTTTGCGCTGGAAGACTACTCGGCCTTGCGTTTCCTGTACGACTTGGCCATCCGGCTCAAGGTGGACGAGGGCGTGTCGCTGATCCCGGCCCTGCAAGATCCGAAGGACCTGTTTGGCTTCCTGCCGCTGCACGGCAACGGGCGGGTCAGCGGGCAGAGAGGCACCGCACTGGTGTCGGCGGCATGAACGCCCGTATCGCACGTGCGGTCAGCCTGTTTGGCGCGCCTACCGACATCGGCGCCGGCACCCGCGGCGCCAGCATGGGTCCGGAGGCGATGCGCGTGGCAGGTCTGCGCGAGGCGCTCGAAAAGCAGGGCTGCGAGGTGGAAGACCTGGGCAACCTGAGCGGTCCGGCCAATCCGTGGACCGGGCCGGTCGACGGCTACCGCCATCTGCCGCAGGTGATCCGCTGGAACGAGCTGATCCACGCTGCCACCCTGGCCGAACTGGACGCTGGCCGGATGCCAATCCTGCTGGGCGGCGATCACTGTCTGGCGATCGGCTCGGTCAGTGCTGTTGCCCGGCATTGCCGGGCCGTGGGGCGCCCCCTGCGCGTGCTGTGGCTGGATGCCCATGCCGATTTCAACACGGCGGCGCTGTCGCCCACCGGTAATACCCATGGCATGCCGCTTGCCTGTCTGTGCGGCCATGGTCCGCGCGCACTGACCGCCATCGGCGGCGAGGAGCCGGCGGTAGACCCGGCCTGTGTGCGCCAGATCGGCATCCGCAGCGTGGACGAGGGCGAGAAGCACTTCCTGCAGGACGCCGGCATCCAGGTCTTCGACATGCGGCACATCGACGAGGTGGGCATGCGTCGCACGATGGAACAGGCGCTCAGTGACCTGGCGCCGAACACCCATCTGCATGTCAGCTTCGATGTCGATTTTCTCGATCCGGAACTGGCACCGGGCGTGGCCACCACCGTGCGCGGTGGACCAACCTACCGCGAAGCCCAGCTGTGCATGGAGATGATTGCCGACACCGGCCGGCTCGCCTCGCTCGACATCATGGAGCTGAACCCGGCGCTCGACCAGCGCAACATGACTGCCGAAGTGGCCGTGGATCTGATCGAAAGCCTGTTCGGCAAAAGCACCCTGTTGCGGACCCAGCCACGTGACTGAAGCCGCGGCAGCTTGCCTTTCGACCCCTTGCTCGGGTCGGTATGCCTTGCACCGCCTGGTATGCGAGCAAACCATCACGATCCGTTCGGCGGATGCTGGCGGCAATACCGCTCTGATGGCGCTGGCAGGAGCCACTTGCTGGGAAAATTCGCACAACGATCTTGCATGATTTCGTAAAAACAGCGGTTTAGCCGCCACATGCCCTTCAGTTTCGCGCTGCAGTGCCGTACTTTTGTTCTTCAGAAACGTGCGGGGGCATGGGGTGGTCCTGCTCCTGAATTCCCGGAGACCGGTACATGCTGAAAAGCGCATCAATGCAGTTGCAGGCCCAGGAACGGGCCTGGCTACCTTGGCTGGGCAAGCAAGGCAAGCTAGCCATGGGCTGGGCGTGCTGGCTGAACCAAGCCCGCTACGCCGACATCGAACGGACGTTTGAGGGCATCGCGCGAACCCGGCAGGCCCTGTTGCAGAACTGGGCCCAGCAGTACTGGCAGGATCTGGCACCGGTGGCCCAGCATCTCGCCTTGACCTGGCCCGAGATTCCGGCCGAGGAACTGGACGACCTTGCCCGGCAGGCCCTCGACGCCAGCGAAGTGTTCGTGATCGATCCACAGGGCAGGGTGGTGGCCTCCAGCCGCCCGGGCCGCAGCGGCCAGCAGGACCTGCCGCCGGCGGCTGTCCGCGAGGGTTTGCAGCGCTGCTTTTTCCATGGCCCTTTCAAGGATCCAGTCACGGCACAACTGGGGCGCACCACCTCGGCGTTTCACGATGATGTGACCTGCATGTTCTACCAGCCGATCCTGCGTCACCAGACCACGCTGGGCGCCCTGTGCGTGCGCGTGCCCAACGATGTGCTGGGTGACCTGATCCAGCGCGAAGCCGGGCACATCTACCACGAGTCCGGCGACAACTACCTGTTCATGGTGCGCCCGGCGCACGATACCGGCATCCAGCCCGGCACCGCCCTGTCGCGCTCCCGTTTCGAGGATAACGCCTTCACCCTGGGCGACAACCTGCGCGATGGGGTGCGCACGGCCTTTGGCACCGTGCGCATCCGCGAACATACCGAACTGGAACTGCTGTTCACCGACCCGGCCACCGGCACGCTGCACCCTGGGGTGCGCGAGACGATCGCCCATGGCGAAAACCTGTTTGTCACCTACCCCGGGTATTCGGACTACCGTCACATTCCCGTGATCGGCAAAGGCGTGACCTTCCAGATGCCGCACAGCCCGGACATCTGGGGCATGATGTGCGAGGCCGATCTGGAAGAGGTCTACCGCTTTCGCAGCGTGCGCTTCACGCTGGTGCGCGCCTACCTGTGGTCTGGCCTGCTGGCCTGGCTGGTTGCGGCAGCGGCGGTGACGGCCACTGGCCTGACCGGCCTGCCGGAGCTCTTGCTGGTCGGTGCCAGCCTGATGCTGGGTGCGCCCCTGTTCAGCCTGTTCACCGGGGCACCGCTGGCGCAACGACTGTCGGCGACCAGCGCCGTGCTGAGCAACATCGCCGAGGGCGGCGGCAACCTTACCCAGCGCCTGCCGCGCGGCAGCACCCAGGATGAGGTGGCCGTGATCACCAGCTTCATCAATAGCTTTATCGACAACCTCGAACAGATCCTGCAGCGCGTGGTGCGTAGCGCGCAGGAAATCCAGGCCGTCAACCAGGACATGCGCGAGACCAGTCGGCACAGTGGCCAGACCGCACAGGACATGCTGGGCACCGTGCAGGGCGTGACCGATGCCGTGGCGGCCCAGGTCGAGAAAGTGGCGGCGGCCGATGCCGATGCCCAGGCCATGCGCGCGGAAATCGACCGGATCGAACAGGAGGCCAGCCGGCAGGCCACGCTGCTGGCCACCCGCAGCAGCGAGATTGGCGTCTCGCTCGAAGAATCCACACAAAGCATCCGATCGCTCGAATCAAGCGCCACCGAGATCGGGCGCATTGCCGAGGTGATCAACGAGATTGCCAGTCAGACCAACCTGCTGGCCCTCAACGCGGCCATCGAGGCGGCACGCGCCGGGGAGGCCGGCAGGGGGTTTGCCGTGGTGGCCGACGAAGTGCGCAAGCTGGCGGAACGCACAGCGCAAGCCACCCGGGATATCGGTGGCATGATCGAGAGCGTGCAGGGTGGTGCGGAAGAGGCCGTGCGACGCATGGAAAGTGGCATGAGCCGGATCGAGTCGGGCCTGCGCGTGGCCGCCGAAGCAGTGGCCGACAAGGGCGAGATGCAGAAGATCAGCCGTCAAATGGTGGATGCCATTACCCAGATGGCCGAAGGTACCGAGGCGCTCGGCGCACAAATCGGCACCATCAGCCACTCGGCAGACGCTGTGCGCCTCGCGCTGACCCACGCCGGCCGCACTGCCGCGCACAGCACCACCAGCAGCAACAAGCTGGCCCAGGCGGTTGGCCAATTCGAGGTGTCGGCAACGCGCTGATCAAGCCAGCGCGAACCGATCAGGCCAGGGCAGGCGCGGCCGGGAAGTCAAAAGGTGATGTAGTTGGCGAACGCCGATGGATGGCTACGTGACGCGTTCGTGCTCGTGGCTGCAGGTGCCCGCAGGTGCCGCAGCCCTCCGCGCTGTGACGTCCTGGAAGGCACCGACCAGCCGCGTCACTTGGCCTGCGGTGACTTCCGCCTCACCGACCACCCGCGCCCAGATCCGCCGGCCAGTCAGGGTGGTCAGTTCGAGCTCCAGGTCGAACGGCGTTCCGTCGCGTGCGGCGATGGCAAGGGCGGGCTCCAGGAGTTGCAGCGAGGCCGGCGGATACAGGGCCAAGGCGCTGGCGAGGTCTGGTACAAATCCCTCCGGCGCCTCCAGCATGCGATGGGTCTGCATCGACCAGTGGACCTTCTGGGTGGGAAGGTCGATCTGCCAACCACCGATCCCGGCCACCGTACCCGTGCGCTCCAGCATGTCCTGGCTTTCCCGCAACGCGCGCTTGATTTCATGCTGATGCGTGATGTCCGTGACAATCCACAGCGTTTCGCCCGTCAGCGCAAAGGTTTCCCCCGTCAGTTCCACCCACAACGTCTGCCCGTCTCGCCGCCGCATGGGCAGTTCACCGCGCCAGGTTTGTCCGGTCAGGATTTTGGGATAGGCATCCTCGCCCAAGGCGATATAGGTCTCCTCGTTGGTATAGATCAGACGGGTAGGCTGGCCCTGTAGCGCATCAACCGTGTAGCCAAACATGCGCGCCAGTCCCGGGCTCACCCAGTTCAAGTGCCGGTTGGACATGCGCGCGATGCCGAGCAGATCGCTGTTGATGATGGCTTCCTGTTCGGAGCGAATGGTTGCCAGTTCACGTTCCGCATCGCGGCGTGCCGTGATATCGAACCAGAACGACAGGCTTTCTCCGGTGGCCGGATTGACCAGGCGCACCGTGACATCCACCCAGATGGCCTGACCGTCCTTGCGGCGCATGGCGAGTTCACAGCGATAGTCCTGCCCTGCCCACAACAAGGGATAACAGCGCTCCCCATGGGCGTGGTGATCTGCTGGGCTCAGGAACAGGGCGCTGCTGGGCAGGCCGTGCAGCTCGTCTGCGCTATAACCCAGCATGCGCTGCAGTCCCAGGTTGCTCCAGGTGATCACCCGGTTGACCGACCGTGCCACGCCGAACAGGTCGCAGTTCAGCACGGCGGCCTGTTCGGCATTGACGCGTTGCAGGGTCAGATCGAGTGCTTTGCGGTCACTGATGTCGAAGGCAACGCAGCGCGTTGAAAACACCTTACCCTCTGCATCGCGCACCGGGTAGGCACGCAGGGCAACCCAGCGGGACTGGCCGTCCGGATTGACCAAGCGATAGTCAAGGTTGACTTCGGTCTGTGCGCTGCGCAGGTTGTACAGATTGGCGGTAAACACCTCGCGATCTTCGCTGGCCACGAAGTCGCAGGGTTTGCAGCGCCCGATCACCGCCGAACGCGTCAGGCCAAGCCAGCCCAGCTGGGTTTCGTTGATCTCGGTGAAAAAGCCCGCACTATCCACCACGGAATAGCCACACGGCGCGTTGTCATAGAGATCCTGAATGCGAGCCGCCTGCTGCGTACGTTCACGCTCCAATGCCTTGCGGGCCGTGATATCCGCCGCCAGCCACAGCACCTCGCCTGTGTCTGCATCCAGCAGCAGGCCGGTGACCTCGAGCGAGCGCCGGCTGCGATCGCTGCAGATCACCTCAATCTCCGCCTGTTGATGGTCTCCGCTTTGGATCACCGAGCGCAACGCGGTTTCGAACACATCGGCGGAGCGACCCGGCGGGCGTAGCAGGTCAACCGTCCGGCCAAGCAGTTCGGCCGCTGGATATCCCAGGGCACGCACCATGCCGGCACTCACCCAGCTGAAGCGGCCGTCGCGTACCTTGGCGGCGATGAACAGTCCGCAGTCCAGGATGGCAAGCTCATTCTGGTTGAGCAGACGCAACTGCAGTTCCTGCGCCTTGTGCACCGAAATGTCACCCAGGCTGCACTGCACCGCCGTGACGTTGCCGAGCGCATCCGGCAACGCAGTCATCGACAGGCTCAACCAGCGCCCTGGCCGTCCCGGGGGCGCGAGTTCGAGATCCAGGGGGGCCACCCGTTCGCCCGCCAATACGCTGGCCAAGGCATGCGCAAACGCCTGTTGACTCTGTTCGCGCAGATAGCAGTGAAGCCCCGGGCTGGCGAGGATCGCGGCCCGGTCCCCGCCCAGCCAATGCGCGGTGGTCTGGTTGACGCGCAGGAACTGGCCCGCAGGCGTCAGGATGCAGTGACCAGCCGGCGCCTGCTCGTACAGTTCTCGCAGTTCCTGGGCCTGCCGGGTCATCGCACGGTCACGCTCGTGCAGCGCCGCCATGGTCTGCGCCAACTGCTTCATGCCCCGTTGCTCCCGATGGCGCAACAGAGCCATCACGGCGGACGCACCTAGGAAGACCAGTGAGGTGGTGACCGCCACGGCGGTGCCTGCGCCACCCAAGTAACGTTGCGCCACCACGGCCGACAGCACCGTCACCAGCAGGCCGCAGCGAACGCCACCGAGCAGGTACGCCAGGGCCACGGCTGGATAAAGGGTCAGAAAGGGCAAGCCACCATCGATTGGTACGATCAGATCACGACTGGCCATGGCGACCGTGATCAACAGCAGGGCGGTGACCCCTTCCTGCCAGGCGGCGATGGGTGGCTGCACGGGGAACTGGAAATTTGGCATGGAAATCCTTCAGCACCGCGAAGCTTCAGCATGAAGCCTTCACTTGCCCAAGGTGCAGAGACTAAATTGATTGAGTTATTTAAGCTCCTGAATTGTTAATGGAATTCGTATCTAAGTGTATTGCCGGGGCCAGATTTATCTTTCCAGGGAATCAATCCGTGACGCGTCGGTTGGCTGGCAGGCAAATTTCCGCTGGATCCGCTGCAAGCGGATCGCAGGAGGTTGGCTGGGCGGACACTTCAGGCCTTAACCATCCTTACTTGCAAACGTTCCAGGCGTAAGCTCGAAATTGGTGCTGAAGAGTCAGCTGCCGATCAATGCTACCCGGCAGGGCATCCATCTGGCGCCGCCGTCACGTTCGCCCCATCCTTTCGGAACAGCACCATGCAGTCAGCTCCGCGCGCTCCCGTCCCGTCTCTACCCTGGCTGGTGAGACCTAGCATGGCGTCGATCCTGTGGTGGCAGTTCCTGATTGCTGCCAGTCTGCTGGTCGGCATCCTGACACTGATCGTCTTCAACGTGCAGCACATCAATCGCGTGCGACACGGCATTACGTTGACGGAAGCGCGTCAGCTCGCCCTGTCTGGACTCGGCGAAGCCCTGTTGGAGGCGGAAACCGGGCAACGCGGATTTTTGCTGACCAATGATGCCCGATATCTGGAACCCTACACGCGGGGCAGTGCCACGGCGCGAGATCAGGTCGGGGTGGTCCAGTCCGGTGCCGCAAACGCGGCGACCCGTGCGGCAACCGAGCACCTTGGCGAGCGGGTCAACGCGAGGCTTGCCGAGCTTGCCGCCGCGGTGAAACTGGCCCAGTCCGGACAGACGGAGAGTGCCCTGCGCATGGTCAAGGACAGCCAGGGCCAGCAAATCGTAGAAGACATCCGCGTGTTGCGAAACCGCCTGGCCGAAACCGAAGCCCGAACCCTGACTGCCCAGCGCGCAGACATCAGTGCCAGCCAGCAGCGCCTCGAAACCCTGGTCCTGCTGGGCGGCAGCGTGGCTTTGCTGATCATGTTTGTGGTGGCGAGCCGCTCTGCCGCCCGGCTGAATGGCCCCATGCAGCGACTGCTGCGGCACATGGAGGGGCTCGGTCGTGGCGACGATACCCTGCGCAACGGCCTGGACGGGCAAGACGAACTGGCGCGGCTCGGTGCCGCACTGGACCAGCTCAGCGGGCAATTGGCCGTGTTGCGCAGCGAACGCGAGACCGCGATCCGGCAACTGCAGGATGCCAACCAGGCGCTGCGCAGCAGCGAAATGCTACATCGGCAGCTGTATCTGGATACGCCTGCCATGCTGCATTCGATTGACCTGCAGGGTCGGCTACGCAGCGTCAGTGCGGAATGGCTGAGAACCTTGGGATATGCCCGCGAAGAGGTGATCGGTCGCCGGGTGACGGATTTCCTGACGCCGTCCTCGGCGCACTATGCCGCGACCATCACCATTCCACGGCTGTTTCAGTTTGGAGAGTTGCGCGCGATCGAATTCCAGATGGTGCATCGGGCGGGACACACGGTGGATGTGGTGTTGTCTGCCGTGCTGGAGAAACGCACGGATGGCGCACCGACCCACTCGATCACCGTGCTCACCGACATCACCGCCCGCAAGGCAGCCGAACGCGCGCTCGCGGCCCGGGAAGAGCTGCTCGCCACCACCGGCAGTCTGGCGATGGTGGGCGGCTGGATGCTGGACCTGGAAACTGAGGCGCTGACCTGGACGGACGAAACATTTGTCCTGCACGACCGCTCGCCGAATGATGCGCCCAGCCTGCCCGAAGCCATGACGTATGTCCGTCCGGAAAGTCGACGGCTATTCGAGCAGGCTGTACAGGATTGCCGCGACGCTGGAACCCCGTTCGAACTGGAACTGGCCATGTTGTCTGCCAGCGGGCGGCCGTTTTGGGCCCGCGTCACCGGTGCCTTGCAGGTCGTGGTTGGCCAGCCGCGGCACCTGGTCGGTGCCATCCTGGACATCAGCAAGTTTCGCGCGGTGCAGCGCGAGCTGGAAGACCAGCACGAATTGTTGCGGGTGACCATGGCTTCGATTGGCGATGCCGTGATCACCACCGATGCGGTTGGGCGCGTGGAGTGGATGAACCCGGCGGCAGAGTTGCTGACCGGCTGGTTGGGGCGCGAGGCGCGCGGCATGCCGCTTGACATGGTGTTCCATGTGGTCAACGAGGATACCGGGTTACGGGTCAGCAATCCGGTGCAGGAAGCCCTGCGCCTGCAGGAAACCGCGGGACTGGCCTCGGACAGCTGCCTGATTGCCCGCGACGGACAACGGATCGGTATCGAGGATTCTGCAGCCCCCATCCGCGACCACGACAATCAGATCGTTGGCGCCGTGCTGGTGTTTCATGACGTGTCAGAGCAGCGGCGCCTGAGTCGCGAAATGGTGCATCGGGCGACCCACGACGTGTTGACGGGTTTGGTCAACCGCAGCGAATTCGAACTGCGGGTGACGCGGGCACTCGCGCGCTCCAAGACGGAAAATTGCACCCACGGCTTGATGTTCATCGACCTGGATCAGTTCAAGCTGGTCAATGACGCGTGCGGGCATTCCATTGGCGATGAGGTTTTGCGCCAGATCAGCACCCTGCTGCGGCACAAGGTGCGTGACCGCGATACCGTGGCGCGACTCGGTGGGGACGAGTTTGCGATCCTGCTGGAGCACTGTGACCACGAGCACGCCCTGCGCATCGGCAAGCAGATCTGCGATCAGATGGAGGAATTTCGCTTCATTCACGAAAACCGGCGCTTTCGGTTAGGCACCAGCATCGGGCTGGTGACCCTGGATGCCCGGTGGAGCTCCACCGCCGAGTTGCTGCAGGCTGCGGATACCGCCTGCTACGCCGCCAAGGACGGGGGCCGCAATCGCGTGCACACCTGGTTTGATCTGGACAACTTCACCGCCGTGCGCCAGGGCGAAGTCAGTTGGACGGCCCGGTTGGAACGCGCCCTGGACGACAACCTGTTCGAACTGTTCGCCCAGCGGATTGCACCGCTCCATGCGTCAACGGACCTCGAGGGGCTGCACTTCGAAGTGCTGCTGCGCTTGCCGGATGACAACGGCATGCGGATCCTGCCGGGGGTATTCATGCCGGCAGCTGAACGTTTTCATCTGGGCAGCCGGATCGACCGCTGGGTGCTGCAACATACCTTTGCGCGGCTGGAAGCCCTGGCCCCGGCGCTGCCCGGCATCGCCATGGTATCGATCAATGTGTCGGGGCAGTCGCTCGGCGACCGCCTGTTTCATCGCGATCTGAAACAGATGCTCGAGGCGGCCAGCTTTGACCTGCGCAAACTGTGTTTTGAGGTGACCGAAACGGCAGCCATCACCAATCTGGCCGATGCCCGGGTGTTCATCGACGAGATTCGTGCCCTGGGCGCCAAGATTGCCCTGGATGACTTTGGGGCAGGCGCATCGTCCTTTGGCTACCTCAAAAACCTGCCCATAGATTTTTTGAAGATTGACGGGCAGTTTGTCAAGGACATGCTGGCAGACCCCCTGGATGGTGTGGCGGTGCGATGCTTTCGCGATGTGGCCCAAGTGCTCGGCGTGCGAACGATCGCCGAGTATGTGGAAGAGCAGGAGGTCTGCGCCGCCCTGACCGACCTGCGGGTGGACTTTGCCCAGGGCTTCTTGTTCCATCGGCCGGATACCCTGGCCAATGTGCTCAGTCAGGCGAGCGCCGGTGCGACGTTGCCCGCACCAACCGCCGAAGCAGCGTCCTGACCAAGGCCTGCTGCAACGGTGTTTTGACCATTTCTTATTGCAACGGCGTGCCGCCCCCCGCCTGGTAAGCCTTCCAGAGCCGTGCAAACTGGCCGCCATCGGTGCTGATGCTGGTCTGGGCCGCCGCGCCGCCGCTGAACACCATGCCCAGCGTGTGAATGGCGGCGTACTCGGCGGTGTGCTGCAGCATGTAGTCCACATGGTTGTCCCGGAAATGCTGCAGCGTACCTCCCGGGGTAGTGGACGGAACGCCTAGCGGGGTCTGCCACCACAGCAGCGTGGGATTGCCGCCCAGCAGGCGGGCGTACTCGGCGTAATCCTGCTGCGACTGCCGGAAGCTCAGCGCACCACCGCCCAGGTCGTTCCAGTAAAAGGGCCCCGTGCGTCCGGCGCACTCCGGCGGCGGTGCCGCCACTTCGGCGCAACCGGCATCGCGGTCGGAGGTTTGCGCCACCACAAAATCGGCCTGGGCAGCCCCCATTGCACGCATGTAGGCGGCCACCGAGCCGGGCGGACGACCCCAGAGCGCAGGGGGCATGCCGACCAGCGCTTTCGGGGCGTACTGGCGCGCCATGGCAAGCAGGCAAGGCGCTACACTGGGGGCCAGATCCGGCAGGGTGCGGCATTCGGGTTCGCTGCTGACCACCGCACCCAGCTGGGCGGGATCGTGCGCCGGCGCATAGTTGTAGACGTAGCCCCAGAAGTCCGGCTCGAGATTGACCAATACGGGCGCGTCAAGTTGGCCGAGCAGCTGGAACATCAGGCGCGCCTGCGCCCAATACGCGCGCATGAAGGTGCGGCTGAGGATGCCGGTGACGTTGCCGTCGCCGTTCTGCGCCATGCCGTACAGGGTGTACAGCGGGATCGCACCGATGTCGCGTGCTTCCTGTGCCGTCTTCGTGATGTAGGCACCCGCCGGCTGCACATAATCGATCCAGGAGCCTTTGCCTACGCCCGTAAGATAGGTGTCGATGATGTCCGGCCGAATGCCCTGCTGCCGCATTGTCTCGACTGTGCTGTAGGTGCCCAGACCGACCAGCAGGTGCCGGTCGCGTCCCAGTTTGACGGCGATGGCGGCGGCTGGCCCGGCCGCGCCGGTTGCACCTGGGGCCCCCGCTGTTGCGGCCGCTGCCGCCGTTCCTGCCGCCGCTGCTTCTCCTGCCGCCGCTGCCGCGTTTGCCCCTGCCCCTGCCGCCGCTGCCGTGCCTGCCGTGCCTGCCGTCCCGCGAGGGCTGACGGTGCTGTCCGCAGTGTTTGCCGCTGCAACGCCGGCATGGCCAGCCTTGGCTGGGCCGTCGCAAGCAGTGAGCGTGCCCATGAGGCAAAGCAGCAGGGCGAGGCTGGTGGGCAGCGGGGTGGGGTGCCAACTGGACAGCAGGGTGGGCAGCCAGCTGGGCGGCGGGACGGGGCGAGGCGAGGGCATGACGATACTCCAGACAGCACGGCGTGATCGGGCGCGGTTCGCCGGTGATTGGGCCGAACCGCTCTCAACGCTGTCGAGTATCACCAGAAAGTCGTGACGGTGTCATCCGCCGCGACCACCGGGCACTGACCGATTTGCGACCCCTCCGGCCAACGGGATCAGGGCTCCAGTTGCGCGCGGATCTCGCCCTGCGGATGGGCGTCGGAGCTGACGTCCACATAGAGACCGCCGGCCCGGTACTGCGCGAGTTGCTCTGGCGTCAGGATGGCACCGGCTGGCACCACCCACGTCGATCCGGTACTGACCAGATCGATCACCACGGGACCATTGCTGCCGACTTCCGCGGCCCGGATGGCCGCCTGGGTTGCGATCAGGCCCGAGGTGGAGAGGTTACCGCGCACCGAACCATCCGCCTCCACGGTGATGCTGCCGACGGCCAGGGCCGGGCTGTTCACGGCCGGTACCACCTGGTCACCGCGCAAGCGCAGCGAATGGCTGGTGGCGTCGTCGGGCCGGCCCATGCCGAGAATCAAGGTGGCGAACAGCAGCAACACCAGCGGCAGACCATGCCGGATCGGGTGCTGCAGATGGCATGCGGCGGGCCGATAAAGCAGTACGTCAGGCTGAGGACGAAAGGGCATGGGCAGACTCCTGCCGCGCGGCAACCGGATTGGCTGATACGCAAGAGTCACAGCCTGCCAGACGGAGCGGGCTTGTTCCGTGCGCAATCGAACAATAGTCCGGAGAAAACCACACGGCGTGCAGTCTCTGGCGTACGATGCCTAATCATTCCTGCAAAGAAAAGACTTAGGTCTTAACGAAGCGGAGTTCTGCCGTGGATATCCTCGAACGCAACCACGTCATACAACGCGGCAAGCACGGCCCGGTGCTGCTGTTTGCCCATGGTTTCGGGTGCAGCCAGACCGTCTGGTCAGACGTGGTGGCCGCATTCGAGTCAAGTTGCCGAACCGTGCTGTTTGATTACGTGGGCAGTGGCGAGGCCAACCCTGCAGCCTTTGACGTGGCGCGCTACAGTACGCTGGGTGGCTACGTGCAGGATATGCTGGAGGTCTGCGATGCCCTGCACCTGTCCTCCGGTGTCACCCTGGTGGCGCACTCAGTCAGCTGCACGATCGGCATGATGGCGTCGCTGCAGCGCCCCGACCTGTTCGACCGGATGATTCTGCTGGGCCCGTCGCCCTGCTTCGTCAATCACCCTCCAGAATATATTGGCGGCTTTGAGCGTGAAGACCTCGAGGACCTGCTCACCCTGATGGAGCACAACTTCATCGGCTGGGCCGAACATCTGGGTTCGGTCGCCGCAGGCGAAGCCGGCCCTGTCGCGACCAACCTCACCACCCGATTCTGCTCAACCGACCCGGTCGCCGCCAAGGCCTTCGCGCGCGCGACGTTTTTCAGCGACCAGCGCAGCATCCTGCCGCAGGTCACCACGCCCTGCCTGATCCTGCAGAACCAGGAGGATGTGCTGGCACCGCTGGCGGTAGGGGAGTATCTGCACCAACACCTGGTTCACAGCACCCTTCAGATTCTGGAGGGACGGGGTCACTGCGCCCATATGAGTTGCCCCGATCAGGTGATCGCTGCCATGTGCGCCTATCTGGCCAGAAGCACCCTGATGGCCAGCGCCCGGACCGGCTGACCCATGACCCCCCTGGACGATCTGCCCTGCGCGGTGGTGGTGACCGACCACCGGGGCTGGGTGCTGCGCGTGAATACCGAACTGGTGCACCTGGTCGGGTTGGACGCCGCGCTGCTCGTTGGCCAGCATGTCGAGCAGCTGTTCCCCCCGGCGGGGCGCATTTTTCTGCAAACCCATCTGCTGCCAACCATGCTGCGCGAGGGACGGATCAACGAAGCCAAGATGGACCTGTTGAGCGCCAGCGGCAAGCGACTGCCGGTGCTGATCAACACCCGGCGCGCTAAGCAGAGCGACCCGGCGCGCTTTCTATGGACCCTGTTTGTGGTGCAGGAGCGCAACCGTTTCGAGTCCGAACTGTTGGCCGCGCGGGCGCGTGCCGAGACCGCCGCGGCAGCAGCCTCCACCCAGCACGAACTGCTGCGGGTGACGATGGCCTCGATCGGCGACGCCGTGATCACCACCGATGCACAGCTGCGGGTGACCTGGCTCAATCCGGTGGCCGAGCGCCTGACCGGCTGGCTTGCAGACGAGGCCGACGGGCTGCCGGTCGAACAGGTGTTTCGCATCGTGCACGAGCAAAGCCGGGTGGTGGCACCAAATCCGGCGGTGCGGTGCCTGCAGACGGGCGAGGTGACCGGCCTGGCAGATCAGACTGTGCTGGTATCGCGCCATGGCCGGGAATATGGCATCCAGGATTCTGCCGCCCCGATCCGTCATGAAGACGGCACCGTGCTCGGTGCCGTGCTGGTGTTTCACGACGTGTCGGAACAGCGACGCATCAGTGGCGAAATGACCTGGCGGGCTACCCATGATGTCCTGACCAACCTGTTCAACCGGGCGGAGTTCGAGATCCGGCTGCGCCATGTGCTGCGGCTCGCCCACGAAGAATCGTCGGAACACGCGCTGCTCTACATCGATCTGGATCAGTTCAAGCTGGTCAACGATGCCTGCGGCCATGCCGTGGGCGACCATCTGCTGCAGCAGGTCAGCCAGCTGCTGAATAGTGTGGTGCGGGCAAGCGACACGCTGGCACGGCTTGGGGGTGACGAGTTCGCCGTCATCCTCGAATACTGCGAACTGGACCAGGCCATCCGTGTGGCACAGAACATCTGCGACCACATGGATGGCTTTCGCTTCATGCATGAAGAGCGCCGGTTTCGGGTGGGCGCCAGCATCGGTCTGGTGCCGATTGACCGTCACTGGCCTTCGGTGGCGGCCATCCAGCAGGTGGCCGATACCGCCTGTTATGCGGCCAAGGAAGCGGGCCGCAACCGGGTGCATGTCTGGTCGGAAAGCGATGCCAACCTGCAGGCCCGGCAGTTTGAAATGCACTGGACCGAGCGCATCGAGCGGGCGCTGGATGAAGGGGGCTTTGAACTCTTCGCGCAGCGCATCCGGCCACTGGAACGCGACGAGATTGGCCTGCGCGCCGAGATACTGCTGCGCATGCGCAACGCCGATGGCAGTCATGCCCTGCCGGGCGCCTTCCTGCCCGCTGCCGAACGTTTTCAGCTGGCCTCGCGCATCGACCGCTGGGTGTTGCGCACCACGCTGACCTGGCTGGCGGCCTTGCCCAGGCTGGAGGAGGTGCTCAGCCTGAGCGTCAATCTGTCGGGTCAGTCCGTGGGCGACCGGGCCTTCCACCACTGGGCGCTGGCCCTGCTGCACGAGGCGAGCCCGGCCATCCGTATGCGCCTGTGCCTGGAAATTACCGAGACCGCCGCCGTGACCAACCTGACCGATGCCGCGCAGTTCATCGCGGCGGTGCGCGCCGCGGGCGTCAAGGTGGCGCTGGACGATTTCGGGGCAGGTGCCTCGTCGTTCGGTTACCTGAAAAACCTGCCCGTGGATGAGCTCAAGATCGATGGCCAGTTCATTCGCGGACTCACCAGTGATCCGCTGGATGATGTGGCGGTGCGCTTCTTCACCGAAGTGGCCCGGGTGCGCGACATCCGCACGGTGGCAGAATTTGTCGAGCAGGCCTGCATTCTCGAACGGCTCAAGGCGATTGGTGTGGACTATGCCCAGGGCTACCTGATCCATCGGCCGGAACCGCTGACCTGTCTGTACCCGATGGTGCAGGCGGTGACAGCCCAGTAGCTCGGCCCGCCAACTGGCAGCCCCCTGCATGACCAGCCCCCCTGTCACCGACACGACCTCCACCCGCACCCCGCTTGGCGAATCCTCCGAATCTGCCACGTTGGCTCCGACAGGCAGTCTGTGCCCAAACCAGAACGTGCTGCTGGCAGCCTGCCCAAGCCGCCTGCATGCTGGCTTGTGGTCGCACTTCAATCAGATCGAGGTCAAGTACGGTCAGGTGCTGCACACACCCACGGGCAGCCAGCCCTACGTGTGGTTTCCGGTGACAGCGCAGATCTCGCTGAACAGCCTGCTGGAAGACGGCTCGTGCGCCGAATTCGCCAGTGTGGGTTCCGACGGCATGGTCGGTATCGAGGCCCTGTTCGGCAATCACAAGCCCC
>CAIPBT010000032.1 GCA_903863375.1 uncultured Ferrovum sp.
CCGACGGCAAGGGTGAAAAGGTGCGGTAAGAGCGCACCGCGCAACCGGTAACGGAAGCGGCAAGTAAAACCCCATCCGGAGCAAGACCAAATAGGGGAACGTTGGCGTGGCTCGCGCTGTTCCCGGGTAGGTTGCTTGAGCAGCCGGGCAACCGGCTGCCTAGAGGAATGACTGTCCTCGACAGAACCCGGCTTATAGGCCGGCTTCACCACCTCTTTTGCGCGCTGCCCCGGCTGTGCCGAGTGCCTTGAGGGACTTGCGCGCCGAACTGGCGCCGGGTCGCCGCCTCTTCCTGCATCACCTCGTCCTGCACCGTTCTGTGTTTGGCCATCGCGGCGCTCCGTGCTTGCCATCGCCAGAGTCACGGCCAACGCCGCTGCCCCTGCCCCTGCCCCTGCCCCTGCCACGGCCACGGCCACCGCCGGTCTTATCTTGTGCGTGCCACGGTGACTGCCGCAGTGCGCGCCAAGTCGTGAGCATTCTCCAGCTTTGGTTCCAAGAATCTGATTCCCCACAGCTTTTCCTGGTTCGCCAGACTTTCTGTGCTCACATCAGAAGCAGCCGCAAGCGTCTGTCAGAAAAGGAAAATTTATCAAGCCTCAACTTGACCGTGGGGGAGTCATCCCGTAAAGTGGCGAGAAGTGGTAATTTATGGGAAACAGTGGGGCTCAGGCTCCGTAAGGTGGGAACGTGGCGGAAGGATTTCAGGGGGCTTCGGCGATCAGCCTGGACGCGAAAGGGCGTCTGGCCGTGCCAACCCGCTACCGGGAGAAGATCCTGGAGCAGGGGGGCGGGCAGGTGGTCGTCACCGCGCACCCGCAGCGCTGCCTTCTGCTTTACCCTGCCCTGCTCTGGGAGCCGATTGCCCAGAAGATCATGAAGCTGTCCGGTTTTGAGGCCGGCGCTTCGGTGCTACAACAGTTGCTGGTAGGTCATGCGGACGAGGTGGAAATGGATTCTGCCGGTCGGGTGCTGATCTCGCCGACCCTGCGCCGACTGGCCAACATCGACCGTGAAGTGATGATGTTCGGGCAGGCCAGTCATTTCCGGTTGTGGAATCCCGACGCCTGGGAGCGGCAGCTGGAAGCCTTCACTCAGGCCCTGCCCGGTGCGATGCCGGCAGGAACCGAATCGCTGTCACTGTTCTGAGGGGGCCATGGAGCATTTGCCGGTTCTGCTCGAAGAGGTGCTGGAAGGCCTGGCGTTGCGGCCTGATGGCTACTACGTCGATGGCACCTTCGGCCGCGGCGGCCACAGCCGTGCCATTCTGGCGCGTCTTGGCCCGGCCGGAAGACTGCTGGCGCTCGACTGGGATCCCCAGGCCATTGCCGCGGCGGCGTCCCTGTGCGCCGACGCCCGCTTCCAGGTCCGGCAGCTGCCCTTTGCCCGTCTGCGTGAGGCGCTGGCCGATTTCGCGCCGGATGGTGTGGATGGCATCCTGCTCGATCTCGGCATTTCATCGCCACAGATTGACCAGCCCGAACGCGGTTTCAGTTTTCGTCACGACGGTCCGCTGGACATGCGCATGGACCCGACCGCAGGCCAGAGTGCTGCCGAATATCTGGCACACGTATCGGTCGAGGCGCTGGCCACGGTGTTGCGCGATCTTGGCGAGGAGCGCCACGCCCTGCGCATTGCCCGGGCCATCGTGGCAGCTCGCGACCAGGGGGCCCTGACCAGCACCCGTCAGCTGGCGGTGCTGGTGGCTGAGGCCGTGCCGAAAGGCAAGCCGGGCATCGATCCGGCCACCCGTACGTTTCAGGCCTTGCGCATCCAGGTGAATGGCGAGCTCGACCAGCTCGATGCTGTGCTGCCACAGGTACTGGGTGCCTTGCGGCCGGCAGGACGGCTCGCCATCATCAGCTTCCATTCGCTGGAAGACCGCAAGGTAAAGCAGTTCATCGCCCGCCACAGCCGTCCGCCCGAAATTCCTGCGGGGCTTGCGGTACGCGAGGACGAGCGGCCACTGCCACCCCTGCGCGCCATCGGGCGCGCGATGATGGCCGGCGCGACGGAAGTGGCCCGCAATCCACGGGCACGCAGCGCCGTGCTGCGTCTGGCTGAGCGGACTGCCGCAGCGTGGGCTGGCACCGCAGACCCTGCTGCGAGGATGCGTGCACCATGAGGCGCATTGACCTGTTCCTGTTCGGTGTGTTGGTAGTGTGTGCGCTCGCGGTGGTGCATACCCAGCACCGGGCGCGGCGGCTGTTCGTGGATGTGGAACACGAACGGACCACCGGCGAACAGCTCGCCACCGACCTGCGCCGCTTGCAGGCCGAGCAGGCCAAGCTGGCCTCGGCCAATCAGGTCGAGCGTGCCGCCAGTGGCATGCACATGCACCTGCCCGAGCCGGGCCGCTCTTACGCGCTGGCTGGCCCGCTCGCCCCGTTAGCGGGCCTGACCGCCGGCCCGACTGCCGCCCTCGCGCCGGGCCTGACGGCGGGTGAGACGGTTGCGTCTGGTCTGGCCGCCGGTGCCCAGGTGGCCGCCAACGCTGCCGGCACGGCATCTGCGACGGGGTGGCCGCGATGAAGTACCAGGCCAATACGGCACTGAACCTGCGCCTGGAAGGGTGGCGCGCGCGCCTGCTGATGCTGCTGATGCTGGCTGGTTTTCTCGCCTTGGCCGGGCGCGCCCTGTTCCTGCAGGGCGTGCGGTACGATTTTCTGCAGCACAAAGGCGAAGAGCGGTATACGCGGGTGATCGAGTCGACCGCCTACCGGGGTATGGTGCGCGACCGCAACGGCGATACCATCGCCATCAGCCTGCCGGCGGCGTCGATCTGGGCTAGCCGGGACAAGGTGGAACTGAATGCCGCACAGCTCGCCAGCCTGTCCACGGCCCTGCATGTCGACCGGGCCGAGCTTGGCCGCCGCCTGCAGGAAGGTGACAGTGATTTTGTCTATCTGAAACGCCAGGTGACGCCGGAAACCGCACAGCAGGTGGCGGCGCTCAAGCTGCCCGGCCTGTTCGCCGAGAAGGGCTTCCGGCGCACCTATCCGAAAGGCGAGGTGATGTCACACCTGCTGGGATTTACCGACGCCAACGACCGCGGGCAGGAGGGAGTGGAGCTGGCTTTCCAGTCCACCTTGGCCGGCGTGGCGGGTGCCCGACGCGTGATCAAGGATCGCGCCGGTGCCGTGATTGAAAACGTGCAGAATCTGCGCGAGCAGCGCCCGGGCCAGGACGTGGTGCTGTCGGTCGACAGCCGCATCCAGCATCTGGCGTGGCGCGAACTGCGCGCCACAGTGGCACGGCACAAGGCCAAAGCCGGCTCGGTCCTGGTGCTGGATCCGCGCACCGGGGAAGTGCTGGCGCTGGCGAACTATCCGGACTACGACCCGAATGCCCGCGATCACGTGGTGCCGGCGCAGTTGCGTAACCGCAGCGTGGCCGACACGTACGAGCCGGGCTCAACGCTCAAGCCGTTCACGGTGGCGGCCGCGCTTGAGGCGCACAAGGTACGGCCTGATACCCTGATCGCTACCGGCAACGGCATCATGACGATCGGCCCGGCGGTGATTCACGACAGCCATCCGGCGGCGGCCCTGACAGTGGCCCAGGTGATCCAGAAATCCAGCAATGTCGGCGCTGCCCGGATCGCCCTGTCCCTGCCCTCCGCGACCCTGTGGAACCTGTTCACCGATGTCGGTTTCGGCCAGCAGCCCAAAACCGGGTTCAGCGGCGAAGCCGGCGGCCGCTTGCGGCCCTATCGCAGCTGGCGCCCGATCGAACAGGCCACCATGGCCTATGGCCACGGAATTTCCGTCAGTCTGGCGCAGCTGGCACGGGCATACACGATCTTTGCCGGCGACGGCACGCTGAAGCCGCTCAGCCTGACCCGCGTCGACGGACCGGTTCCCGGACGGCAGGTGGTTTCCGCGCAGACGGCCGCCGAGGTTCGCGACATGCTGCAGCTGGTGGTGCAGGCCGAAGGCACGGCACCGCTGGCCCAGGTGCGTGGCTTTCATGTTGCCGGCAAGACCGGCACCGCGCACAAGCAGGAGCGCGGGCATTATTCCAACCGCTACATCTCGTCGTTTGTCGGCTTCGCCCCTGCCACCAGTCCGCGGCTGCTGATTGCGATCATGATTGATGAACCGACGGTTGGTGGCTATTACGGCGGCGTGGTTGCTGCGCCGATGTTCAGCAATCTGATGGGAGGCGCCCTGCAACTGCTGGGGGTGCCGCCGGATGACCCGGCCAGCGAAGCGCTGCCCCCGATCACGGCACCGGCCGGCGCTGCGGCGGACACCTGATGCGCGACGCCATGCCATCGCCAGCCACGCCGGCCGTTGCCGATCCGGCCAATGCCCGTCTGCCAGTGCCGCCCTTGCGCGGCCCTTCCGCTTTGCCGGAGGCAGTCGGCATGTTGGCGGGGCAGGTGCATGGCCTGACCGATGACAGCCGAAAGGTGCTGCCGGGCATGGCATTTGCCGCCTATCCCGGGGTGGCGGGCGACGGGCGGCCATGGATTGCCGATGCGGTGGCGCGCGGTGCCACGGCGGTGTTCTGGGATCCCACCGGATTTACCTGCCCGGACCTGCCGGTGCCACAGTTGCCCGTGCCGGACCTGCAGCATCGTGCCGGCTATCTTGCCGCCCGACTGTATGGCGATCCAAGCCGCCATCTGCCGGTGATTGGCGTGACCGGCACCAATGGCAAGACGTCCTGCACCCACTGGCTCGCACAGGCCCTGGGGGCTGCCGGCCGGTCCTGTGGCCTGATCGGTACCTTGGGCAGCGGCATGCCTGGCGCCCTGCAGCCAAGCGGATTCACCACGCCGGGTCCGGTCACGCTGCAGGAGCAGCTGGCCGGCCTGCGGGATGCCGGCGCGCGAGCCGTGGCCATGGAAGTCTCGTCGCACGCCCTGGCCCAAGGCCGGGTACAGGCCGTGCGGTTTGATCTGGCGCTCTTCACCAATCTGACGCGTGACCACCTCGATTTTCATGGTGACATGCAGGCCTATGGTCAAGCCAAGGCCGCCCTGTTTCACGCTGCCGGCCTGCGCCGCGCCGTGCTCAATCTGGACGACGCTTTTGGCGCTGCCCTGCATGAGCGCCTGCTCCAGGCCGGCGTGCCGGCTCTGGGCTACAGCCAGCGCGGGCCGCTGGCAGCGTCCCTGCCCGCCGTGACGGCGGAAACGGTCCGCTTCCATCCGGCCGGCGTCGATTTCCGGCTCTGCACACCCCAGGGGCAGGTGGCGATTGCCAGCCCGCTGCTGGGGGCATTCAATCTTTCCAACCTGCTGGGCGTGCTCGCCTGCTTGATCGAGAGCGGCGTGGCGCTGTCCGCGTTGCCGGCGCTGGTTGCGGCCCTGACCCCGCCGCCAGGGCGCCTGCAGGCCGTTTCGGCTTCGCCGCACGTGCAGGTTCTGGTGGATTACGCGCACACGCCCGATGCCCTGGCCGAGGTGCTGCGAGCCCTGCGCGCCGGGCTGCACGGTGGTCGGCTGATCTGCCTGTTCGGCTGCGGGGGCGACCGCGATGCCGGCAAGCGGCCGCTGATGGGCCGGCTGGCCGAACAGCTCGCCGATGTTGTGGTGCTCACCAGCGACAACCCGCGCAGCGAAGATCCCGAGGAAATCCTGCACCAGATCGCAGCCGGCATGCAGCATCCGCCTTACGCACAGGTGGCCGACCGTGCCTGCGCGATCGGTCTGGCGATCGAACTGGCGCGGCCTGGCGACATCGTGCTGCTGGCCGGCAAGGGTCACGAGACCACCCAGGAAATCCAGGGCCGCAAGCTGCCTTTCTCGGATGCCGCGGTTGCACGCCGGGTGCTGGGCCTGCCGGAGCAGACGGCATGAGTCAGGCCCTGTCCAGCACCGGCACCGGTCTTCCCGGCATGCAGTGGTCACTGGCCGACGTTGCCTCCGTGCTTGGGCTGCCGTTGCCCGCCCTGGCCGAGCCGCGTGCGGTGGCGGCGGTCACCATCGATTCACGCGCCGTGCGCCCTGGCGACCTGTTTGTCGCCCTGTCGGGCAGCCGGGTCGACGGCCACGACTACGTGCCGATGGCGCTGGCAGCCGGAGCGGTTGCCGCTGTGACGGAGCGGGCGGTGGCAGGGGTGCCTGCCGCATCGCTCCTGCAAGTGCCGGCCGCCGAGGCCGCCCTGCAGCAACTTGCCCGGGCTTGGCGCCAGCGGCATCCGCTACCTGCCATCGCAGTGACCGGCAGCAATGGCAAGACCACGGTGAAAGGAATGATTGCGGCGATCCTGGCGGCCGATGTCCAGGCGCGGGGCTTCGCGGCCGAAGAGGCGGTGCTGGCGACGGCGGGCAACCTGAACAATCATCTGGGGTTGCCGTTGACGCTGCTGCGCCTGCGCCCCCAACATCAGCGCGCCGTGTTCGAGATGGGCATGAATCACGCCGGCGAATTGACCTTGCTGTCCCTGCTCGCCCAGCCGCAGGTGGCGCTGGTCATCAATGTGCAGCGCGCCCATGTCGGCCATTTCGCGTCGCTGGCGGGTGTTGCAGCCGCCAAGGGCGAAATTTTCCAGGGCCTGGTACCGGATGGCATCGCCGTGATCAATGCCGACGACGGCAGCGCCGGACTGTTGCGGGCGCTGGCTGCCGGTCATGTCATTCACACCTTTTCCTGTACTGGCGCGGCGGATGTCGGGCCGTTGCTGCAGGTCGTGGCGGATGGCGGCGGCCAGCAGCTGCAGTTTCTGGTGGACGGCGTCCGTCATCACACCAGCCTGGCGCTCCCCGGCCAGCACAACGCCGCCAATGCCTTGGCGGCAATCGCCGCCACGCGCGCCCTCGGCGTTCCGGTCGCGATTGCCTGTCAGGGCTTGGCGGCCTTCACTGGCGTTGCCGGCCGGCTGCAGGTGCATGCTGGGCGGGGTGGGGCGCGGGTGATTGACGACACCTACAATGCCAATCCCGACTCGGTGCTGGCGGCGCTGAAGGTTCTGGGCGGCTATGCCGGGCGCCGCATCCTGGTGCTGGGCGACCTGGGTGAACTGGGTGCTGATACCGACGCCCTGCATGGCGAACTGGGCGAGGCCGCCCGCGCAGCCGGTATTGACCTGCTGTTCGGGCTCGGCACCCACGTCGCGGCAGCCACCCAGGCCTTCGGCAACGGCGCCCGGCACACCACGGTGGCCGAAGAACTGCAAGGCTGGCTCGAGCCGCTGCTGGCACCCGAAACCACCCTGCTGATCAAGGGCTCACGCTTCATGCGGATGGAGCGGATCGCGGCAGGACTTCTTCCATGAACCGCATCGCGCGCCTGAGCGCTCTTCCAGGCTGCTGATCTTATGCTACTGATCCCATGCTACTGATTCTGGCCCACCTGCTGGCCCCCACGGTCCGGACCTTCCGGGTGCTGGACTACCTCACCCTGCGTGCCGTGTTTGCCACGCTGACCGCGCTGCTCGTCTCGTTTGTGGTAGGGCCCGCCATGATCCGCCAGCTGACCGCCTACAAGATCGGTCAGTCGGTGCGCAATGATGGCCCGCAGACCCATCTGGTCAAGGCCGGCACACCCACGATGGGGGGCGCACTGATCCTGGTATCGATCCTGTTCACGGTGCTGCTGTGGGCCGATCTGAGCAACCGTTACGTCTGGGCAGTACTGCTCGGTACCCTTGGCTTTGGCGTGATTGGCTGGATCGATGACTACCGCAAGGTGGTCTATCGCAATCCCAAGGGCCTGGCGGCGCGCTGGAAGTATCTGGGGCAGTCACTGCTTGCCTTGCTGTTCGCCCTCTACGTCACCTACACGGCGAGCCTGCCGGCGCAGACCGAACTGATCCTGCCGTTTTTCAAGACAATCGCCATTCCGCTCGGCGCGACGGGCTTCGTGGTACTCACGTACTTTGTCGTGGTGGGAACCAGCAATGCGGTCAACCTGACCGACGGCCTCGACGGCCTTGCCATCATGCCAACCGTGCTGGTGGCCGGCGCCCTGTCGGTATTTGCCTACGTGGCGGGCAACCGCGTCTTCGCCACCTATCTGGGCGTGCCGCACATTCCGGGGGCCGGTGAACTGGTGGTGTTCTGCGCCGCCATGGCTGGCGCTGGCCTGGGATTCCTGTGGTTCAACGCCTATCCTGCGGAAGTCTTCATGGGAGACGTTGGCGCCCTTGCCCTCGGGGCGGCACTTGGCATGGTGGCGGTGATCGTGCGCCAGGAAATCGTGCTGTTCATCATGGGCGGGGTCTTCGTGATGGAGACCATGTCGGTAATCGTACAGGTGGCCTCGTTCAAGCTCACCGGCCGACGCGTGTTCCGCATGGCACCGCTGCACCATCACTATGAATTGAAAGGCTGGAAGGAGACCCAGGTCGTCGTGCGTTTCTGGATCATCACCATGATGCTGGTGCTGGCCGGCCTGTCGACGCTGAAACTGCGATGAGCACCCTGAGCCGCAGCTGGCAGTCCAGCCAGCGTGACCCCATCGACCCGGGCCTGCTCTGGTCGGTGCTGGCCCTGCTCGGCCTGGGCCTGGTGATGGTGTACTCTGCGTCGATCGTGGCAGCCGAGGCCGACCGGCACACCGGCTACCACGGTGCCTACTACCTGTTGCACCAGGGCGCCTACATCGTGGTGGCGTTGGCGCTGTCTTTCGGGGCGTTCCAGATTTCCGAAGAAACGTGGCAGCGACTGGCGGGTTATCTGTTCATCGCCTGCTTGGCCGGCCTGCTGCTGGTGCTGATTCCCGGGGTTGGCCGAGAGGTGAATGGCAGCAAGCGCTGGCTGTCTGCCGTGGTGCTGACCGTGCAGCCCTCCGAATTCATGAAGCTGGCAGCTGCCCTGTATGCCGCCGACTATGCGGTGCGCAAGGCGGCCCTGATGCACAGCCTGCGCGAAGGGTTCATGCCGATGGCGATTGCCATGTTCCTGGTGGCCCTGCTGCTGCTGCGTGAACCGGATTTCGGCGCGCTGGCCATCGTGGTGGTGATCACCATGGCAGTGCTGTTCCTGGGCGGGCTGAACTGGCGCCTGTTTGTGGTGCTGGTGCTGGCCCTGGGCATGGCCTTCGCCCTGCTGGTGGTGCTGACACCCTACCGCATGCAGCGCGTCACCTGGTTTCTCGATCCCTGGCGCGACCCGTTCAACAAGGGATATCAGCTGACCCACGCCCTGATCGCCTTCGGTCGCGGCCGTCTGTTCGGCGTCGGCCTCGGCGCCAGCGTCGAGAAGGAGCTGTATCTGCCGGAAGCCCATACCGACTTCCTGATGGCGGTGATTGCTGAGGAACTTGGCCTGGTCGGGGTGTGCATCACCATCGCCCTGTTCGCCTTCCTGGTCTGGCGCATCTTCCGCATCGGTCAGCGCGCCGCTGCCATGGAACGCTACTTTGCCGCGCTGCTGGCGCAGGGCATTGCCGTCTGGATGGCCGCCCAGTCCTGCGTCAACATGGGCGTGAACATGGGCCTGCTGCCAACCAAGGGCCTGACCCTACCGCTGCTCAGTTATGGTGGTAGCGGCATCCTCGCCAACTGCATTGCCCTGGCGATCGTCGCGCGCATCGACCATGAATCCCGTCTGCTCACCGGAGGACGCCGGTCATGAGCCAACCCCTGGCGATGATGATGGCAGGCGGCACCGGCGGGCACATCTTCCCGGCGCTGGCAGTGGCCCGCGCCCTGCAGTCGGAGGGCTGGCAGGTGATCTGGCTGGGTACGCCGCAGGGCCTGGAGAGCCGGCTGGTGCCGCCTGCCGGCATCGAGATCGAGTGGCTGGCCGTGCGTGGGGTGCGTGGCAAGGGGCTGGGCGGCCTGCTCACCGGCCTGCCGCGCGCCTTGCTGGCGGTGGTGCAGGCCTGGCGGTTACTGCGGCGGCGCAAGCCGGATCTGGTGCTTGGCTTCGGTGGCTTCGTGGCCCTGCCCGGGGGCATCGCCGCAGCCCTGGCGGGATGCCCTCTGCTGATCCATGAATCGAATGCCGTGGCTGGCCTGACCAATCGTGTGCTGGCACTGTTCGCCCGCGAAGTGCTGGAAGGATTCCCGCAGTCGTTCGTGCAGCGCGGTGCCAACCGCCTGGCCCGTCACCTGCCGCTGCCTGGCAGCACGATCACCACTGGCAATCCGGTGCGCGCCGAGCTGGCCGCCGTACCGCCGCCGGAGATCCGCTTTGCCGGCCGCACCGGACCGCTGCGCCTGCTGGTGGTGGGCGGCAGTCAGGGGGCCCGGGCACTCAACGAAACCCTGCCCGCAGCGCTTGCCTTGTTGCCGGCGGACGGACGCCCCGAGGTGCGCCATCAGGCCGGTGCCCGGCTGATCGACGCCATGCAGGATGCTTACGGTGCCCGCGGCGTGCAGGCCGAGGTGGTGCCCTTCATCGATGACATGGCGCAGGCGCTGGCCGACGCCGATCTGGTGGTCTGCCGCTCGGGTGCCCTGACCGTGGCGGAGCTTGCGGCAGTCGGTGTGGCGAGCCTGCTGGTGCCGTTTCCCGCTGCCGTCGACGACCACCAGACGCGCAACGCCGAATTTCTCGCCACAGCCGGCGCCGCCCTGCTGGTGCCGCAGTCCACCCTGACACCGGCCCATCTGGCCGACCTGCTGGCGGGCCTCCAGCGCCCGGCCTTGCTGTCTATGGCAAGCCGGGCGCGCGCCCTGGGTCAGCCGCAGGCCACCGCCGCGGTCCTGCAGCGCGTCCGCGCTTTGCGTTCCCAATCCCTGCCGAGGGCCGCCTAATGCGCCACAAGGTCAGTCATATCCATTTCGTTGGCATCGGTGGTGCCGGCATGAGCGGCATTGCCGAAGTGCTGCTCAATCTCGGCTTCCAGATCAGCGGGTCGGATCTTGGCAACAATCCGGCCACCCAGCGGCTGGCCGGCCTGGGGGCGGTGGTGCACCAGGGGCACGATGCCAGTTTCATTGGTCAGGCAGATGTGGTGGTGGTCTCGACGGCCGTGGCCGAGTCCAATCCGGAAGTGCAGGCCGCCCGGGCTGCCCGCGTACCGGTGGTGCCGCGGGCCATGATGCTGGCCGAACTGATGCGGCTGAAGCAGGGGATTGCCGTGGCCGGAACGCATGGCAAGACCACCACCACCAGCCTGACGGCGAGCATTCTCGCCGAGGCCGGCCTCGATCCTACCTTCGTGATTGGCGGCAAGCTGAACAGCGCCGGCACCCACGCCGCCCTGGGGCGCGGCGAGTTCATCGTGGCCGAAGCGGACGAGTCGGATGCATCGTTCCTGTATCTGCAACCGGTGCTGGCCGTGGTCACCAACATCGACCACGACCACATGGAGACCTATGGGCAGGATTTTGAGCGCCTGAAAACCGCGTTCGTCGATTTCCTGGAACACCTGCCGTTTTACGGCACGGCCGTGGTCTGTCTGGACGACCCCAATGTGCAGGCCATCCTGCCCCGGGTGACCAAGCCGGTGGTGACCTATGGCACCCATCCGGACGCCCTGGTGCGCGCGGTCGACATCCGGGCTGCAGGTGGGCGCATGCATTTCGGCGTTGACATCCACCCGTCGCGTGGTCGGCCAGACGCCCGCCGGCTGCAGGTCGAACTCAACCTGCCGGGCCTGCACAACGTGCTGAACGCGCTGGCGGCCATCACCATCGCCGTGGAAGTGGGTGCCCCCTATCCGGCGATGCTGAAGGCGCTGTCGGCGTTTACGGGCGTTGGCCGGCGCTTCCAGCGCTACGGCGAATTCACGCTGGCAGGCGGCGGCACCTTTACTCTGGTGGATGACTACGGTCACCATCCGGTCGAGATGGCGGCAACCTTGGCGGCAGCCCGTGGTGCGTTCCCGGGACGCCGCCTGGTGCTGGCTTTCCAGCCCCATCGCTACACCCGCACCCGCGACCTGTTCGAGGACTTCGTGCAGGTGCTCTCCAGCGTGGATGCCCTCTATCTGGCCGATGTCTATGCCGCTGGCGAGGCGCCGATCATCGCCGCCGATGGCCGCGCCCTGGCGCGTGCGGTACGGGTGCTGGGCCGGGTCGAGCCGGTGTTCGTTCAGGGCCCGGCCGAATTACCGGAAGCCCTGCTGGGCGGGCTGCAGGCCGGGGATGTGGTGATCACCATGGGCGCCGGCAGCGTCGGCCAGGTAGCGCCGAAACTGGCCGAACTGGCCCGGCACGCGCTGCCGGCGGGCCAAGGAACCCTGCCGTGAACACCCATCCGCTTTCCCCACCCTGGCGCGGCGCAGTGCTCGAGCACGAGAGCATGCGCAAGCACTGCAGCTGGCGCGCCGGTGGCGCGGCGCGGCGCTATTTTGTGCCGGCCGATCTGGCCGACCTGCAGACGTTTGTTGCGCAGCAGGAACCGGCTGCCGCGCTCTACGTGACTGGCCTTGGCAGCAATCTGCTGGTGCGGGATGGTGGGCTGGCCGCCACGGTGGTGCATACGCACGGTGCCCTGTCGGGCCTGCAGCTGGCAGGGGCATCTGCGCCCGGCGAGATGACTGTCGAAGCCGGCGTCGCGGCACCGAAAGTGGCCCGGACCGCGGCGCGTCATGGCCTGGAGGGGGCGGAATTCCTGGCCGGCATTCCCGGCACTGTCGGCGGCGCCCTGGCCATGAACGCCGGGTGCTATGGGTCGGAAATCTGGGATCACGTCGTTGCGGTGACCACCATCGATGCCGCCGGTATCCTGCACCAGCGCGCGCCGGCGGATTATGAGGTGGCGTATCGCCATGTGCGCCTGTGCGCGCCGGCGCTGGCCGGTGGTCTGCAGCCCCTGGCCGAGTGGTTTGTGGCCGCCCGCCTGCGCTTCACCCCGGGCGACGGGGAGCGCGCCGGCCTACGTATCCGTGACCTGCTGGCGCGCCGGATTGCCAGTCAGCCGCTGCAACAGCCCAATGCCGGTTCCGTGTTCCGCAACCCCCCGGGCGATCATGCCGCGCGCCTGATTGAAGCGGTTGGCCTGAAGGGGCAGATCCGCGGCGGCGCGCAGATCTCGCTGCGTCACGCCAACTTCATCGTCAACCTCGGTTCGGCCACTGCAGCCGACATCGAAGACCTGATTGCCGAGGTGCAGGCTACCGTCGCCGCGCGCGCTGGCATCCGGCTCGAGCCCGAAGTGCGTATTGTGGGAGACCGCCTGCAATGACGCTGTTCCGCAAGGCACGTCCCAAAGCCCGCCCCGACGCCCTGCAGGATATCCGGGCGCGCAACCGGGGTGCGCGCTCGATGGGCGGACCGCGCCAACCGGTCCGGGCGGCCCGGACCTGGCGGCTGTCATTGGCCCATGTGCTGTGGCTGGCACTGCTGGCATTTGGCATTGCGCTTGCCGTAGCGGCACGCGTGGCGACCCATTGGGTGATCACCCGCCCCGTGTTCGACATCCATCAGGTGGTGGTGACGGGCAACCTCGAACAGGTCGACCAGGATCTGGTGCGCAAGCGTGCGCTGGCTTTGCACGGCAGTTTCTTCACGCTCGACCTGGGCCTGGTGACGGCGGAACTGCGCACCGTGGCCTGGGTGCGGGCGGTGTCGGTCCGGCGGGTCTGGCCGGATACCCTGGCCATCGACGTCGAGGAGCAGCATCCCGTGGCGCGCTGGGGCGAAGGCGAACTGGTCAACACCCGAGGAGAACGCTTTACGGCCGAGTACACTGAAGTCCTGCCCTACTTCCGGGGACCGCAAGGCAGCGAAACCCAGATGCTCGAAGAATTCCAGGCGTTCCGGGCACAGCTCGCCGCCTTGCCACTGGCCATCACCGACCTCGAGCTGACGGATCGGGGGGCTTGGCGCCTGACGGCCGACAACGGGCTGGAGATCGAACTGGGTCGGGATGAGGTGCACGACCGGCTGGCCCGCTTCATCCAGGTCTATCCGCAACTGGTCCGGATCACTGCCCCGTCGGGTGCAGTGGCCGATCTTCGTTACACCCACGGTTTCGCGCTTCGCATGGCTGCCGGAACCAAGGACTCGAATTCATGAGCAACAAGACGCGCGACCACCAGAACATCATCGTGGCCCTGGATATCGGCACGTCGAAAATCATCGCGATCGTGGCCGAGGCGCGCGAAGACGGCGGCTTCGAGGTGATCGGGATGGGTCAGCACGCCTCGCGCGGGCTGAAAAAAGGCGTGGTGGTCAACATCGAGTCGACCGTCGCCGCCATCCAGCGGGCCCTGGAAGAAGCCGAGCTGATGGCGGACTGCAAGATCCGCGAAGTGATCACCGGGATTGCCGGCAGTCACATCAAGAGCTTCAACTCGCACGGCATGGTGGCGATCAAGGACAAGGAAGTTGGACAGACCGACATCCACCGCGTGATCGAAACGGCGCGCGCCGTCAACATCCCGCTGGACCAGCAGATCCTGCACATCCTCACCCAGCAGTACATCGTGGATGGCCAGGAAGATGTGAAGGATCCGCTCGGCATGAGTGGCGTGCGGCTCGAGGTGAAGGTGCACATCGTCACCGGAGCCGTCTCGGCCGCACAGAACATCATGAAGTGCGTGCGCCGCTGCGGGCTGGAGGTGCACGACCTGATGCTGCAGCCGCTGGCTTCCGCCATGGCCGTGCTCACCGAGGACGAGAAGGACCTCGGGGTATGCCTGGTGGACATTGGCGGTGGCACGACCGACCTCGCGGTGTTTGTCGGTGGCGCCATCCAGCACACGGCAGTGATTCCGGTGGCAGGCGACCAGATCACCAACGACATTGCCATGGCCTTGCGGACACCGACCAAGGACGCCGAGGAACTGAAGGTGGCCCATGGCTGCGCGTTGCGTCAGCTGGCGCCTGCGGATGAGTTCATCGACGTGCCCGGGGTGGGGGAACGCGGTTCGCGCCAGCTGTCCCGGCACACGCTGGCCGAGGTGATCGAGCCGCGTGTGGAAGAGCTCTATGCCCTGGTGCAGGCCGAGCTGCGGCGCAGTGGCTTTGAAGAACTGCTCTCCTCCGGCATCGTCCTGACGGGGGGCACCAGCGCCATGCAAGGCATGGCCGAGCTGGGAGAGGAAATCTTCCACATGCCGGTGCGCCTGGGCGTGCCGTCCTATCGGGGACCACTGGCCGAGGTGATGCGCAATCCGCGTTACTCGACCGGCATTGGCCTGCTGATCGAGGGATATCAGCAACTGCAGCAAACCCAGGTGACACGCCTGCAGGTGGGATCGTTCCAGCAGGTGCTGGAACGCATGCGCAACTGGTTCCGGAACAGTTTCTGATCGAAACACACAGCAGGCCGGCGGCGGCCTGTCTTTTTCAACGCAACAGGGAAGGGTGAACAACATGAGCATGTACGAACTGATCGACGGACAGACGGCTGGCGCCGTCATCAAGGTGATGGGTGTCGGCGGCTGCGGTGGCAATGCGGTGGAGCACATGCTGGGTGCCGGCATCGATGGCGTGGAGTTCATTGTTGCCAACACCGACGCCCAGGCCCTCAAGCGCAGCGGCTCGAAGACGGTGATGCAGCTGGGCGGTACCATCACCAAAGGCTTGGGCGCTGGCGCCAATCCGGAAATTGGCCGGCAGGCGGCGCTGGAAGACCGCGAGAAGATCAAGGAGTCGATCGCCGGCGCGGACATGCTGTTTCTCACGGCTGGCATGGGTGGCGGAACCGGTACCGGCGCTGCACCGGTGGTGGCGGAAGTGGCCCGTGAAATGGGCATCCTCACGGTGGCGGTGGTCACCAAACCCTTCAGCTTTGAAGGCAAGCGCATGCGCGCCGCCCAGGAAGGCATTGAGGCTCTGTCGCAGAACGTCGACTCGCTGATCATCATCCCGAACGACAAGCTGATGGCCGTGCTGGGTGACGATGTCAGCTACACCGACGCCTACAAGGCGGCCAACGAGGTGCTGCACGGCGCCGTTGCCGGAATCGCGGAAGTCATCAACTGCCCGGGCCTGGTGAACGTCGACTTTGCCGACGTACGCACCGTGATGTCGGAAATGGGCGTGGCCATGATGGGGTCGGCGCGGGCTTCCGGCATCGATCGCGCCAATGTGGCGGCCCAGCAGGCCGTGGCCAGCCCGCTGCTGGAAGACGTCAATCTCTCCGGTGCCCGCGGCGTGCTGGTCAACATCACCGCCAGTCAGAACATGAAGCTGCGCGAAGTGCACGATGTGATGAACACCATCAATGCCTTCACGGCCCCCGATGCCACGGTCATTTTTGGCAGCGTGATTGACGAGTCGATGGGCGATGCCCTGCGCGTCACGATCGTCGCCACCGGTCTTGGCCAGCCGATGACCAAGAGCCAGCCGAAACCGCTCACGGTGGTGCGGACCGGCACCGGCAATGAGGCCGTCGCCTTTGACGGCGATTCGGCCACCGACCTCGACATGCCGGCGATCATCCGGCGTGGTCGCGAGCAGCGCGTGTCGGCGATGCGCGACTCGGGCATCGATACGCTGGACATCCCGGCCTTCCTGCGCAAGCAGGCCGACTGAACGGGCGGGCCTGCCCGGGCCTCCTGTCCGGTCCGCCCGCAGCCATCCGTCCCGCCCTTCCCGGTGACGGAAGAACCGACCCAACCGCGCGGCCGCCCCGCGCGGATGGGGCTGGGTTCGCTGTGATACCATTTTCCCATCATGATCCGACAACGAACTCTCAAATCGCTGGTGAAAAGTCGCGGGGTAGGACTGCACACTGGCGTCGCCGTCGAGATGACGCTCCGGCCGGCCCAGCCGGATACCGGTATCGTATTTGTACGGGTGGACCTGCCAGGGCATCCGATGATCCCGGCCGTGGCGCGCGGGGTGACCGACACCCGGCTGTCGACCTGCATCGAGGCCAACGGCGGCAAGGTTCAAACCATTGAGCACCTGATGTCCGCCCTGGCTGGCCTGGGCATCGACAATGCGTATGTCGACCTGACCGGGCCCGAGCCGCCGATCATGGACGGTAGCGCCGGTCCGTTCATTTTCCTCATCCAGTCTGCCGGCATTGCCGAACAGTCCGCCCCGAAGCGCTATCTACGCGTGCGCAAGACCGTGGAAGTGCGGCATGAGGACAAGATCGCCCGCTTCACGCCCCACGAGGGACTACGCATCACCTTCAGCGGCCAGTTCAACCACCCGGCATTTGCCGGCATCGATCCGGTGGTGACGGTCGATTTCGCTGAAACCAGCTACGTGAAGGAAGTTGCCCGGGCGCGCACCTTCGGCTTCACGCGGGATGTGGAAGCGATGCGGTCGCAGGGCCTGGGGCTTGGCGGCAGCCTGGAAAACGTCATTGTGCTGGATGAGTTCCGCGTGCTAAACACGGAAGGGCTGCGGTATGCCGACGAATTCCTGAAACACAAGATCCTGGATGCCATCGGTGACCTGTACCTGCTGGGACATCCGCTGATTGGCGACTTTTTCGGTCGCAAGAGCGGTCACGCCCTCAACAACCTGGCAGCGCGCGCCCTGCTGGACGATCCGGAAGCCTTCGAGATCGTGACCTTCAGCGACGTGGCCCACCTGCCACGTGCCTTCACCCAACTGGAACTGGCTGACGGCTGAACGCCCGGCAGACGGTTGCGCTGGTAAACCACCCGCTCCGAAAGTCCCCCGAAAGGCCTGTCGAAAGCCCCCCTGGACAGCCTCTCCGAAGGCGCTCCCGACAGCTCTCGTCAGGATCGGCTGCCCTCGGCCGGGCCCGCCACTGCGGCGGGATCTGCGGCCCCGCCACGCCCAGCCAACTCGGCGGTGCGCAGGCGTTCTGCCAGCCTGGCGATGGCATCGGCAAGCTCGCCCGGCCGGGTGCTGGCGGCCAGCACCGCCAGATTGTCAGCAACGCCGGCGGGGATGTTGCGCTGCACTTTGACATGGGCAGTCTGCTTGGCGGCTGCGCGTAAAGGTTGAACCTCGACGCGGATTGCCATAACCTTACCGTCCAATGCACCGAGCTGGTGCATCAGGCGGGGGCCGATCTGTCTGAGACGGCCCGCCACGACGCTGCTGGGACAGGACAGGACGGCCGTGCCGTCGTCTTCAAGCCGAATCTGGCACGATGCCGACAGCGCCGACGGCAGCAGCCGGTTCAGACAGGCCTGCAGACGGGACTGCTGGCGCGCTTCTTGCTGCCACGCAGAGGCTTCCGGTAGCGCGGCGAGTATCGTGCGCAGGTTGCGCAGGGTGGGCGGAGCAGTCAATCCGACAGCCATCAGGATGATAGGAACATGCACATCATTGTAGTCTCGGATCGTCAGGCAGCACCGCGTTCATTCACCTTGGGCAAGACCCATATCGCGGCATTCCTCTTGTTCATGTTGACCGGCCTGGTCGGCCTGGTGCTCGGCGTGCAGGCGCTGCTGGGGCGGCCCGCCGACAGCAGCCTGTCGGTGCGCGGCGGCATGGCGGCGGTGTCCGACATGGGGCCGACCCTGAACATGATGGCGGCCAAGCTGGGTGAGATGGAGGCCCAGCTGTTGCGTCTGGATGCCTTCAGCGATCGCATGGCACACATGATGAGTGGCCGGTCGGGGCAGGCGGCCCGCCCGGCGGTGGTGCCGGCAAATCCCGCCGCCCCGGCAGCCACGCCCGAGCTCCACTCGGCGGCGCCGACGTTGGAAACCCTGCGCGAACAGCTGGCTCTGGTGGCAGACAAGATCGAACAGCGCACGGTGCGACTGAACCACCTCGAGTCGGCGCTGGTGGATGCCAGCGCAGCGGTCCGCACCCTGCCCACCACTTCGCCGATCCCGGATGGCACACACTCGTCCAATTATGGCGCGCGCAGCGATCCCTTCGATGGCACGGCCAGCTTCCATCCGGGCATCGACTTCCCGGCCCCAGTCGGCACCCAGTTTCTGGCGGCGGCAACCGGCATGGTGACCACCGCCCACATGGTGCCGGAATACGGCAATATGATCGAAATCGATCACGGCAACGGGCTGACTACCCGCTACGCCCATGCTTCGCGTCTGACCGTGCATGAAGGCGAAATGGTGGTGAAAGGCCAGGTGATCGGGCTGGTAGGCACCACCGGCCGGTCGACCGGCCCGCATCTGCATTTTGAGGTGCGGGATCACGGTCAGACTCTCAACCCGGAAAAATTCCTGCGCCTGCAGGGTTGATCTGCCCGCCGGTGCGGGGTCTGGCGGGACAGGCCCCGACTGCGCCGGCCACCCCCGGCCACTCCGCCAGCCACCCCCGGCCGCAGGGCGGGCCGCGAAGTGTCCGAACGCGCTTCTGGTATGATCGTGGGCTTTAAGTCTTACGCGGTCACGGCCTTCCCATGTTTCCGGATCTCCTGAAAAAAATCTTCGGCAGCCGCAATGAGCGTCTGCTGCGCCAGTACGGCAAGACCGTGGCGCGGATCAATGCGCTGGAAGCGCAGATGGCAGCACTGGACGATGCCGCGCTGCAGGGCAAGACTGCCGAATTCAAGGCCCGCCACGCCCAGGGCGAGTCGCTCGACGACCTGCTGCCTGAGGCATTCGCCGTGATGCGGGAAGCCGGCAAACGGGTGCTGGGCATGCGTCATTTCGATGTGCAGCTGATCGGTGGCATGGTGTTGCACGCTGGCAAGATCGCCGAAATGCGAACCGGCGAAGGCAAGACCCTGATGGCCACCTTGCCGGCATACCTCAATGCCCTGTCGGGCCGCAGCGTGCACGTGGTGACGGTCAACGACTACCTCGCGCGCCGGGATGCGGAATGGATGGGTCGCATCCACCGCTTCCTTGGCTTAAGCGTGGCAGTCAACCTCTCGCAGATGCCGCGTGAGGAAAAGGTGGCGGCTTATGCAGCCGACATCACCTACGGCACCAACAATGAATTCGGGTTCGACTACCTGCGCGACAACATGGTGCAGAGCGTGGGCGAACGGGTGCAGCGTGGCCTGAACTTCGCGATTGTCGACGAGGTGGATTCGATCCTGATCGACGAGGCGCGCACCCCGCTGATCATCTCCGGTCAGGCGGAAGACAGCACCGCCCTGTACAAGGCCGTGAATGTACTGATTCCCCACCTGAAGCCGCAGCAGGAAGAGGAAGGGGAGGGCGATTACTTCGTCGACCTGAAGCAGCATACCGTGATGCTGTCCGAGGCCGGACACGAGAAGGCGGAAGCCCTGATGGCCGAAAGTGGCCTGCTGCCGGACGGCGGCAGCCTTTATGACTCGGCGAACATCCTGCTGATCCACCACCTCTACGCGGCCCTGCGTGCGCATGCGTTGTATCACCGCGATCAGCATTACGTGATCCAGAACGGTGAGGTGGTGATTGTCGACGAATTCACCGGCCGCATGATGGCTGGGCGCCGCTGGAGCGAGGGGCTGCATCAGGCGGTCGAGGCCAAGGAAGGCGTGCAGATCCAGAACGAGTCGCAGACCCTGGCATCGGTCACCTTCCAGAACTACTTCCGCATGTACACGCGCCTGTCCGGAATGACCGGCACCGCCGATACCGAAGCCTTCGAGTTCAACTCGATCTATGGCCTGGAAACGGTGATCATTCCGCCGCATCGGCCGATGGTACGCAAAGACCGCATGGATCAGGTCTACCGCTCGGCACGCGAAAAGCACCTCGCCATCCTGGCCGACATCCGCGACTGCCACGAGCGCGGCCAGCCGGTCCTGGTGGGGACCACCTCGATTGAAAATTCCGAGGTGCTCTCGGCTCTGCTGCAGGAAGCCGGTCTTGCGCATCAGGTGCTCAACGCCAAGCAGCACGCCCGCGAGGCCGAGATCGTGGCCGAGGCCGGCCGTCCTGGCGTGATCACGATCGCCACCAACATGGCCGGTCGCGGTACCGACATTGTGCTGGGCGGCAATCCCGAAGCCGAACTCTCGGCCTTGGCGGAAGACGCCGCCCTGGGTGAGGCCGAGCGTGCCGAGCGCACTGCCCAGGCACGCGCCGCGTGGCAGGAACGGCATGAGCAGGTGTTGGCGCAGGGTGGACTGCACATCATCGGCTCGGAGCGTCATGAGTCGCGCCGGATCGATAACCAGTTGCGTGGCCGGGCCGGTCGCCAGGGCGACCCGGGTTCCAGCCGCTTTTATCTGTCGCTGGAAGATCCTCTGCTGAAGATCTTCGCGGCCGATCGCGTGGCGGCAATCATGGACCGGCTGAACATGGCGGAAGGCGAGGCAATCGAACACCCCTGGGTGACCCGGGCGATTGAAAATGCCCAACGCAAGGTCGAGGCGCGCAATTTCGACATCCGCAAGCAGCTGCTCGAATATGACGATGTCTCGAACGATCAGCGCAAGGTGATCTATCAGCAGCGTAACGAGCTGCTGGAATCGCAGGACATTTCCCAGACCATCGCCCAGATCCGCAACGATGTGCTGGCGGGCCTGTTCCGCGCACATGTGCCGGCCGAGAGTTCGGAAGACAGCTGGGATGTGGCCGGTCTGCGTGCCGCGCTGGTGGAAGAGTTCGCGCTGGATCTGCCGTTGCAGGAATGGCTAGCACAGGGGTCGAACCTGGACGAGGAAGCGGTGCTGAAGCGTGTGCAGGAGGCGGCGCGGCTGATGTACGAAGGCAAGTTCGCTGCGATCGATGCGGCCTCACTGCATGGGTACGAACGGGCCGTGATGCTGCACAGCCTGGATGGCCGCTGGCGGGAACACCTGGCCGCCCTCGATCTGCTGCGGCAGGGCATCCATCTGCGCGGCTATGCCCAGAAGAATCCGAAACAGGAATACAAGCGCGAAGCCTTCGAGCTTTTCTCGGCGATGCTGGACACGATCAAGCGCGAGGTCACCCGCCTGCTGATGCAGGTGCAGTTGTCGAGCGCGGCCGATGTGGCGGCGGCTTCGGAAGAAACCGAAGAGCCTCCCGTCAACGTGCGGTACCACCATGCCGGTTACGACGAAGCCCTGGCAGCCGCCGCCATACCGGCGACCGACGCCGTGCCCAAGGTGGGGCGCAACGATCCCTGCCCTTGCGGTTCCGGCCGCAAGTTCAAGCACTGCCACGGTGCCCTCGTCTGATCCTGCCGTCCAACCATTAGGCGAACTGCATCATGCCTGTCAATCTGCCCCTGCCTGATCCCTCGCAACTGCTGCCGATTGCCGGCGTGCACGTGGGCTCTGCCCGCGCCGGCATCCGCAAGCCGGGGCGCCGCGACCTGCTGGTCATCGCGCTCGATCCCGGCTGTAGCGTGGCCGGTGTGTTCACCACCAACCGGTTTTGCGCCGCCCCGGTCACCGTGTGCCGACAGCATCTGGTCTCCGGTGCCGAGATGCGCTACCTGCTGGTCAACACCGGTTGCGCCAATGCCGGCACCGGGGCACCCGGCATGGAAGATGCCTTGCAGAGTTGCGCGGCGCTCGCAAGGCACGCCGGGGTCGATCCGGTGCAGGTCTTGCCATTCAGCACGGGCGTGATCATGGAGCGCCTGCCGATGGACCGGTTGACTGCCGGCATGCCCGAGGCGCTGGCCAACGTCGGCACGGGCACCTGGGCCGAGGCGGCGGAGGCGATCATGACCACCGACACCCAGCCCAAAGCCGTTTCCTGCACAGCGGATGTGGGTGGCCATGCGATTCATGTGACCGGCATTGCCAAGGGTGCCGGCATGATCCACCCGAACATGGCCACCATGCTGGGATTTGTCGCCACCGATGCCGTCATCGCGCCGCAGCTGCTCGCCGGCGTGACCCGCGAGGTGGCCGATGCGAGTTTCAACCGTGTGACGGTGGACGGGGACACTTCCACCAACGACAGTTTCATGGTGATTGCCACCGGGCGTGCCGGGCATCCGCCGATCACCTCGGCCGATACCCCGGCGTATCGTCAACTGCGCGACGCTCTGGTGGCGGTGGCCTTGCCTCTGGCCCATGCCATCATCCGCGATGGCGAGGGCGCCACCAAATTCATCACCGTGCAGGTGGAAGGCGGCCGCGACGTGGCCGAGTGCCTGCGCGTTGGCAAGGCAGTGGCCCACTCGCCGCTGGTGAAGACTGCCTTCTTCGCTTCCGACCCGAACCTCGGCCGGATCCTGGCGGCGATCGGCTATGCCGGCGTGGACGATCTCGACGTCACCCGGGTACGCCTGCATCTGGGCGAGGTCCTGGTCTCCGAGGCGGGCGGACGGGCCGCCTCCTACCGCGAGGAAGACGGCCAGCGGGTGATGGCCCAGCCGGAAATCCTGGTGCGGGTGGAGTTGGGGCGCGGCGCGGCCGAAACGACGGTCTGGACCTGCGATTTCTCGTACGACTACGTCCGCATCAATGCCGATTACCGCAGCTGATCCGGCATTGCTGGAACAGGTATTGCGGCAGCTCTCGGCCTGGCTGCCGGCCCCGGCCTCTGCGCCGGACTGGGCCCGTCACCAGGCCTGGCGCTGGGTCAGACGGGGTCAGCAGGGCAGTCTCGAGCCGATCACCGTGGCGACCACCCTGCAGCTGTCGGACCTGCATGGGGTCGATCAGCAGCGCGCCCGTTTCGATCAGAACATCCGGCAGTTCGTCACCGGCCTGCCTGCCAATCACGTGCTGCTGACCGGAGCCCGCGGCTGCGGCAAGAGCTCGCTGGTGAAGGCGGCGTTGGCTGCCTATGCCCCACAGGGCCTGCGTGTGCTGGAGGTGGACCGGACCGGCCTCGCGGATCTGCCCGACATCCTGGCGCAGGTGCGAGACCGTCCCGAGCGCTTCCTGGTGTTCTGCGATGACCTGTCCTTTGATGGCACCGACCATGGCTTTGCCGCGCTCAAGTCGCTGCTGGACGGCTCGGTGGCGGCACCCGCCACCAACGTGCTGGTAGTTGCCACCAGCAACCGCCGGCATCTGATGCCGGACCTGCACAGCGACAATCTCGCCACCCGCCATGAAGGGGATGAAGTGCATCCCGGCGAGGCGGTCGAGGAAAAGGTTTCCCTGTCCGACCGTTTCGGGCTGTGGCTATCATTCTATCCCATGGATCAGGATACCTATCTTGCCGTGGCACGGCATTGGGCCGCTGTGCTGGGGGCTCCGGCGCCGGCCGACGGCACCGCCTTTCAGGCCGCAGCGCTGGAATGGGCCTTGATGCGCAGTTCGCGCAGTGGTCGCAGCGCGTGGCAATTCGCGCGCGACTGGGCTGGGCGGCAACAGCTGGCACAACGCGGATGAGCGACCAGCGTCCGCTGGTCGAGGTGGTGGCCGGCATCCTGGTCGCCCCCGATGGACAGTACCTGATGGCGAGCCGGCCGCCCGGCAAGGTCTACGCGGGATACTGGGAATTTCCGGGAGGCAAGATCGAGCCCGGCGAGAGCCCACGCGCCGCCCTCGACCGTGAACTGCAGGAAGAGCTGGGCGTGACGCCGACCCGCGCCGACCCTTGGCTGGTGCGTACCTTCAGCTACGAACACGCCCGGGTCAGGATCCGGTTTTTCCGGGTGACCCGCTGGGATGGCCGCCCCGAACCGCGCGAGGGCCAGCAGGTCGCCTGGCAGGCCCCCGGACCGGCAACACTGGCGCCCATGCTGCCCGCCAATGTCCCCATCCTGCGGGCGATTGCCTTGCCTGACCGATATGGCATCACGGCCGGGGGCCTGGTGGGCGAGGCACAGGCCTTGGTCGGCCTGCAGGCAGCGCTGCGCCAAGGGGTGCGGCTGATCCAGATCCGCGAAAAGGATTTCTCGCCGGCGCGGCTGCGCCAGTTTGTCGCCCAGGTGCTGCTGCACACCCGGCCTGCTGGCGCCCAGGTGTTGCTCAATGGGGATCCGGCCCTGGCACTCGCCTGCGGGGTGGATGGGGTGCATCTTGACAGCGCCAGGCTGGCCAGTTGTCGGCAGCGCCCGGCGCTGACCCTGGTGGCGGCATCTTGCCATGACCGTGCCGGGCTGGAGCGGGCCGAGGCGCTGGGCTGTGACTTTGCGGTCTGGGGCAGCGTGTTGGCTTCCGCCAGTCATCCCGGGCAGCCGGGCCGGGGATGGGACACCTTCGCGGCAGAGGTGGCCGGACTGGATATGCCGGTCTATGCGATCGGTGGCCTGGGTCCTGAGGACCTGGAACAGGCACGCGCGCATGGCGCACAGGGAATCGCGGCGATCCGCGGTTTGATGGTGCCCTAGCGGTTGCCACCGCTCCCGGTGCCCGGTGGCAGGGGAAACCGCAGCAGCACCTTGGTGCCCTGCAGGGTGGCCGGCCCCAGTTCCAGGGCCCCGCCGAGCTGTTCCGCCCGGGCACGCATGGTCTGCAGCCCTGAACCGAGACTGCTGGTCGCGTCGAAGTGCTCGCCCTGATCGGAGATGTCGATGTACATCAGGCCGTCGACATGACGGGCCCGCAGGCGCAGCGTGCCGGGGGGCACGTGCTTGATCGCGTTGGTGGTGGCTTCCCGGATGATGCGGTAGAGGTGCAGGGTGCGTTCGCCGGGTAGCAACACGTCGGGCAGGTCCTCCACCAGCCAGGACAGGGACCAGCCCGCCTGCTCCAGACGATCACTCAGTTCGCCCCGGATTTCGCCCATCACCTCCTCCAGGGTGCCCGGTTCGCCACGGGCGTGATACACCACTTCACGCAGGTCGCGCAGGGCCAGCCGGGCGAGTTCCTGCACGGCGGGGTCCTGGCTCAGGTTCAGCACCGACACCAGGCGGGCACCGATGTCATCATGCAGGTCACGATAGATGCGCGCACGTTCGGCATTGACGGCGGCGATGTTGGTGGCCAGCTGGTCGCTGTTGTCTATGGCGTGCGGGCTGCCGGATGCCGGGTGTTCGGCCGTGCGACCCTGGCCGCGGTTGCTGCCTAGCCAGCAGCCCAGGCCGTCAAGTGCCTTGCCTATTCCCATGCGTCGTTGCCGGGAACGCGGACCAGACCGAGCCGGGCCGCTTCGAGCGTGGCCTCGGCGCGGGTATTGACCGAGAGCTTGTGATAGATCCGTTTCAGATAGGTGGCGGCGGTGGCGCGCGTCACGTTCAGGTGAACGGCCAGTTCCGGCAGGCGCAGCCCCTTGGCGGCCAGGGTCAGGGTTTCGATTTCACGGGGTGTCAGCAGGGAGTTGGCGATAGCGCTGGCCTCACTCCGACTCGGGCCGTCGCGGGGTTGCCGGTCCCGTGCACCAGTGAACCCCGCCATGCCGTCCGCCGTGTTGCCCGACCGGGCGCGGAATTCACGCAGCAGGCGTTGGGCAATCTTCGGCGACAGGGGGGGCTCACCCGCCAGCATGGCGGCCAGGGCGGCCTGGATCCGCGCCGGCGGGTCGGATTTGAGCAGGTAGCCCTGTGCGCCGGCTCGCAGGGCGTCGAACAGGCTGCCATCGTCATCAAACAGGGTGTAGACCACCGTCATGCAGTCTGGCTGCAGGGCATGCAGGGCGGCAATCACGGTGTCGCCCAGGCCATCCGGCAGACCGAGGTCCACCACGGCCAGATCGAGTCCGGGCTGCTGGCGTACCATGCCGAGCGCTTCGCTGACCGAACCCGCCAGCCATAACCTGGCCTGCGGATAGAGCTCCTGCAGCACCCGTGCAATGAACGCGATGCTTTCCGGGGCGTCCTCGACGATCAGAAGGCGTGACGGGGGCGTCATGATGATTTTGAAAAACTCATGATCTTCAAATCCTCACTCTACACGGGTTAGAGCGCTTTGTGCGGTTTCGAACACTTTGTTGTGATCGTACGGCGAGGGCTCAGCCGGATCAGGGCGGGTGCGGAACCGCTTGTGGCCCCAGAAATACTGGTCAGGATGGTCACGCACGAACTGTTCGACAAAGACGTTCATGCGGCGGACGTCGGCTGACAGGTCGTCGGACGGAAAGTCGTTCCAGGCGGGCAGGAAGCGGATGCGATAGCCTCCCAAGGGGGTCTGCCAGACTTCCACCGGCACCACCCGGGCTCCGGTCAGGCGTACCAGGCGCGGCAGCGTGGTGACGGTGGCCGCGGCAATACCGAAAAACGGCACGAAGATCGCATCGCGGTCACCGAAGTCCTGGTCTGGCAGGAAGTACAGGTAACGTCCATCCCGGATGGCCCGGACCATCGGACGCAGCCCCTCGCGCCGGTCCAGCATCCGGATGTCGCCGCGGCGGTCGCGCGCGCGCCGGATGATGCCATCCAGAAAGGCGTTCTTGTGGGGTGTGAAAAAGCCTACGCCACGATATTCCATGGCCAATCGGGCGCCAGCCATTTCCAGTCCCACGGTATGCATGGCGAGCAGGATCACCGGCTGCGATCCGCAGGCATCCAGATGTTCGGTGCCTTCCAGCATGACCCGCCGGCGCAGCGTCGCATTCGGCGCAAACCAGACCGTGCCCAGTTCGAGCAGACTACGCAGCACTGCCCGGCAGTAGGCAATTTCGGCCTGCCGGTGCGCCGTCGCGTCGAGATCGGGGAAGCACAGGCGCAGGTTGATCCGGGCCGTCCGCGCGGCCGACAGGCGCACCAACAGCGGTGCCAGCAGGGTCGCCAGCACGTCCACACAGCGGGCCGGCAACAGATGCAGACACCACAACAGGGCAATCATCAGACGCATGGCCATCAGGCCGACCGTCCGTCTTGGTATGCTCTGCATCTCCTGCTGGTGGCGGCAACGCCTGCCACGTTGGCGCCGCCGCCGGCAGGGGTGGCAAGGTGGTTGCGCGCCGGAAGATGGGCCGCTTCCACGTTGTGAATGTTTCCTGTTTTCATATCGCGACGAGAGCCTGCATGTTGACGGATACCCTTACCCCGCGCACCGATGATGCACCGATTCCGCCGGCATTCCGGGTGCTGCAGGTGCGCTGGCAGGATCAGGCGGCGGCCCTGGGCGCTGTGCGCACCCGCGTGTTCATCGAGGAGCAGCAGATTCCGCCCGAAGACGAATGGGATGTTCATGATGCCACCTGTGACCACCTGCTGGCGCTGGCGGTCGATGGGCAGCCGATCGGCACGGCCCGGCTGTTTGCGTCCGGCCGGATTGGCCGCCTTGCTGTGCTGGCGGACTGGCGTGGCCGGGGCGTGGGGCGCGCCCTGCTGCAGGCCGCCTTGAATCTTGCGCTGTTGCGCCAAAGCCCGGAAATCTGCCTGGATGCACAGACTCACGCCCTCGCGTTCTACGCCGGGCTGGGTTTTGTCGCCGAGGGCGACCTGTTCATGGATGCCGGCATTCCCCATCAGCGCATGGTGTATTCGGCAACGCAGGCAAACGCCTCGATGTGACGAGGGGGCATGACATGGCCGTCTGTGCGCAGCACCGCCGCAGCCTCAGCGACGCTTTCCGCCAGTGCCAGCCGGAGGGTTTCGACCGGCACGCCGGCGCGTGGCACATAGTGCTCCATCCAGGTAGCGGCACTGTCCTGGCGCATCAGCACGCGCCCGTGCACGCCGCAGCGGGTCGCAACGCCGTCCAGGATCTGGCGGATGGCCGTCAGCAGCACGGTGGCTGGAATGTCCTCGCAGCGGTACCAGACAAACAGTTCCTCGGCCGTGGTCCCGGTCTTGTCCATGGCGGTCAGGGCGTGTCGTCGTCCGCCACACGCACGACGGCGAGGGCCTCACCGCCCATCGCATGCGTGGCAAGGGCCAGCACCACCTCGGCGCTGTCCGCGCTCTCCGCATCGGTTGCCGTAACGGGCGCAACGGCGCTCGCGCTGTCCGTGGCCAGAAGGGTGAGCCGGCTGCCTGGGGCCGGAACGCCCGCCCCGGCATATCCCAACCACACCATCCGACGTTTCACCTTGCCCAGATAATGGGTACGCGCGACGATTTCCTGGCCGGTGTAGCAACCTTTGCGGAAGCTGACGCCATCCAGGGTGTCGAGATTGAGCATCTGCGGCACAAACCGTTCGGTGGTGGGCAACAGCACCTCCGGCGCACCCGCGCGCAGGCTGGACAGCGCCCAGCCGGCATCGTCCTGCGGCAGCAGGGCGGCAATCGCTGTCTGCACGCTGCCCCGTGCGGTGGCCGGACCCAGCAGGATCCAGCGGTCGCCAGGCAGCCGCAGCAGGCGATGTTCGCCGGCACTGCCGAGCGTGCCTGGCGCATCGGGCCAGTTCCAGCCTAGCGCCGCCAGCCGTTCGGGAACTGCGCTGCCGAACAGGCCGACCCGCGACCAGCCGGTGGAGGCTTCAGCAATCTGCACCTTGGCGCGCAACACATACAGCCGCAGGCGTCGCAGTGCGCCTGGCTGCAGTTCTGCCGGGCAGTCGAGCAGAAATCCGCCCTGACCATCCGGCCACGCGGTGAACAGCGTGCTGATGCGCCCCTTCGGCGTGCAATGGGCGGCCAGCAACGCCCGATCGGCGAGCACCCGGGCCATGTCCTGGGTCAGCTGTCCTTGCAGGAACGTCTCGGCATCGCTCCCGCTCACCGACAGCAGTCCGCGCCCATCCAGACTGGTCCAGCCCGGCGCGGGCAGGCGGGCCGTCCCGGTCAGCGGAAACAAGACAAAACCGTCGGTGTTCTGCGGCTCGAAAGAATCCATCGTGGCTGTCATGCTGAAATCCTACCACGGCGCCCTGGCGCTCCCGGATTCCACCGCCTTGCCCTGCCCGCCACCATGCATCTCACCCCCTTGCCGCGCCTCCCGGATCGTCCGGACACCCTGCTCCAGCGCTGTGCCGGGTGGTGGCCGGCGCGCTTGCCGGGGCTGTTGGCCCTGACCGACTGTGATCTGCCGGTCGCGATCCGCCTGCTGCTGGGGATGGCCATGCTGGCCCCGCTGTGGCGCCCGGTGCCGGGGGCGGGGCGCCACGTGCTGTCGGCCAGCGGCGTGCTGTCAGCGACGCCCGCTGGTTTCGAGCCGGCCGTCCACCGGACGCGCACGCTGGTACTGGCGGCCGCCGGGCAGCAGGGCCCCTGGGGCCTCCGGCCTGAAGCCGAGGGCCCGGTCACCCTCCCGGCGGCAGCCTGTGCCGTTCCTGACGTGGTGCGCCGTCTGGTGGGTCTGGCCCGGCGAAGGGCAGCGCTCACCCGCTGGCACGCGCCGGCGGTTCCGGCGCTGCGGGCCGGCAGCGTGGCCGAAGTCCGCCTGCGCACCCTGCAGCGCATCCTGCGCAACCCGGCGGCACGCCGGTCTGGCGTTGACCTGTCGGCCTATCGGCCGCTTTCGCTATAATCCGGGATTCCCCCCAGATCGGGTACCCATGTCTTCCATCCTGACTCTCCGTGGTCCGCTGGCCCTCTCTTCCTTCCGACGCGAGCGCCTGCTCGAACGTCTCTGTGCGGTGATCGGGCCGGGTGTCCACCTGCATGCCCAGCATCTGCATCTGGTGCATGCTGCGCGGCCCCTGGCGCACGAGGAGCGCCAGCAACTGGAAGCCGTGCTGGATCACGGACAGACACAGCGCAGCGTGCGGGCTGGTGACCGGCTGCTGCTGGTGGTTCCGCGGCTGGGCACCATCTCGCCCTGGTCGACCAAGGCCACCGAAATTGTCCGCGGCTGCGGCCTGGAGATGATCCGGCGGGTGGAACTGGCCACGGCGTTCCACCTGGCGCTCGCCGGCAATGACGCCTTGTCCGACGAGGCGCTCGCGCAGGCTGCCGCCATCCTGCACGACCCCATGACCGAGAGTGTCCTCGACACGCTGGACGAAGCGGATCGGGTGTTCGCCGAGTATCCGCCACGGCCTCTGGAAGAAATCCTGCTGGGACGCGATGGGCGCACCGCGCTGGCGGCCGCCAACCAGCGTCTCGGTCTTGCGCTGGCAGTCGACGAGATCGACTACCTGATCGACATCTACACGGCGGCAGGGCGCAATCCGACCGATGCCGAACTGCTGATGTTTGCCCAGGCCAATTCGGAGCATTGCCGCCACAAGATCTTCAACGCCAGCTGGGTGATCGACGGGGCGGCACAGGCCGACACCCTGTTCGGGATGATCCGCGAAACGCACCGGCGCACGCCGCAGAACACCGTTGTAGCCTATGCCGACAACGCTGCCATCATCACCGGACGTGACACCTTCCGCTTTCATCCCCAGCCGGAACCGGCAGCGCCGGTCTATCAGTACCGCAAGGTGCAGGCGCACCTGATTGCCAAGGTCGAAACCCATAACCATCCCACCGCCATCGCGCCATTCCCGGGCGCCGCCACCGGTTCTGGCGGCGAGATCCGTGACGAGGGGGCGACTGGCCGCGGCGCAAGGCCCAAGGCGGGCCTGGTGGGGTTTTCCGTTTCCAATCTCAACCTGCCAGGGGCTGTCCAGGCCTGGGAAGAAGGCTCCGGTGCCCGGCCACCGCGCATCGCGTCGGCGCTGCAGATCATGCTGGACGGGCCGATCGGCGCCGCGGCGTTCAACAATGAGTTCGGCAGGCCAAATCTCGCTGGCTACTTCCGCACACTCGAAATCCGTCACGATGGCGAGTGGCGCGGTTACCACAAGCCAATCATGCTGGCCGGCGGGGTTGGCACCATCGATGCTGCACAGTCGCACAAGCTGCCGCTGCATGCCGGGGTGTTGTTCATCCAGTTGGGGGGGGCCGGCATGCGCATTGGCCTGGGCGGCGGCGCTGCATCGTCCATGCAGAGTGGTGTGAATGCCGAGGCGCTCGACTTCGATTCCGTGCAGCGCGCCAACCCGGAAATGCAGCGTCGGGCCCAGGAAGTGATCGACCGTTGCTGGCAGATGGGCCTGGGCAACCCGGTGCTGGCCATTCATGACGTGGGTGCCGGCGGTCTGTCGAATGCCTTTCCGGAACTGGCGCATGACGGCGGTGTGGGGGCGGTCTTCGACCTGCGCAAGGTGCCTTCCGAAGAACCCGGCATGAGCCCGCGCGAGATCTGGAGCAACGAGGCACAGGAACGGTATGTGCTGGCGATCGATCCGGAACGCCTGGAAACCTTCACGGCGCTGTGCGCCCGCGAGCGGTGCCCGTTTGCGGTGGTCGGTACGGCCACCGCCGATGGCCGCCTGCAGGTGCGCGATCCCTATTTCGGCAATCTGCCAGTCGACATGGATCTGGCCGCCCTGCTGGGTAAGCCGCCGCGCATGGAACGCGACGTGCGCCATCGGTCGGCATCTGTCACGCCGCTGGAATTCGCCGGGGTGACGGTGGCTCAGGCGCTGGGCCGGGTGCTGCGCCTGCCAGCCGTGGCCGACAAACGCTTTCTGATCACGATTGGCGACCGCACTGTGGGCGGCCTCTGCGTGCGCGATCCACTGGTCGGCCCATGGCAGGTGCCTGTTGCAGACGTCGCCGTGACCGCAGCCGGTTTCCAGGATTATCACGGTGAAGCCTTTGCCATTGGCGAACGTGCGCCGGTGGCCCTGCTGGACGGCCCGGCATCCGGTCGCCTCGCCCTTGCCGAAGCCATCACCAACCTGATGGCGGCCGACGTGGCCGCCCTCGACCAGGTCAAGCTGTCGGCCAACTGGATGGCCGCGGCAGGGGCACCTGGCGAGGACGCCATCCTGTTCGACACGGTTCGCGCCCTGGCACTGGAGCTGTGTCCGAGTCTCGATCTGGCGATTCCGGTTGGCAAAGACTCACTGTCGATGCGGACGGTGTGGCAGGACGCCGACGGCGACCACCGCGTGACCTCGCCGCTCTCCCTGGTGATCACGGCCTTCGCGCCGGTCGGTGACGTGCGGCGCACGCTCACCCCAGCGCTGTGCACAGACGCTGGACCGACCGAACTGCTGCTGGTCGACCTCTCGGCAGGGCGCAACCGCCTGGGGGGTAGCGCGCTGGCCCAGGTATACGGACAGGTGGGGGATGAACCGCCCGACCTCGACCAGCCCCAACGCCTGCGTGCCCTGTTCGATCTGATGCACCAGCTGCGGCATGACGGTCTGGTGCTGGCCTGCCACGACCGCTCGGATGGCGGCCTGCTGGTCAGTGTGCTGGAAATGCTGTTTGCCTCGCGCGCCGGATTGAGCCTTGAACTTGGCACGCTGGCGCACCAGTCCAGCGTGCTGGCGGCGCTTTTCGCGGAAGAACCCGGCATGCTGCTGCAGATCCGTCGCATCGACCGCAGCCGTGTGCAGGCCTTGGTCGATGCCTGTGGCCTGCGGGATGTCACGCATCTGCTGGGATCGGTCGAGCCGCACGTCGACCGGATCGAGCTGCGCCAGCAGGGCACCAGCTTCTTCCAGTCTTCCCTGGTGCCGCTCGAGCAGGCCTGGAGTGATACCAGCCTGCGCCTGCAGGCGCTGCGCGACGAACCGGCCTGCGTCGAGGAAGCGCGTTCCGCCCAGTTTGACCGGGCAGATCCCGGACTGCGCGCCGCGCTGACCTTTGACCCGCGCGAGGACATCGCCGGCCCCTTGTTGCTTGGGGCGCGTCGCCCACGGATTGCAATCCTGCGGGAACAGGGGGTGAATGGCCATGTCGAGATGGCGGCAGCCTTCGACCGCGCCGGTTTCAGTGCCGTCGATGTGCACATGAGCGACATCCTGTCCGGACGGGAAAGCCTGGCGGACATGGTCGGTCTGGTGGCCTGTGGCGGGTTTTCCTACGGTGACGTGCTGGGCGCCGGGCAGGGTTGGGCCCGCTCGATCCTGTTCAACCCGCTGGCACGGGAGCGCTTTGCGGCGTTTTTCCAACGTCCGGATACGTTCGCCCTGGGAGTCTGCAATGGCTGCCAGATGATGAGCGGACTCGCCAGTCTGATTCCCGGGGCCGACCGCTGGCCCACCCTGCAGCGCAACCGCTCCGAGCAGTTCGAGGCCCGCTGGGCCATGGTGGAGGTGCTCGAGAGCCCGTCACTGTTCATGCGCGGCATGGAAGGCAGCGTCTTGCCGGTGCCGATCGCCCATGGCGAAGGCCGGATGGTGTTCCGCAGTGAACGGGATGCCCTTGAGGCGCAGGCTCATGCTGTCTTGCGGTATGTCGACGGGCAGGGCGCGCCGGCTGAGCGCTATCCGGCGAATCCGAACGGTTCCGCAGGCGGTCTGACCGGCCTGACCACCGAAGACGGCCGTTTCACCATCCTGATGCCCCATCCGGAGCGGGCCTTCCGTACCCTGCAACATTCCTGGCATCCCGCCAACTGGGGCGAGGACGGCCCTTGGCTGCGCATGTTCCGGAACGCGCGACGCTGGGTTGGCTGATCCGGCGACGCGCGCCGGGCTCATCCTGGACCTTCATCGCACCATGCAAAAAGGCCGAACCGGAGATCGGTTCGGCCTTTCGGGACAGACGAAGGTGGCGGATAGACGGCCTTGCCTTACAGCCCTTCAACCTTGGCCTTGGCGCGCAGCTCACGCACCACATTGCCGAAATCAGCCTGCACGCGCTGCTGACGCAGGTTCTCTTTGACTTCCTCGAAGTCCGGCGCCTTCAACGGACGGACGTCTTCCAGCTTGATCACATGCCAGCCGAACTGCGTCTGCACCGGCGACTTGGTGTAGGTGCCTTTCTTCAGCCCGGCCATGGCATCGCTGAAGGGCTTCACGTACGAGCCTGGGGCCGCCCAGTCGAGGTGACCACCACCTTCTTTCGAGCCGGTATCCAGCGAGGATTCCGCCGCAATCTTGTCGAAATCGCCACCCTTGTCCAGGTCGGCGATGATCTTCTTGGCTTCTTCTTCGGTCTTCACGAGCACGTGCTGGGCCTTGTACTCGTTGGCACCCATTTCGCCACGCATCTTGTCGTACTGCGCGTGCAGGGCGGCGTCATCCACCTGGGCCGACTTGATGTAATTGCTCTGGAAGGCGCGCACCAGCACTTGCTGACGCTGCACTTCCAGTTGCGCGGCGGTGTCCGGCTGCTTGTCGAGGCCCAGGCGCACGGCTTCGTCGGCCACCACGGCGAGGTTGATCAGCTGGTCGCGGATGTCGGCACGCAGCGCGGGGGTGTCGGGGGCGCCGCCGCTCGTCTGCGACTTGGCGATCATGTCGAGCAGGCTGGCCGGAATCTTGTGGCCATTGACCACGATGTCACGGCTCGCGCCGGCGCCGGCGCTGGCGGTGCTCGGGGCGGGATCGCTGGTCTGGGCATTGGTTTGCTGGGCATACATCAGCGTCACGCTGAGAGTGCTGCCGACGATGGCCAGCGAGGCCAGGGCTTGTTTCGCGTTCATCAATCTTCCTTTGCTGGAGTGGTGTTTCTGGGGCGTTCGGCGTCTGCGCCTTCCCCGGGAGCCCAGGCCTGGATGGCCAGGGCATGGATCGAATGTCCCATCAGCGTACCCAGGGCCGTGTAGACCATGCGGTGCCGGGCAACTGCCGTCAGGCCGGTGAAACGTGCAGACAGCATCGCCACATGATAGTGCCCTCCGCCATCGCGCGCACCGGGGTGGCCGCGATGGGCCGCGCTGTCATCCTGCACGGTCAGCCAGTCCGGTTGCAGGACGGCAAGCGCCGACCGGATGGCCTCGGCGGTGGTGGCGTGAGAGGCGCTCATGGTCCCGGGTCGTCGCCGGGCTGCAGGTGGCGGGACAGCAGCACGCCCTGCACCACCACGAATACCAGCATCAGCCCAAGGGTGCCAAACACCTTGAAGGTCGCCCATACGGGCGTGCTGTAATGCGCGGCGATATACAGGTTGGCAAGGCCAAGCAGACCGAAGAACACGGCCCAGCTGTCGTTCAGCCGGGCCCAGACGTGGTCGGGCAAGCGCAGTTCGCGCGAAAGCAGCAGGCGGATCGGATTGCGGCCAGCCACCCGGGGTGCCAGCCCGAGCACCAGCATGAAGACCCAATACAGCACGGTGGGCTTCCACTTGATGAACCGCTCGTCGTGCAGCAACAGGGTAGCGCCGCCAAACACCACGATCAGGCCGAAGCTCACCCACGCCATCGGCCGTACCGGCTGACGGCGCAGCAACATCCAGGCGATCGTCGCTGCGCTGGCCACCATCCCGGTCAGAGTGGCCGCATAAATGCCGCCCAGCCAGAAGGCGAGGTAAAACGCAAACAGGGGCAGGAAATCCAGCAGTACCGTATTCATCCCGAGATTATCCGGCAGGTGGCGCAGCCGTGTCCAACCGGGCAGCGGTGCCGTCTTGTGCAGGCGGGGGGTCTGCTAAAATGCAGGCACTCCGTTCCGATGGCCCTTCCGGCCTGATCCATGCGAAATGTCGATCTGCATTGCCACTCCACCGTCTCCGACGGCCTGCTCAGCCCCACTGCCGTGGTGGATCTGGCGGCGCGCGGTGGCGTCGACATGCTGGCGCTTACCGACCACGACGATGTGGCGGGGCTGGCGGAGGCGGGCGTGGCAGCGACAGCCCGCGGCATCCGCCTGATTCCAGGCGTCGAGATTTCGGTCACCTGGGACCGTCTGACCATTCATGTGGTGGGTCTGCGGATCGATCCGCAGCACCCGGCGCTGCTCGCCGGGCTGGCTGCGATCCGCGCCGGCCGTCGCCTGCGCGCCGAGCGGATGGCTGAGGACCTGGCGCGGGCCGGCATCCCCGGGGCGCTGGCCGGAGCGCGTGCCTTTGCGTCTTCCGACGAGATGATCGGGCGAACCCATTTCGCCCGCTTTCTGGTACAGCAGGGCAGGGCACGCAACGTTGCCGCCGTGTTCAGACGTTATCTGGTTCGGGGCAAGCCGGGCTATGTGGCACACGCCTGGGTGAGCCTGGATGATGCCCTGGGCTGGATCCACGCTGCTGGTGGCGTTGCCGTGCTGGCACACCCGGGCCGCTACAAGGTGGGCAGTGAGGGCATGCGGCGCCTGTTGCTGGATTTTCGCGCCCTCGGCGGCAAAGCGGTGGAAGTGGTCACGGGCAACCACACGCGCGAGCAGGTAAGCCGCTTTGCCGGATTGGCGGAGGCCTATGGTTTTGCCTGTTCGCGAGGGTCTGATTACCACGGGCCGGGTGAGAGCTTCACGCTGCCGGGCCAGCTGCCCCCGTTGCCGGCAGGGTGTGTGCCGGTCTGGCAGGCCTTTGCCTGATGTCCCAGTACTTTCAGGTGCATCCGCAGAATCCTCAGCCACGTCTGATCCGGCAGGCGGCGGAAATCCTGCGCGACGGCGGCGTGATCGCGTATCCGACGGACTCCTGCTATGCGCTGGGATGTCTGCTCGACGACAAGCCGGCCGTGACCCGTATCCGGGCCATCCGGCAGCTTGACGAGAGCCATCACATGAGCCTGATGTGCCGGGACTTGGCCGAGATCGCGCGGTTTGCCAAGGTCGACAACAGCACCTACCGTCTGCTGCGCGCGCACACGCCTGGCAGCTATACCTTCCTGCTCACCGCCACCAAGGAGGTACCGCGCCGCCTGCAGCATCCCAAGCGCTCGACGATCGGCCTGCGGGTGCCGGACCATCCGGTGGCGCTGGCGCTGCTGGAAGCGCTTGGCGAACCGATGGTCAGCACTACCCTGCTGTTGCCCGGTGACGAGGTGGCTCTCGCCGATGGCGAAGACATCCGGCAGCGTCTCGAGCGCCAGATCGATCTGGTGCTGGACGGCGGTACCTGCGGCCTCCGGGTCACCACCGTGATCGACCTGTCCGGTGCAACGCCGGTGCTGATCCGCGCTGGCCGTGGCAGTCTCGATTCCTTTGACTTCGAATGACCTTTTGCCCTGAGTGACCATGACTGAAATCCTGCTGAACCTGCTGATCGTTGCCATCCCGCTGATCCTCGCCATCACGGTTCGCCCGGTCGCGCAGGAGTGGATGTGGGCACGCATCGAGGCCCCGTCAAATGTCCGCCGGCTGCGCGTCGATTACAATCCGCTGCGCTTCGTCGATCAGGTCGGTACCCTTGCCGTTCCGTTCATCATGTTTGTCTTCAGCCAGATCACCCATGCCCCGATGGGTTTGATCGGCTGGGCGAAGCCGGCGCGTCAGGGCTTTCGCATGCGCAACCCACGCCAGTCGCTGCGCACCGTGGCACTGGCAGCCCTGGGCAGCAGCGTGGCCATGATGCTGGCCTGGGCCCTGATCCTGCGCGTGCTCTTCATCCTGGGGGCCGGCAGCAACGCGCTGCCGCTGCTGGTGCTGCAGCAGATGGCCAATTACGGCATGGAAATCAATGCGTTCCTGCTGGCCTTCCATCTGATCCCGATTCCGCCTCTGGATGGCGGGCGCATCGTGGCGAGCCTGCTGCCGCGCGACCTTGCCAACCAGTACGAACAGCTGGAGGCTTACGGCATGCAGATTGTCCTGGTCCTGGCCATTGTGCCGGGATCGCCCCTTGGCCTGATCCTGCGTCCGATCGCCAATACGGCCCTGGGCCTGGCTGGCCTCGTGGCGGGCTCCTGATGACTGTGCCGTCTTTCCATCCGCGAGTGGTTTTCCGCCATGTATCCTGATCGCGTCCTGTCTGGCATGCGGCCAACCGGGGCCCTGCATCTGGGGCACTACTACGGTGTGCTGAAAAACTGGATCCAGTTGCAGCACGAGCATGAGTGCCTGTTCATGGTCGCCGACTGGCATGCCCTGACCACGCATTACACCGAACCGGCATTGATCGAGCAGAGCGTCTGGGACATGGTGACGGACTGGCTGGCGGTGGGCATCGATCCGAACCAGTCCACGCTGTTCATCCAGTCGCGCGTGCCGGAGCATGCCGAACTGCATCTGCTGCTGTCGATGATGACGCCGCTGGGCTGGCTGGAACGCATGCCAAGCTATAAGGACCAGCAGGACAGCCTCGCCGACCGTGATCTGTCTACCTATGGGTTTCTTGGCTATCCCCTGCTGCAGGCGGCCGACATCCTGATCTATCGCGCCAATCAGGTGCCGGTTGGCGAAGACCAGGTGCCGCACATCGAAATCACCCGCGAGATTGCGCGCAGGTTCAACCATCTCTACGGTCGCGAGCCCGGCTTTGAAGAAAAGGCGTTGATGGCGGTCCGGCGCCTGGGCAACAAGAAATCGCGTCTGTACCTGGAACTGCGGACGCGCTACACCGAACAAGGTGACGACGAAGCCCTCGAGGCGGCACGCGCGCTGCTGGCCGACACCCAGAACCTGACGGTGGCAGACCGCGAACGCGTCTTTGGCTATCTCGAAGGCAGTGGCAAGATGATCCTCGCCGAGCCGCAGGCGCGACTGACGCAGGCCTCACGCCTGCTCGGCCTTGACGGTCAGAAGATGTCGAAATCGTATGGCAACACCATTGCGTTGCGTGACGAGCCAGACACCATCACCCGCAAGGTGCGCACCATGCCGACCGATCCGGCGCGGGTGCGCCGCAGCGATCCCGGTGATCCTGGCAAGTGTCCCGTGTGGTCGCTGCACGAGGTGTACAGCAGCGACGACACCCGGCGCTGGGTGCACGAAGGGTGTACCACGGCCGGCATCGGTTGCCTTGACTGCAAGCAGCCGGTGATCGACCGCATGCAGGCCGAGCTGGTGCCGGTGCGCGAGCGGGCACTGGCCCTGCAGGAAGATCCCACCGCCGTCCGCAACGTGCTGGCGGATGGTTGTGAACGCGCCCGCAAGCTCGCCCAGGACACGATGCGCGATGTGCGCGATGCCATGGGCCTCAATTACACGTGATGGTCGAGCCAGGAGTGATTCCGGCGCCGCCCGGCGACGCCGGCGTCCCGGCGGATGGAGAGGGGCAGGATCCGGCGGCAGCGCCGCCGGCGCGGGCGCGGGTGCGCGGCGAAGCCCTGCTGGAACTGCCGCAGGACCTGTATATTCCGCCCGAGGCGCTGGAAGTCTTCCTGGAAAGTTTCGAGGGACCGCTCGACCTTCTGCTGTATCTGATCCGCAAAAACGCGCTGGACATCCTCGACATTCCGATGGCCGAGTTGACCTTGCAATATGTGGCCTACATCGATGCCATGCAGTCGACGCGGCTCGAACTGGCCGCTGAGTATCTGGTGATGGCAGCCGTGCTGATCGAGATCAAGTCACGCATGCTGCTGCCGCGCCCGCCCAATGTGGTCGAGGACGAGTCGGCCGACCCGCGCGCGGAACTGATGCGCCGCCTGCTGGAATACGAACGGATCAAGCTGGCCGCCCGCGCCCTCGACGCCATTCCGCGCATCGGGCGCGACTTCCAGCCAGCAGCGGCCGAACTGCTGCAGGATCTGGCGCCCCGCCTGCCCCAGGTGGCGGCCGAGGAACTGCGCGATGCGTGGTACGCGGTGCTGGCACGCGCCCGCATGAATCGTCATCACCAAATCGCCCGGGAGGAACTCTCGGTGCGTGAGCACATGACCCGTATCCTGCGGCGCTTGAGTGATGGTGCCTTCCTGGGATTTCTGGATCTGTTCGACGCCGGAGCACCGGTCCCCATCGTGGTGGTGCATTTCGTCGCCCTGCTGGAACTGGTGAAAGAGGGGCTGGTTCAGTTGATGCAGGAGCAGAATTTCGCACCCATCTACGTCCGCCTCGCCGGCCGCGAGCCGATCCTCGAACCTGTTGCCGAGACTGATTGATGTCTACTGACCCTGTCCCTGGAAGCGCGTCAGGGCGCGATGCTGACGGAACGGAGACGCCGGTTGATGCCGCTGGGACAGGCGCCGCAGGGGATCCTGCCGGCGCGGGAGCCGGGCGCGACCTGGTCGGCTCGGGCGCCGACATCGACCCGGCACAGGCACGCCGCCTGATCGAGGCAAGCCTGCTGGCCAGCACCGAACCCCTGTCGCCGAGCCAGCTGCGCAAGCTGTTTGATGAGGAACTGCCTACCGACGTGCTGCGTCGCCTGCTGGAGGAGCTGCGCGACGCGTGGCGCGACCGTGGGCTGATGCTCACCCAGGTGGCCACTGGCTGGCGCTTTCAGACCCGTCCGGATGTGCAGGCGCGCATGTCGCGTCTCAATCCCGAGCGGCCACCGCGCTATTCCCGTGCCGTCATGGAGACGCTCGCCATCATCGCCTATCGCCAACCCGTGACGCGCGGTGACATCGAGGAAATCCGCGGTGTGGCGGTCTCCAGCCAGGTGCTGCGTGCCCTCGAGGCACGCGGCTGGATCGACGTGATCGGACAGCGGGAAGTGCCCGGCCGACCGGAACTGTTTGGCACGACCCGCCGCATGCTGGATGATCTCGGCTTACGCTCTCTGCAGGAGTTGCCCCCCCTGGCCGAACTCGAAGCCGATCCGTCGGCCTTGCCCGTGCTGGAAGATGCCCTGGGCCAGATGGAAGCTGGCCCGAATGAAACACCAGCCCAGCTGGAAGCTGGCCCGAATCAAACACCAGCCCAGCTGGAAGCTGA